>NZ_CP086106.1:2348333-2656250 GCF_016765655.2 Skermanella mucosa
TACCAGGATGCCGTTGACCACGAGGCCGGGACTGAGGCCGCCGCGCAGCGCATTCACCGTCTCCACCGTCCGCTGCACGCCCTGGATCGAGAAGGCGCCCGACGTGGTCGGGATCAGTACGCTGTCCGCGGCGATCAGCGCGCTCAGCGACAGCAGGCCCATGGCCGGCGGGCAGTCGATCACGACGAAATCGAAGCGGTCTTCCGAGAACGTCAGGTAGCGCTTGAGCCCGTGGTTGGGCCTGACCCGGTCGTCCAGCCCGGTCTCCAGCAGGGTCAGCGCCCGGGTCGACGGGATGATCCACAGGTTCTGGACCACGGTCTCGTGCAGCGCGTCCTCGATGACGGCCTGCTTGCGGATGACGTCCACCAGGTTGGGCGACGCCCCGGTGCGCGACAGAACGGTCGTGCTGCTCTGCTGGGGATCGATGTCGACCAGCAGGCACCGGTAGCCCGCTGCGGCCAAGCATACGGACAGGTTCAGCGAAACCGTCGTCTTTCCCACGCCGCCCTTGTGGTTGTAGATGGCGATCGTGTGGGTCGGCGAGGTTCGGGGCGAGGCGTTCGGGCTCGATGTCATCAACAGGGTTCCGGAAGGGCGCCTTCAGGCAACGCGGGCGGCTGCGGTTTCGTACCGAAGGTTTAACCCGCGCCGCCGGATTGGGCAACATCCCGCCGAAGGATTTACCCATAAAGTCACGGCCGAGCGCCGCGACCGTCAGTTTCCGCCGAGCACGAAGGTGAAGGAGTTGTCCTTCATCCGCCGGTCGAGCGTCTGAACCGTGCCGGGATTCCCGGAGGCCGATTTGGTTGAGTCACGCCGCCCTGGCGATGTCCTCGGTTTGAGCATAGTAGCGTGCTTCGGCCTTGGCGGGCGGAATGTTGCCGATGGGTTCGAGCAGGCGCCGGTGGTTGAACCTGTCCTCCCATTCCAGGGTGGCGAACTCGACGGCCTCCAGCCTGTGCCATGGCCCACTGCAACGGATTACTTCGGTCTTGTAGAGGCCGTTGACCGTCTCGGCCAAGGCATTATACCGCCATAGGCGTTAGCTAAAGCTCCGTAGCTGTCGCCGACGCTGCCGACCGACGGCCCGACACCGGCCTCGGCCAGATGTTCGGTGTACTTGACGGGGCCTCCGGTAAACCCGGTGCGGTTCACTCATTCTTGTCGAGCGCTTCTTCGCCGAAATCACCCGCAAGCGCATCCGCCGAGGCGTCCTCAAGAGCGTCCTTGATCTCGAAGTCGCGATCTATCGATACCTCGCCGAACACAACGAGCGCCCCAAACCCTTCGTCTGGACCGCGACTGCCGACAAAATTCTTAAAAAGGTCGAAAAAGTCCGCACCTCACTAAACGCAAATATCGGTACCAAGCGTTAGAGTCAGAACACTAGGACCCATCCTTGCGAGAACTCCTCAGCCCAGCAGCCGGGCAACGGCTTCCAGGATCTGGGCCACATAGTAAGCTCGACTTTGGCCATCCTAAATGGGACTTTGATCAGGCCCTGATCCAGAAGAAGGGTTCCTCGGCGATGAAGTCGAGGGCGTCATCAAGGGGCATGATGGCGCCGAAGGGACCGGCGGGTCCCCAGGCGTCGCGTCGCCACCAGAGGACCTCGACCTCGTCGTCCTCGCCGGTCGGGCACAGGCGGGCGACCGGCGCGCCGGTGCGGGTGCTGACCAGCGAGTAGCCGTGACCGGCGCGCCGGGCGCGGACGCCACCTTGCGGCCAGGGGTGGGCGTGGATGCGCTGGAGCACGGGGTCGGTCTTGGCGGCCATGGCGATCTCCGCGGGGCGGGACTGTTGGGTCCAACACTCCAACCGCCCGGAGGGGACCATGGACCGCCCTGACCCGCCGCTGCCCGAGGCGTTCTGCCGCTGGCTCGCCCCGGCGCTCGCTGTGTTCTCGCCGACCTGCCGGCCCCAGGCCGCCGCGCTGGCGGTCGGCGCCCTGCTGGCGCTTGGCCCGCGCACCGTGGCCGGCGCGCTACGCGCGCTCGGCCTGGCCGGACGGGCCGATTTCGCCACCTTCCACCGGGTGCTCAGCCGCGACGTGTGGTCCGGGCTGGCGCTGGCCCGGCGGCTCACCCGGGCGCTGGTGCGCGTGTTCGCCCCGCTCGGCCCGGTGGTGGTCGGGCTCGACCACACCCTGGAGCGCCGGCGCGGTCCCCGGGTCCGGCCGGCGGCACACTACTACGACCCGGTGCGCTCCTCGCGCGGGCGCAAGGTCACCAGCCGCGGCCTGCGCTGGGTCTCGGCCATGCTGCTGGCCGAGGTGCCGTTCGCCCGCAAGGTCTGGGCGCTGCCGATGCTCAGCGCGCTGGCGCCGAGCCAAGCCTTCTGCCAGGCCGAGGGCCGGCGATACCGGCCGGTCACGGCGTGGGCGCTCAGCCTGCTGCGCCTGGTGCGGCGCTGGCTGCCGGGGCGCGCCATGGTCGCGGTGATGGACGGCGAGTTCGCCTCGGTCGGCCTGCTGCGCGAGTTGGGCCGCGCAATGACCGTGGTGACCCGGCTCCGCCTGGACGCCCGGCTGTTCGACTTCCCGGCCCCGCGCCCGCCCGGCCGGGGCGGTCGGCCCGCCACCAAGGGCAAGGCCCAAACCAAGCTGGCCAAGCGGCGGCACGACGCGGGCGAGCCCTGGCAGCGCTTCGCCCTGCTGGTCCGCACCGGGCGTCGCCACGCGCGGGAGGCGGAGTTCATCTCCGGCACCGCGCTGTGGCACCACCCGGGGGAGCCGCCGGTCGCGGTCCGCTGGATCCTGGTGCGCTATCCCGGGTCCAAGCGCGACCCCGACGCGTTGGCGTGCACCGACTTGACGGCCGACCCGCTGGTCATCCTCGGCTGGTTCTCCAGGCGCTGGCTGATGGAACTCACCTATGAAGAGGCGCGCGCCCACCTCGGCGTCGAGACCCAGCGCCAGCACGCCGACAAGGCGGTGTTCCGCACCACCCCGGTGCTGTTCGGCCTGTACTCGCTGGTCGCGCTCCATGTCCAGGCCTTCGCCGGCCAACTCGACCTGACCCCGCGCCGGGCGGCCTGGTACCCCAAGACCGCCCCGACCTTCGCCGACGCCCTGGCTGCCGTACGCATCGCCCTGTGGACCGACCTGAATTTCGTCACAGCCCTGGATCCCGGCGAAACCGTCCAAATTCCTCGCACCGTCTACGTCAGGCTCGTCCAGGCCGCCGCTTATGCCCCCTGACCTATCAAAACCAATCCGAAGCCGCTCGTAGTCCCATTTAGGATGGCCAAAGTCGAGGTAAGGCTTCGTGATATGCGCGTCGTGGCCGCCCGAGTAGGAGGGGGGTAGCTGCGTCTCCGGAACGGAGGTTGCCAGAACGATGGGCATACGCGAGCCTCGGGCGCGCAACTCGACAATCATGTCGAGCCCGTTCATGCGGGGCATCATGTAGTCCGTGATGATCAGGTCCGGGGGCGAGGCCAAGGCCATCTCCAGCCCTCTGGCTCCATCAGAGGCCACCTCGACAAGATATCCCTCATCCTCAAGGAGCATGCTTGTCGTCATAGAGATGAGAACCTCGTCCTCGACGAGCAGAACGCGGGTCATCCGGTCAGGACCCCTTCTTACCGGTCCGTCGTGTCACTCCCTTCTGTGTGCTTTCGTCTGTCGTGGGGTCGGGGAGAGCGCCTTCGGGGCGTAGCCTGTCGAGATTGGCCTCGCCAAAACGGATGCCGGTATCGCCGATGAAGAACTCCTCGGAGATTGGGTCGAAGTCGCTGTCCCGGACCTTCAGAATCGATAAGTTGCGCCTCATGATGCCGTCCCGGAGGGCGTAGTGAACAAGCACGACATTGTCGGAGATGGCCGAGATGTCTTGGTCGGTGGGCAGATCCTCGGGTAGGAACAGCTCTTTGCTCTCCAGGCTCCAGATCACGGCCGCTCCCCTGGAGCGCAGATGCTGGTTGAGAGCGTTGACGAAGAGCGACAGGCGCTGCCTATGGATAAGGGAGTCGCGGAAGGCCGACAGGCCGTCGATGAAAATTCGTCGAGCTTTGGTCGTCTCGACCATTTCGATGAGTTCGTGACCGAGTTCGTCGACAAGGTTCTCGGCCGGGCTTCTCCAGCGAACCGTGAGCGCCCCGGTTTCCACAAGGCCTGCCAGATCGATGCCGATGGACTGAGCCTTTAACAGCAGTCGCTTGGGTCTCTCGTAGAACCCGTAGAGCACGCCCGGCTCGTCGACCGTGCATTGCGAGAGGAAATGCAGCCCCAACGTCGTCTTCCCGGATCCGGTGGGACCAAACAGTAGCGTGGTCGACGCGGCCGGGTAGCCACCGTGGAGCATCGTGTCGAGCGCTTCCAGACCCGCACTGACCCGACCGGTCGCCTCGTCCTCGGCATCGGACGGCAGTACGGTCGCCTCTAGGCGCGGGAACACCCTGATGCCGCTGTCTGTGATGCGGAACAGATGTTCCCCCCGCAGAAAGCTACCACCACGCTGCTTGTGGACCGTGATGGAGCGAACAGACCGCAGCCCATGACCGACGTCGCGAAGCTCAATCCAGCCATCCACCATGGTGAACTCTGGCGAGGAGGGCTGCCGCTGCTGATTGGTGAGGATCAGGAGGGTTATGCCAAGCAGGTTGGCCTGCCCCTGGAGTTCGTGGACGAAGGTGCGGAACTCGTGCTCGCTGCCCGCCACGTCATGGATGACGAAGAGACCATCCAGGATAACGAGCGACGCCTTGCTGCGGCGAGCCTCCTGCGCCAGCAGGCGGATCACTCCGCGCAGGCCTTCCTTGTCGAGCGTCGAATATGCCGAGAGGTAAGTCAGCAGCCGTGGGATCCTGTCCTCCGAATAGAACCCCATCTGCTGCATGTAGCGGATCATCCGGTCGTGGGGCTCTGCAAGCAGGCTCATGTAGAGGGCTGTCTCGCCCTGATCCGTGTGGTTGAAGCAGATCTGGTTGGACAGGATCGTCTTGCCCGTCCCCGGACTGCCTTGGATGATGTAGGCTGCACCTCTGAGCAAGCCGCCATTCAGGACAATGTCCAGTCCTTCGATCCCGGTTAGTATCCGCTCTATGGCAAAACTCATCAGCATGGTCCCTGAACTTGCATGCCGCGCCAGCAGGCTTGAGGCGACAGCCTTCTCCTCCGGTGAGCCTATTAAGCCTGTGCACCCAACATTCTGTCTGCAGGTATTAGCATCTCTGCTCGCTGTTTGTAAGGCGCGTCCGAGCAAGGCTGTAGAGCATTGTGGCTGAGGTCTCAAAGAATCTTTTTATGCTTCAAAGGAGGCCTGCTGACCACTCAAGGATTGTCCTAAGCAAGAGGTTTTGCAATGTCGCCTGAATCGGTAAAGGACGGCTTCTGAGATGCTGCCCGAGCCGCTACCGTGTTCAGAATTGTCGGTCTGAATCAGGCAGAAAAGATTGAATCGGCGCTGCCGACCGGGGCGACGGCAGTTCCTGTACCGACGAGTCCCGCAAATACTTCCAGCTAACGAAAATGATTCGGCCTTTGGACAGGTCGATGGCTGGACTGGTATGGAACGACATAATCAAGGTGACGCAAGGGCCGGATGAGCCGTAACCCTTGTCGCTGTTCCATCCCTCACGGCATCGGATACCATTCGAACCCGAGGGTATGGATGTTCCCGGCGAAGCGTCCGGCCCCTTTCGGGCGGGCCGGACGCTTGCGGAGTCTCAATCCGCCTGTGCCCTCCGCGGCATGAAGCCGCGGGCGGGGTTGTAGCCGTAGATGGCGGCGGCCAGGAACACCGCCAGGGCAAGCGCTGTCCAGCCCAGCGACTCCCAGTTGATCTGCACGTAGAGGGCGAAGCGGATCAGTTCGACCGCGTGGGTGAACGGGTTGGCGGCGCAGATCTGGTAGAGCAGCACGCTAGATTCCTGCATCTTCCACAACGGATAGAGCGCCGAGGACAGGAAGAAGGTCGGGAAGATCACGAAGTTCATGACTCCCGCGAAGTTCTCCAGCTGCTTGATGGTCGAGGACAGCAGCATGCCCACGGCTCCCAGCATCAACCCGCTGACGACCAGGGCCGGCAGCGCCGTCAGGTATCCCAGGGGCGGCATGACAATGTCGAAGGCGGCGGCGATCGCCAGGAAGGCATATACCTGGAGGATCGACACGGCGGTTCCGGCCAGCAGCTTGGCGGTCAGCAGGAACCAGCGGGGCAGGGGGCTGACAAGCAGCGTTCGCATGCTGCCCATCTCCCGGTCGTAGACCATGGACAGCGAACTCTGCATCCCGTTGAACAGCTGGATCATCCCGACCAGCCCCGGGACGATGTATGTCTCGTAGGTGATGTAGGTCTCGTAGGGTGGAATGATCGAGAGGCCGAGCGCCGCCCGGAAGCCGGCCGCGAACACCAGCAGCCAGACCAGCGGCCGGACCAGGGCCGCCAGGAAGCGCTCGCGCTGGTGGAGGAACCGCAGCACCTCGCGGATCACGATGCCGTTGAGGGCGCGCCAGTAATGCAGGTTCATGCTGCCACCTGGTTGATCAGCCGGTGGAAGGTCTGGGTCAGGTTCGCCGAGGCGTTGGTCCTGTTCACCTCGCTGACGCTGCCGTCGGCCAGGATGCGGCCCTTGTGGATCACGACGACCCGGTCGTCGGCATGGACCTCGTCGATCAGGTGGGTCGCCCACAGCACCGCCATGCCCTGGGTCCGGCACAGCTCGTGGACATGCTCCACGATCCCGCGGCGGGCCGGGACGTCCAGTCCTACGGTCGGCTCGTCCAGCACCAGAAGGTCCGGCCGGTGGAGCAGTGCCCGAGCCAGTTCGACCCGGCGGCGGTGGCCGCCGTTGAGCTGGCGTACCTTCTCGCCGTCGCGCTCGGCCATGTCGAGACGCTCCAGCGCCTCGTCGATGCGGTTGGCGGCGTCGCGCCGACCGATGCCGTGCAGCGCAGCGAAGTAATGAAGGTTCTGGCGGACGGTCAGGTCAAGGTCCAGCGTGGGCTGCTGGAACACCACGCCCATCCGGGCCAGCGCGCGGGTCGGCTGGTCTCGCAACGCGATCCCGCAGACGCGGATGGACCCGCGCGGCGCCTCGAACAGGCGGGTGATCAGGGAGAACAGCGTCGTCTTGCCCGCGCCGTTCGGCCCCAGCAGGGCGGTGAACTCGCCCTCGTTCACACGGAAGGACACGTCGTCCAGGGCGAAGCCTCGGCCGTAACCGTAGCTGAGCCCTTCGATCTCCAATGCGGGTGCGGTCATCTATCCCTTGCGTTTCCTCCGGGCCCGGTTCCAGGCCCCCATCCCTTATAACCTATTCCTTGATCGCCACACCCCAAGGATAGCGGCCGACCGGGATCGACTTTACCACGGTCATGGCGTCCACATCGATCACCGACACATCGTTGCTCACCCCGTTCGACGTGAACAGCCGCTTCTGGTCCGGCGTGAATTCCAGGTGCCAGACGCGGCGGCCGACCAGCAGGTACCTTTCGACCTCGAAGGTCCTGGCGTTGACCACGGCCACGTGGTTGGCCGGGCCGAGCGCCACGAAGGCGTAACGCCCGTCATCGGTCAGCTTGACGCCGACCGGCTGGATATTGTCCTTGGCGACGCCTTTGATCGCGAATTGGACCGTGTGCTCCACCTTCCGCGTCGCCGTGTCGATCACCGCCACCGTGCCGCCGATCTCCGCCGAGACCCACAGCTTCGACCCGTCCCTGGAGAATTCGGCGTGGCGCGGCCGCGCGTCCACCAGCGTGTTGTCGACCAGGGACCGCTTTGCCGTGTCGATCCAGTGGACCATGTTGGTCGTTTCCGACGTGTTGACCGCCCAGTTGCCGTCCGGGCTGACCGCCATGCCTTCCGGCTCGACGCCGACTTCGATTTGATAGGCGACTTTCCGCTGCGGAATGTCCACGACGGTCACGACGTTGTCGTCCTCGTTGGAGACGAACAGATGCTTGCCGTCGGGATGGAGCGCGAACTGCTCCGGGTCCTCGCCCGAGGGAAGGTCGTGCAGGATCTTCCCGGTCGCGACGTCGAGCACCTGGACGGTATCGTCGTCGCTGGCGCAGATGTAAAGCAGGCTGCCGTCGGCGTTCAGGGTGATCCCGCGCGGGCGTCTGCCGACCTTGATGGTCTTCGTCACCTGAAGGGTGCCGGCGTCGATCACGCTCAGCGTATTGTCCTTCTCGTTCGAAACGAAAACCGTTTGCCCGAGCGCCGGCCCGGCCAGAACGGCCGTCACGACTGCCGCCGCCGACGCAACCTTCGCGATCTTCATGACGCTTCTTTCCCTTGGAGCTGACGAACGCGGCCAAGGTATCGGCATCGGCGGTATGCGGCGCATTAGACTTTGGAACCATGCCGGACCGATCCAGTACTTCGGGCAAAAAGCCTTGTCGCCTCAATACTTGCGTAATCTCAGCAGCCGCCGGCTCCTACCATAGTCCAATTAGTGCCCGAGCCCGTCCTGGATATGATCCGTCGCAACGAAGCGATCACCGCTGTTTGCGAAAGGACCTGTTTGATGAACGCTCGGCTTGTCCGGCTCTCCGCCGCCGCCCTTCTGCTGGGCGGTCTCGTTGCCGCCTCGACCGGCGCCTTCGCCCATGGCGACGTCACTCCCCAGGCGGTCGACACCACCGGTCTGGAGCCGCTGGGCAAGGAATGGCGGGAGAGCAATCCCTACCGGGGCAACGAGCGGGCCATCGAGATCGGCAAGTCGGCGTTCAACCAGAACTGCGCCCGATGCCACGGCCTGGGCGCCATTTCGGGAGGCATCGCGCCGGACCTGCGGTTCCTGGAGCCGGGCGACAGCGGCGACGAGTGGTTCAAGGAGCGGGTGGTCAACGGCGCGATCCGCAATGGCGTCACCTACATGCCCAAGTTCGACGAAGCCCTGGGGCAGGAAGCGCTCTGGACGATCCGCGCCTGGCTCGAAACCGTCGCCGAGCAGTGAGCGTGCCCATGTCGGGAATGATCGCTTCCTGGTGCCGCGCCCTGGCCGCCGCCGTCGCCCTGACGGTCGCGGCATCCTCCCCGGCCCTGGCCGTGCCGCTGGACGACGTGGTCGCGCGCGGGGTGGTGCGGATCGCCGTCTACCGGGATTTCCCGCCATTCTCCTACCGCGAGGGCGGCGTCCTGAAGGGGGCCGACGTCGATCTGGGCAAGGCGATCGGCGAGAAGCTGGGGCTGCGGGTCGATTTCATGGAACTGACCGCCGACGAGACCATGGACGACGATCTGCGCAATGCCGTCTGGAAGGGGCCGATCCTGGGCGGCGGCGTCGCCGACATCATGATGCATGTGCCGGTCAACCGGTCCTTCGCTCAGCGCAATGATCTGGTCGTCATCTTCGGGCCGTACCAGCGGGAGATCTATGCCGTCGCCCGCGATCCCGCGCGCATTTCCGAAACCGCGGGGTTCCCGGTGTTCCAGACCGAGAAGGTCGGGGTCGAGCTGGATACCGTTCCCGATTTCTACCTGAGCGGCGCCTTCGGCGGCCGGCTCGCGGCGAATGTCGTCCACTACGTCACCGTCGGGCAGGCGGTCGCCGGCCTTCGCGCCGGTGCCGTGGCGGCGGTGTTCGCCCCCTTGAGCGAACTGGAGGGGGCGCTGGGTCCCGACCGGGCCAAGTTCCCGATCGGATCCATGCCCGCCCCGAACCTGGCCCCCGCGGAATGGCCGATCGGCCTGGCGGTCAAGCACGACGCCCGCGACCTGGGTTACCGGGTCGGGGACATCGTGACCGAGCTTCTCGAAAGTGGTAAGGTGGCGGAAATCTACGGGAGCCACGGGCTGACGCACAACCGCCCGGCCCAATAGGACGGAAGACCCGAAGCGGACGCTCCCACGAAGCATGGGAGCGCATTGGATAGGGAGATCGCGCGTGCTGAAGACCCTTGGCGCAGGCTTGGTCACGGTGATGCTGGCGACCTCGGCGGTCGCGGCCGAACCCGATCCCCTCCGTTCCGTGATGTGGGACGACATGCATTCCGTGATCCTGGGCGGCGGGCCGGTCCGGTTCGATGACCGCGTCCTCGTATCCGCCCCGGCGAGTGCCGAGGACGCGCTGAACGTGCCGGTATCGGTCGATGCGACGGCTTTGGGCGCGGTGGAGGAGATCGTCGTCTTCGCCGACATGAACCCGATCCCGCGGATCCTCAATTATCGCCCGGTCGCGGCCCGTCCGACCATAGCGCTGCGTCTCAAGCTTCAGCAGGCGACCCCGATCCGGGCGGCGGCCCGCACGCCCGACGGGGTCTGGCACGTGGGCGGTGTGTTCGTCGACGCAGCGGGCGGCGGCTGCACCTCCCCCGCGCTGGCCCACGGCGATCCGACCTGGGAGCGGCATCTCGGCGAGGTCCAGGCCCGCGCCTGGGCCGGGACGGGGGCGGAGGCTGACTCCACCCGGCTGCGCCTTCGGGTGCGGCACCCGATGGATACCGGCCTGGCGCCGGGTATCCCGGCCTTCTACCTGGAGGATCTTGCGATCCGGGACGCCGATGGACGCGAACTGGCGCGGATCGACAGCTTCGAGCCGGTCTCCGAGAACCCTGTCTTCACCGTCGAGGTGTCGCCGTCGCCCGGCAGCCGGTCCCTCGGGATCAAGGGTCGAGACAATAACGGCACCGAGATCGAGGCCGAGGTTCCCTTGCCGTGGCGGCAGAGCGCGCTGGACCCCGTCCGGCGATGAGAGGCGCGCTCAAGGGTGCGGTCGGGCTGCTGTGCCTGATCCTGATGCCGGCGGACAGCGTCCTTGCCGCCCGGCGGGACTATGGGCTGGAGGCGCGCCGGATCGCGGCCGACACCTATGTGTTCGAGGGGGCCTCGGAGCATTTCACCGCCGCGAACGGCGGAAACATCCTCAACTCGGGCTTCATCGTCACCGAAGACGGCGTTATCGTCATCCAGACCGGGCCCAGCCGCCGCTACGGCGAGGAGATGAGGGCCGCGATCGGCCGGGTGACCCAGCGGCCGATCGCGAAGGTCTTCGTCAGCAACCTTCATCCCGACTATTTCCTCGGCTCCCAGGCCTTCGCCGACGTGCCGATCGCCGCCCTTCCCGGCACCATCGACGGCATCCGCAGCGACGGCCGGGCGGTCACCGAGAACATGTACCGTCTGATCGGCGACTGGATGCGGGGGACCGAGGTGGTCGTCCCGTCCGAGCCCGTCCTGGGCGCCACCGTCGCCTACGGCGGCCACAGGCTTCGGTTGATGCCTCTTGCCGGGCACACGGCGGCCGACCTCGCCCTGTTCGACGAGACCACCGGCGTGCTGTTCGCCGGTGGTCTCGTGTTCTCCGACCGCACGCCGACGACGCCTCACGCCGACATCGCGCGGTGGCTGGTATCGCTCGACCAGTTGGAGTCGCTGGACATCGCCGTCCTGGTTCCCAACCACGGCACAGTCCGGCCCGACGAAGCCGCGATCGGCCAGACTCGGGATTACCTGACCTGGCTTGACGCGACGCTACGCGAGGCGGCGGAGGCGGGCCTGGACATGAACGAAGTCATGGCGATCGAGATTCCGACACGATTCGCCGCACTCAACGTCCTTCGGGAGGAGTTCATACGCTCGGTCGCGCATCTCTATCCAGAAATAGAACAATCTGTATTGCCGCGCGTGAACTAAACAGGGCCTGAATCGGACCGACCTGCCTCCTGACGGACGCGGGAAAGCTTTCGTTCGTTCGCATCTATATTATAGCCATCTATTGTACTTTTTGCCAATTGCTTGGTTTCGACGTGAGGTTAATCTCCGCGACCAAGGACAAACAGGCCTGCGGGGCCGGGAAGATTTGGCAAAGCCGGGGCTTGGCTGTCGGGACGGGAGCGTTCCGGCGGCCGGTCGGTGGCGGAGCGGCCCGGTGCCGGCGTCGCGTGCTCTTGAGGGAGGCTGACTTTATGAAGCGAATGAAGACGTCTTATGCCGTGGCGGGCGCCGTTGCCGGAGGGCTCGCCTTCGGTCTGGCGACGGGTGCCGCGCAGGCCGCCGGCCCGACCAACGAGGACATCCTGAAGGATGCCCAGACTCCCGGCGACGTGCTGACCTATGGCATGGGTCACCAGGGCCAGCGCCACAGCCCGCTGAAGGCGCTGAACACCGACACGGTCAAGAAGCTGACCCCGGTCTGGGCCTTCTCGTTCGGTGGCGAGAAGCAGCGCGGCCAGGAGTCGCAGCCGATCGTCCATGACGGCACGATCTACGTGACCGGCTCCTACTCCCGCCTGTTCGCGCTGGACGCGCGTACCGGCGAGAAGAAGTGGCAGTACGAGGCTCGCCTGCCGGAAGGCATCATGCCGTGCTGCGACGTGGTCAACCGCGGCGCCGCCATCCTGGGTGACAAGGTCTATTTCGGCACGCTCGACGCGCGTCTGGTCGCCCTCAACAAGGACACCGGCAAGGTCGTCTGGAACAAGAAGGTCGCCGACTACCAGGCCGGCTATTCGATGACCGCGGCGCCGCTGATCGTCGACGGCAAGATCATCACCGGCAATTCCGGCGGCGAGTTCGGCGTGCTGGGCGCGGTCGAGGCCCGTGACGCCGAGACCGGCGAGGTGATCTGGACCCGGCCGACCATCGAGGGGAACATGGGGACCCTCAACGGCAAGGAAAGCACCATGACCGGCGTCAGGAACGCCACATGGACAGGCGACCTGTGGCAGACCGGCGGCGGCGCCACCTGGCTGGGCGGCACCTACGACCCCGAGACCAAGCAGCTCTTCTTCGGCACCGGCAACCCGGCGCCCTGGAACTCGCACCTGCGGCCGGGCGACAACCTGTACACCTCGTCCACCCTGGCGATCAACCCGGACAACGGCGAGATCAAGTGGCACTTCCAGACCACGCCGCATGACGGATGGGACTTCGACGGCGTCAACGAGTTCATCTCGTTCGACCTGAAGAAGGACGGCAAGACCATCAAGGCCGGCGCCAAGGCCGACCGCAACGGCTTCTTCTTCGTAATCGACCGGACCAACGGCAAGTTGCTGAGCGCCACGCCGTTCGTCACCCAGACCTCCTGGGCGAAGGGCTTCGACCTCAACACGGGCCGTCCGATCTATGTCGAGGAGAACCGTCCGCCGAACCCGATGGACGGCGGCGGCGCCGCGGCCGGGCAGGGCAAGCCGATCTTCGCGGCCCCGAGCTTCCTGGGCGGCAAGAACTGGATGCCGATGGCCTACAGCCCGGAGACCGACCTGTTCTACGTCCCGGCCAACGAGTGGGGCATGGACATCTGGAACGAGCCGATCACCTACAAGAAGGGTGCTGCCTATCTGGGCGCCGGCTTCACCATCAAGCCGCTGTTCGACGACTATATCGGCGCGCTCCGCGCGGTCGACCCGAAGACCGGCAAGATCGTGTGGGAATACAAGAACCCGGCTCCGCTGTGGGGCGGCGTCCTGACCACCGCCGGCAATCTGGTCTTCACCGGCACGCCGGAAGGCTTCCTGAAGGCCTTCGACGCCAAGACCGGCGCCGAGCTGTGGAAGTTCAACACCGGCTCGGGCATCGTCGGCAGCCCGGTCACCTGGGAGATGGACGGCGAGCAGTATGTCTCGGTCGTGTCCGGCTGGGGCGGCGCCGTCCCGCTGTGGGGCGGCGAGGTCGCCAAGAAGGTCAAGGACATCAACCAGGGCGGCATGCTCTGGGTGTTCAAGCTGCCGAAGGCCTGACGCTCGTTCGGAAGACGGGACGCAGGTCGGGATGGTTGCGGGGGCCGGTGCGAACCGGCCCCTTTCTTCCCTGAAGAGCCATGCTTTTGTGACGAGTTCCATCTTGCATCGGCCCGTAACCCGAAGCACACTCGGCTCCCAGGAAACGCCGCTACAACGAGCGCAATAAGCAGCCATGTGCAAGGTTCTGATCGCGGATGATCATCCGCTGTTTCGAGACGCCCTCAAGACTGCGCTCTCGCTTTCCGTCGAGGGCAGCCTTCCCACGGAAGCCTCCAACCTCGAGGAGGCGATCGAGGCTATCCGCGCGCAGGGCGATTTCGACTTGGCGCTGCTCGATCTTTCCATGCCGGGGGTGAACGGCTTCAGCGGGCTGCTGGCCCTCCGCGCCCAGTTTCCGGCCCTGCCGGTCGTGATCGTCTCCGCGCACGAGGACGCCAAGCTGGTCTATCAGGCGATCGATTACGGCGCCGTCGGCTTCATCCCCAAATCGACCCCGCGTGAGGAGATGGCGGAAGCCCTGCGCACCGTCATCAAAGGCAACGTCTATGTTCCCCCCCACATCCAGCGCGAGGAGCGCACGACGGAGTGCAACGGCCGCGACGACGACGCGGAGATCGCCCGCCGGATCGCGACCCTGACGGCCCAGCAGCTTCGCGTTCTGGAAATGCTCGGCACCGGCAAGCTGAACAAGGAGATCGCGTTCGAGCTGAACATCGCCGAGACCACGGTCAAGGCCCATGTCTCCGCGATCCTCCAGAAGCTCAAGGTTTACAGCCGCACCCAGGCGGTCGTCTTCGCCTCCAAGCTCCATTTCGACAGCTTCCAGGGCGCCCGGTAATCAGCTTCTGGAACGGGTAACAGATTTACTTGTCCACAGATGAACGCAGATGGACACAGAGAGCGCCGGGAGACCGGCAAGGAGTAGCGGGTGAAAGTCCTGTACGGTGAAGGAGTAGCGCCCCACACCGGCCCCGAGTCATGCGGCGGCGGTCGTGAGGCTGTCGGCGAAGCGTTGACAGGGGAGCGCATAGGCCAGCCATTGAGCCGCGTAAGAATCTCGATCCCGGATGCCGACAGGGTTCTGTGCCTGGAAGGCGATACGGCGGGGTGCGTCATGCGAGCACCCCGGCGGTCCGGCGTGGTCAGAGACCCTGGCATGTGCGGACGCTCCTTGCGCGGGAACCGGGAGATCTTCGGCGTGACCAGAGGCCGATGACCGTCTGGTCCGCACCGGGAAGGCGAGGAGCCGTAGCCGGTGACGCACGCGCCGAAGAGGTCAGACCCATCCATAGTACCTGTGAAGTCGGCGAACGCGGACGCGGAGCCGGTGGAGGGAAGGGGTGGGGCCGAGGGGAATGCGTCTCCGCCGCACACGGGCCGGGCTCAGGACCGGGCACCCGTGCTCTCGGGGCTGGAGCGCATACGTCAAGCGGCACGGGAGCGAAAGGAGGAGCGGTTCACCACCCTTCTGACGCACGTGGATACCGACCTGCTGCGCTTTGCCTATCGGGCATTGAAGCGGGACGCGGCTCCGGGTGTGGACGGAATGACGTGGCGGGAGTACGCGGAGGGGCTGGAGGAACGGCTGGCGGACCTGAAGGACCGCGTGCATTCCGGCCGCTACCGGGCGCACCCGTCACGCCGGCATTTCATTCCCAAGCCGGACGGCCGGATGCGGCCGCTCGGGATCGCGGCACTGGAGGACAAGATCGTCCAGCGGGCGCTGGTGGAGGTGCTGAACGCCATCTACGAGGAAGACTTCCTCGGCTTCTCCTACGGCTTCCGGCCGGGACGGGGGCAGCACGACGCGCTCGACGCGTTGGCGGTGGCGATCGGCGAGTGCCGGGTGAACTGGATCCTGGATGCGGACATCCGGGCGTTCTTCGACAGCATCGACCACATGTGGATCATGCGGTTCCTGGAACACCGGATCGGCGATGCCCGCGTCCTGCGGCTGATCCGCAAGTGGCTGACGGTAGGCGTGGTGGACGAGACGGGGAAACGGCAGCCGGCGACGGCCGGCAGCCCGCAAGGGGCGGTGGCATCGCCACTGCTGGCCAACGTCTATCTCCACTATGTCTACGACCTGTGGACCCGGCAGTGGCGCCATCGCCACGCGACCGGGACCATGGTCATGGTGCGCTACGCCGACGACACCGTCGTCGGGTTCGAGCACCGGTCGGACGCCGAGCGGTTCCTCGCGGACCTGCGGGAGCGCCTGGCGCGGTTCGCCCTGGAACTGAACGCCGACAAGACCCGCCTGATCGAGTTCGGCCGGCAGGCAACTGCCGACCGGGCCAAGCGCGGCGCGGGCAAACCGGAGACCTTCGACTTCCTGGGCTTCACCCACATCTGTGGGCGGTCCCGGCGTGGCGGCTTCCTGCTGCGACGCCAGACCCGGCGCCAGCGCAAGCAGGCCAAGCTCAAGGAAATCAAGGAGGAACTCCGGCGGCGCTGGCACCAGGGCATCCCGGAGCAAGGCCGGTGGTTGGGACAGGTGATGCGCGGCTTCTACGCCTACTTCGCCGTCCCGACCAACTACCGGGCCCTTGCCAACCTGCGCTACCATGTCGGCGTCCTGTGGATGAGGGCGCTGCGTCGGCGCAGCCAGAAGGACAAGACACCGTGGGACAAACTCACGCGCCTTGCCGACTGCTGGCTACCACGGCCGCGCATCATCCATCCCTGGCCCGGAAACCGCTTCCGCGTCAAACACCCAAGGTGGGAGCCGGATGCCTTAATCGGGCACGTCCGGTTCTGTGCGGGGGGCGCCCGGTAACGGGCGTCCCTACCGCGATTAATTATTCGAGATCTTCCTTATCTGTGTTCATCTGCGTTCATCTGTGGACGACAAGATCACTTCGCACCCAGTGCACTTTTCGGTGATCGATGCTCTGGCCCGTCAGAACCCCTGTGCGGGAACAACAGCCGTGATGTGCCGGGGCGCCGCCATCCGGTCCGCGGCGCGCCGGGGAGGCACCATCATGCTCCGGGAAGGATCCAGGTCGAAGGGCGCTGTCCAGACCTTGGCGAGCCGGTTGCGGATCTCCGCCCGGGTGAGGTCGTCGAGCAGGATGCGGTGGCTTCCGGCGTCGGGGAAATGGTCGTAGCGCAGGCCGGTTCCGCTGAAGTCGGCGAACAGCTCGATCGAATGCCCCACATCGACCACGATGACGAAGGGCGGCGGGCCTTCCCGGGCGGGCAGGGCGCGGGCGTAGGCCAGGGCTTGGAGCCGGGCGTCGTTCATCGTGCGCTCCCAGTGCTTGCCGCCCCGAACCGCCGTGCCGCGCCGGGTCTTCAGAGACACGGTCTTCTGGTCGCTGCCCTGCTTCGCCTCCAGCACGAAGCAGCCGCGCTTGTATAGGTCGATCCTGCCCGTGCTGACCGCGCCGTAGGCACGTGGATACGCGACTTTCCGTTCGAATACATAGAGATTGTAGCGGTCGTCGTCCCGCGTGGGGTCGGGCCTGGAAACCCCGATCAGATCGCACAGTTCCGACAGGAACAGCTGGCAGTTCGCGCGCTCACCCGCGCCGGATTCCTTCCATCGGCTGATGAAGGCTTGAACGGGGTCGGCGATCACCGCGGATGCAAACTTCATGAGGGAACCCATGGTGGATGTTCCCGTCAAAATACATTCGTACTCACACGAAGGCAATTTTACGCATCCGGGTGCGACAGTATTGTTTATTTAGAGAGAAATTTAAGTTTACCCCAATACTTATCGTGAAACAATAAATTTAGCAGCCGCGTCACGCTTGTGAATAAGGGTTGAATATAATAGCCCAGTATTCGGTCGGTCGATCGGTGCGAGCTTACCGGTCGATACGGACGCGCAGGCGCACGAGATTTCGGGTCCAGCCTGTCTTGCATCCATCCATGGTGATTCGGGTCATGTAGATATAGGCGTCGTCGTCCGTGTCCTCGAAGTTCCGGGACGGGCTGTCGGGATCGACCAGCGATGGATAGACCACCGGCCGGGTGTCGCACCCTTTGTTCAGGGTGACCGGCGTCGGGAACAGCAGCCGGGGCGGCGACCATGCCAGCAGGTCGGGGCTCGTTCTGTAGAACACGCCATCCACCGTTGCGCCGTCCGCCCCCGTGGGCTGGCGGTGGGTGAACAGGCCGATATAGAGGCCGGATGGACGGTGCAGGCTGAGGCTGGTCATCAGCCGCGTCAGGCCGGGAACCGGCGTGCAGGTAGCCGGCGGGCCCGCCGGGTCGGGCTCTTCCCGATAGGGGTCGATGAAGCGGACGGTGAAACCGTTGCCGTCCCAGGCCCGCCAGGACGCCGGGTCGTCAAGGCGGTCGGTCCGCATCAGGCAGATGCCGAAAGCCTGCTCGCCCTGCGGGGCGGCGCTCAACATCGTGTAGAAATGGTCGCCGCGCCGGATGATGTTCGCCGGGTTGAACAGGCCGCTCCGCTTGCCGCGATTGGGATCGTACCGGTACGGGACGCCCGCCACCAGCCGGCGGCCCTCGGGCGCCTTGAAGGTCCGGCCGCCGTCGGTCGAGACGGCGTAGGTGATGGTGTTGTACCAGCACTCCATGTAGCCCCCGGACGGGCAGAGGGCCGGGCGCCGGTGACCGTGGAACTCGTTGTGGACCAGCGCGTGGACGGTCCTGCCGTCGAGGGTGTAGGTGCTGGTGATCCAGCCCCGGTCGTCGAAGGCCGAGGGGTCGTCGTCGTTGGCGCCCTCGTACAGGATGTCGCAGGAGTGCCGGAGATGGTCGAGGTCGGGACCGGCCATGCCCCGGTTGGTCCAGTGGCTGGCGATCAGGCGGACGGTGCCGTCATGGGCTCGGAAGACGCTGGCCGGAACGTCGGGGACGTCGAACTTCTCGCAGGCGTCCCGATCATGCTCGAAGACGATCTCCGGCGCCGCTCCCGGCGGAATGGTCAGGGTCAGGGCGGAGGCTCCGGACGCCTGGAGCATCGGCAGCAGCAACGCCGCCAGCAGGCGGATCGGCGCGGAGCATTTCGGCATCATTCATCTCCGGTTGCTTATTGGACTCTTCCCCTGAACCGGAGATTTTAGGTGCCGTTGGTTAACGGATAGCTGACACCTCGTCCAGGCCGACGTCCCAAGGCGGGACCCCGCGGAAATGCCCGGCCAGGAAATCGACGAAGCTCCGGACCTTGGGCGACAGGTTGCGGGCATGGGGATAGACCGCGTAGGCACTGGGCTGCGGCAGGGCGTAGTCCGGCAGGACCGTGACCAGCCTGCCGTCGCGGAGCGCGTCACCGACGATGAAGGTGGGCTGCCGCACGATGCCCTGGCCGGCGATCGCCGCGGCCACCAGCGCGTCGCCGTTGTTGGCCGACAGGCTGCCGGTCACCCGCACCACGGTCTCCACGCCGTCCGGCCCGACCAGCGTCCAGTCGAGCGGGGTGGGGGAGTAGGTATAGAGCAGGCAGTTGTGCCCGGCGAGATCCTGGGGCGTGCGCGGCGTTCCATGGCGACCCAGGTAATCGGGGGAGGCGCAGAGGGCGATCCGGATCGGGGCGAGGCGGCGGGCGATCAGGCTGGAATCGGTCAGGCGGGCGATCCGGATCGCGACGTCGTAGCCTTCCTCCACCAGATCCACCTGCCGGTCGTTGAGTACCAGGTCGATCCGGACCTGGGGGTGCCGCTCGCTATAGGCGGCCAGGGCGGAAGCGAGATGGGTGCTGCCGAAGCTCATCGGGCCGTTGACCCGCAACGTGCCGCGCGGCTCGGCCTGCAACTCGCTGGCCACCCGCTCGGCCTCGTTCAACTGGTCCAGGATGCTCGCGCATTTCTCGAAGAAGGCCAGACCCGCTTCGGTCAGGCTCTGCTTGCGGGTCGTGCGGTTGAGCAGGCGGACGCCCAGCCGGTCTTCCAACTGCTGGATATGGCGGCCGACCATCGCCCGGGACAAGCCGAGATCCTCCGACGCCGCGGCTTGGCTTCCCAGTTCCACGGTGCGGACGAAGGCGGCCAGGGCGGTGATTCGATCCATGTAGCGGCCTTTCCGATTGTATACGCGGAGTGGCTTATTTATGCATGAATGGGCGGATTAACCGCCAGCCGTTTTCAATGCACAGTTCTGTCCATCAGGGGGCCGGACAATCCGCCCCTTTCACCAAAACGGGCCCGAGGGACGGGCCCCGGATCGGGATGGACTGACAATGAACGCTTCTCACTCGACCCACTCGCAGGCCGATTACGCCGCTCTTCTGCTGCGCGTCAGCCTCGGCATCCTTTTCCTTGCCCATGCCGGGCTCAAGATCTTCACCTTCACGATTCCGGGCACGGTGCAGTTCTTCGAGACCATCGGCTACCCTGGCTTCTTCGCCTACTTGGTCATCCTGGGCGAGCTGGGTGGCGGGCTCGCCCTGATCCTGGGCGCCTGGACGCGCGCGGTTTCCATCGCCCTGCTGCCGATCATGATCGGCGCCACGCTCCAGCACCTGCCGAACGGCTGGATGTTCGGCAGCACCGGCGGCGGCTGGGAGTTCCCCGCGTTCTGGACGGTGACCCTGGTCGTCCAGGCCCTGCTCGGCGCCGGCGCCTACGCGCTGAAGCCGGAGAAGCTGCTGGGCTTCGGCGGCGCCGGACGGACCGCGCAGGCCGCCCGCTGACCGCAGCGTAGTCTCGAACGAAAAAGTGCCCGGGAGCATCGGCCGATGCTCCCGGGCACTTTCAGTCACGTCGGGACTTCAGGTCGGGTTGCTCAGCCGGCCTTCGACATGGCGACGGCGGTGTCGGCCATGCGGTTGGAGAAGCCCCATTCGTTGTCGTACCAGGTCAGGATGCGGACGAAGTTGCCGTCGATGACCTTGACCTCCTTCAGGGCGAAGATCGAGGAGTGCGGGTCGTGGTTGAAGTCGGTCGACACCAACTCCTCGTCATAGGCCTCCAGGATGCCCTTGAGCGGGCCGGCAGCGGCTTCGGAGATGGCCTTCTGGATCTCCTCCGGGCTGGTCGCCCGCTTGGCAATGAACTTGAAGTCCACGACCGAGACGTTGGGGGTCGGCACGCGGATGGCGGTGCCGTCCAGCTTGCCCTTCAGTTCCGGCAGCACCTTGCCGACGGCCTTGGCGGCGCCGGTCGAGGTCGGGATCATGTTCAGCGCGGCGGCGCGGGCGCGGTGCAGGTCCTTGTGCATCGTGTCGACGATGCGCTGGTCGCCCGTGTAGCTGTGGATCGTGGTCATGAAGCCTTTTTCGATGCCGACCAGATTGTTCAGCACGAAGGCGACCGGGGCGAGGCAGTTGGTCGTGCACGAGGCGTTCGACACGATCTTGTGCTCGGCCGTCAGCTTGTCGTGGTTGACGCCGTAGACGACCGTCAGGTCCTCGTCGGTCGCCGGGGCGGAGATCAGGACCTTCTTGGCGCCGGCCGTCAGGTGCTTGGCGGCATCGTCGCGCTTGGTGAAGATGCCCGAGCATTCAAGCGCGATCTCGACGCCCATGTCGCCCCAGGGGAGCTGGGCCGGGTCGCGGACCTGGACGACCTTGATCTCGTGACCGTTGACGACCAGCACGCCCTCGCGGGCCTCCACGGTGCCCGGGAACCGGCCATGGACGCTGTCGTACTTCAGCAGGTGCGCGTTGGTATGCACGTCGGCGAGATCGTTGATCGCGACGACCTCGACGTCGGTGCGGCCGGATTCGTAGATCGCGCGCAGCACCAGACGGCCGATACGCCCGAATCCGTTGATCGCAACCTTAACAGCCATCGATTCCTCCTATCCCAATACGTTCGCGGGCTTTGATGCGCCCGTTTACAACTTGGCCTTGGCGGCCGTCACCACGGCATCGGCAGTAATGCCGAAATGCTTGTAGAGATCCTGGTAGGGCGCCGATTCGCCGAAGCTCTTCATGCCGACGAATGTCCCCTTGCGGCCGATATAGCGGTCCCAGCCCTGGCGGACCTGGGCCTCGACGGCGATGCGGACCGTGTTCTCGCCGATCACCTCGTCCTGGTAGGCCTCGTCCTGCTCCTCGAACAGCTCCATGCTGGGCATGGAGACCACGGCCGTGCCGATTCCCTCGGCCTGGAGCGTCGCGCGGGCCTGAAGGGCGATCTCCACCTCCGACCCGGTGGCGAAGACCGTGACCTTCCGCTCGCCGTCGGCCGGGGCCAGGATATAGGCTCCCTTGGCGGACAGGTTCTCGGTCGTGTGCTCGGTCCGGACCGTCGGCAGGTTCTGGCGGGTCAGCGCCATCAGCGACGGACGGTGGACGCTCTTCATCGCGATCGCCCAGCATTCCGCCGTCTCGACCGCGTCGGCCGGGCGGAAGACCAGCAGGTTCGGGATGGTGCGCAGCGCCGGCACGTGCTCGACCGGCTGGTGGGTCGGGCCGTCCTCGCCCAGGCCGATGCTGTCATGGGTCATGATGAAGATCGTGCGGGACTTCATCAGGGCCGCGAGGCGGATCGCCGGGCGGCAATAGTCGCTGAAGGTCAGGAAGGTGCCGCCATACGGAATGATCCCGCCATGCAGCGCCATGCCGTTCATCGCCGCCGCCATGCCGTGCTCGCGGACGCCGAAATGGACGTAGCGGCCGTGGAAGTCGCCGCGCTGGACGGCGCCGGTATTCTTGACGCGGGTGTTGTTGCTGGGCGTCAGGTCGGCGGAGCCGCCGATCAGCTCGGGCACCGCGGGCACCAGGACGTCGAGAACGTTGCCCGAGGCGACGCGGGTCGCCAGCTTCGGCTTCTCGGCAGAGACCTTGCTCTTGAAGCCGTCGATCACCGCGTCGAAATCGGCCGGCAGCTCGCCGGAGACGGCGTGCTCGAAGCTCCTGCGCAGGCTGTCGTCGGCGCCGTCCAGGCGGGCCTGCCAGCTCTCCCGCTCGGCCACGCCGCGCTGGCCGAAGCCGCGCCAGACCTGGGTGATCTCTTCCGGGACGATGAAGTGCTCGTGGGTCCAGGCCAGCTTCTCGCGGGCGGCCTTGATCTCGTCGGCGCCCAGCGGCGAGCCGTGGCAATGGTGGGTGCCGCCCTTGGTCGGGGCGCCGTAGCCGATGATGGTCTTGCACGCGATCAGCGACGGCGCGTCGGTGGTGCGGGCGTATTCGATCGCCGTGGTGATCTGCTGGGGATTGTGACCGTCGATCTCGCGCACGTCCCAGCCATAGGCCCGGAAGCGGTTCAGCGTGTCGTCGGTGAAGCTGAGGCTGGTCGGGCCGTCGATCGAGATCTGGTTGTCGTCCCACAGGACGATCAGCTTGGACAGGCCCAGGTGGCCGGCGAAGGACGCCGCCTCGTGGCTGATGCCTTCCATCAGGTCGCCGTCGCTGGCGATCACATAGGTGTAGTGGTCGACCAGGTCGTCGCCGAACCGCGCGTTCAGGATGCGCTCGGCCAGCGCCATCCCGACCGCGGTGGAGATGCCCTGGCCGAGCGGGCCGGTGGTCGTCTCGATCCCGCCGGACTGGAGCACTTCCGGGTGGCCGGGGGTCTTGCTGTGGAGCTGGCGGAACCGCTTCAGCTCGTCGATCGTCATCTCCTCGTAGCCGGAGAGATGGAGCAGGCTGTACAGCAGCATCGAGCCATGCCCGGCCGACAGCACGAAGCGGTCGCGGTCGGGCCATTGCGGCGCCTTGGGATCGAACTTGAGGAACTTGCCGAACAGCACCGTCGCCACGTCGGCCATGCCCATCGGCATGCCGGGATGGCCGGATTTCGCGGCCTCGACCGCGTCCATGGCGAGTACGCGAATCGCATTGGCCAACTGCTCGTGCGGAACGCCGGCAGGGCTTGCGGGGGTCGCGGAGGAGGGCGTCGTCGGCATGGTGACGGGTATCCTGACTAGATTCTGAACGCGCCGTCCCCGGTCGGCCCCGCCGGTTTGGCGAAGCGGCGACCGGGCTGCGCGCGGCATTGCGACATGGCTTCAAGATTCTGAAACGCGGGCACCATGCCGCCGCCGGTTGCCCACGTCAACACGCGAGATGCCGGGATGTGGCGTCTGCGAAGCGTGGTTGACGGCGGCGCGGGCACGCCTCTAAGGTCGGGGCCGACTGGTTTCACTTCTGCGCAGGATCGGCTTCGCCCCGATGGACCGACTTAAAGCCGCTATGGAAAGCCTCGACATGGCGATCGACCAGCTCGACGCGGCCCTGGACCGCCGGGAGGCCCGCCACGTCGCCGAGCGCGACGAACTGGCGCGCGCCTTGGAAGCCGCCCGGGCGGCCGAGGCGGAGGCCAAGGGCGTGGCCGACACCGTCTCGGCGCGCCTGGACACGGCGATCGACCGGCTGCAGACCGTTTTGGAGGATTAGGAGCGGATGCCGCGTGTCGACGTTACGCTGAACGGGCGCAGTTATCTGATCGGCTGCGAGGACGGGCAGGAAGCCCGCCTGCGCCAGCTCGCCAATTATCTCGACGGGCAGCTGCGCGCCATCGCCGGCCGCGCGCCGACCGCCGGGGAGGCGCAGGCATTGGCCATGGGCGCCCTGCTGGTGACCGACCAGCTGTTCGACCTGAAGGCGGAGTACGACGCCCTGGCCGCCGGTGCCCGCGAAGCCGCCCCCGGAGAGACGAACGGAATCTCCCCGGCCGACGAGGACGTGATGGTCGCCGCGGTCGATCATCTGGCAAAACGCATCGGGGATATTGCAGCCAAGCTCGATCGTGCCTAGGTTAGGGATCGGAAGGTTGCTGCGCGGTTCGTCAGGCTGCTTTATCCCTGGGGCCGATAACCTATTACTCTCGGGAGCTGTCCCTGCCGGAACCGTGGTTTCGGTACATGGCGCCCACCTGCTTAGGCAGGCCGCAGAGGATAGCAATCACGCCAACGGCCAAGCGGCTCCTTCCACTTTCCTTTTTTCGCGCCCCCCTTTCTCGCGCCGATGACCGATCCAGCCGACCTTCGCGAAGTGAAGAACGCGGCGCGGGCGTCGGCCAAGCTTCGGCGCGCCGAAGCCTTCGCCTCCGCCGGCATCGACTCCGCCGAGGCCGTGACTGGCCGGGTTGCCGGGCTGCTAGCCGGAATGCCCAGGCCGTCCGTGGTCGCAGGCTACTGGCCGATCGGCAGCGAGCTTGACGTCAGGCCGGCCCTGTCCCATCTGGACCTCGACGGTTTCAACTGCGCCCTGCCGGTCGTGACGGCGCGCGGCGAACCCTTGTCGTTCCGCCGCTGGACGCCGCAGACGCCGATGGAGCGAAGCGGGCTCGGCATCCTGGCGCCGGCCGCCGGGGAGCCGGAGGTCGAGCCGGACGTGCTGCTGGTGCCCCTGCTGTCGTTCGACCGGGCTGGTTTCCGGCTGGGCTACGGCGCAGGCTTCTACGACCGCACGCTGGAGCGGCTGCGGCGGGTGAAGCCGGTGACCGCGATCGGAATCGGATTTTCGGCGCAGGAGGTCGAGGCCGTTCCCCGAGACCGGTACGACCAGCCGCTGGACTGGATCGTGACGGAGACGTCGGCGCTCCGCATTTCAGAATAGATAGCAAAACAGATAGAAGGTGACATGAGACTCCTGTTCCTGGGCGACGTGGTCGGACGCAGCGGCCGCGAGGCGGCGTTGAAGCGGATCCCCGAGCTGCGCGCCGCGCTGAAGGTCGATTTCCTGGTGCTGAACGGCGAGAACGCCGCCGGCGGCTTCGGGATCACCGACAAGATCGCCCGGGAGTTCTTCGAGGTCGGCGTCGACTGCATCACCACCGGCAACCATGTCTGGGACCAGAAGGAACTGGTCGGGTCGATCGACCGCGAGCCGCGCATCCTGCGCCCGCTGAACTATCCCGACGGCACGCCGGGCCGGGGAGCCTCGATCTTCCAGCTCCAGGGCGGGCGCAAGGTGCTGGTCATGAACGTCATGGCGCGGCTGTTCATGGACGCCCTGGACGACCCCTTCGCGGCGGTCGAGAAGGTGGTCCGCCAGCACAGGCTGGGCGGCGGCATCACCGCCGCGGTGTTGGACTTCCACGGCGAGGCGACCAGCGAGAAGATGGCGATGGGCCACTATCTGGACGGCCGAGTCTCATTGGTGGTCGGCACCCACTCCCACATCCCGACCGCAGACCTCCAGATCCTGAACGGCGGGACGGCCTTCCAGTCCGACGCCGGCATGTGCGGCGACTATGACAGCGTGATCGGGATGAAGAAGGAAGTCTCGGTCGCCCGCTTCGTCCGCAAGCTGCCGACGGAGAAGATGACCCCGGCGGAGAACGAAGCCACCGTCTGCGGCGTCTTCGTGGAGACCGACGACCGGACGGGGCTTGCCGTCCGGGCGGAGGCGGTGCGGGTCGGCCCGAGGCTGGCCAACCATCTGCCGGCGGTGGAGTAGAGGCGCCGGGGAGACACTCTTGCGCGAGATTGTGGGAGTTCATGTCCGGCAGCCGACATCGACGCGCCTGCTTGTCGGCTGCCGCTTCGCTCTAGCCGACCTACGGCCTGAGTTACACTCCCTCCCAGATCCGGTCTGAATGGGTCGTCTTACGGACCGAACGGGTTAGCGGCGCCTCAATATCGCCTCATTGGATAATCAATCTGCGGCCCGTGTCCGGCGCTGGCTCGGCTGGCGCCGGCTTGCCGCTCCAGCTGCCGTTCTGTCGCGTGCGGCCCTGCGCCGGGTGTGGTAGACAGCTGCCATAATCATCCCTATCGACACTCAGAAAAGCCTCTCGAAGGGCAGGTTCAAGCGCATGGCAGGTCATTCACAGTTCAAGAACATCATGCACCGCAAGGGCGCGCAGGACGTCAAGCGCGCCAAGATGTTCAACAAGCTCGCCCGGGAAATCAGCGTCGCGGCCAAGTCGGGGCTCCCGGATCCCGCCGCCAACCCGCGGCTGCGCGCCGCGATCATCGCGGCCCGGACGCAGAACATGCCGAAGGACCGGATCGACAGGGCGATCAAGAGCGGCAGCCCGGGCGGCGACGACGCCAACTACGAAGAGGTCCGGTACGAGGGCTACGGTCCCGGCGGCATCGCGCTGATCGTCGAGGCGCTGACCGATAACCGCAACCGGACCGCCGCCGAAGTCCGCTCGGCCTTCACCAAGCATGGCGGGTCGCTGGGCGAGACCGGGTCGGTCGCCTTCATGTTCAGCCGCATCGGCCTGATCGTCTATCCCGCCAAGGCGGCGGAGGCCGAGGCCATGTTCGAGGCGGCGCTGGAGGCCGGGGCCGAGAACGTGGAGTCGACCGACGAGGTCCACGAGATCACCACCTCGATGGAGGACATGTCCGCCGTGCGCGACGCGCTGGAGGAGAAGTTCGGCCCGGCGGAGAGCGCCGCGCTGACCTGGAAGCCGGTCAACACGGTGGCCCCCGACGAGGAAACCGCCGCCAGCCTGCTGAAGCTGATCGACGTGCTGGACGACAACGACGACGTCCAGACCGTGTCGGGTAACTTCGACATCCCCAACGAGCTGCTGGAGCGGCTGACCGCCTGATGCGAGCACCGGGACCGTTCAGGCTGGTCGGGCTCGATCCCGGCCTGCGGCACACCGGCTGGGGCATCATCGATGTCTGCGGCAACCGGATGACCCATGTCGCCAACGGCGCCATCCATTCCGACGGCGACCTCAGCCTCGCCGAGCGGCTGGTGCAGCTCCATGACGGTCTCAGCGCCGTGATCGAGCGCTGGAAGCCCGACGAGGCGGCGGTCGAGGAGACTTTCGTCAACAAGAACCCGGCGTCCACCCTGAAGCTGGGCATGGCGCGCGGGGTCGTGCTTCTGGTCCCGGCCAAGGCCGGGCTGCCGGTGGCGGAGTACCCGACGAACCTCGTCAAGAAATCCGTGGTCGGCGCCGGGCATGCGGACAAGAACCAGGTGCAGGTGATGGTCGGGATGATCCTTCCGGGCGTCGAGATGAAGTCGGCCGACGCCGCCGACGCGCTGGCCGTGGCGATCTGCCACGCCCACCACGCGGCGACGCGCAACGTGATCGCGGGCGCCCTGGCGATCCCCGGAGTGCGGGGAGGGCGCGCATGATCGCCAAGCTGTCCGGCCTGCTCGACAGCGTCGGCACCGACCACTGCATCGTCGATTGCGGCGGCGTCGGATACCTCGTCTACTGCTCGGCGCGCACGCTGCGGCGGGTCGGCGACACCGGGGCCGCCGTGTCGCTCCGCACCGAGATGCAGGTGCGCGAGGACGCCATCACCCTGTTCGGCTTCATCGACGCGGCGGAGCGCGACTGGTTCCGCCGCCTGACCACCGTGCAGGGCGTGGGATCGCGGGTGGCGCTGGCGCTGCTGTCCGTGCTGGAGCCGGACAAGCTGGGGCAGGCCATCGCGGCGCAGGACCGCACCGCGCTGGCCCAGGCCGACGGCGTCGGCCCCAAGCTGGCGAACCGCCTGATCAGCGAGCTGAAGGACAAGGTCGCCGACCTGCAGTTCGGCGCCGGTCCGGCGACGGCGGCGTCCGGAGGCGGGGCGCCGGCCGGGGCGGGGGTCACCAATGACGCGGTCTCGGCGCTGGTCAACCTTGGCTACCGGCGGGCCGAGGCCTTCGCGGCGGTGGCCCAGGCCGCCCAGAAGGCCGGCCCCGACGCGAAGGTCGAACAGTTGATCATGATGGGACTGAAGGAGCTTAGCGCGTGATGGCGGCAGCCGAGCAGCAGGATCGCATGGTGCAACCCGAACCGATGCAGGGAGAAGCCAAGGGGGATCAGGCGGAAAGCACGATCCGGCCCTTGTCCCTGTCGGAATTCGTCGGGCAGCGGCAGGTGCGCGAGAACCTGTCGATCTTCATCCAGGCGGCGCGCGGCCGGAGCGAGGCGCTGGACCATGTCCTGTTCTTCGGGCCGCCGGGCCTAGGCAAGACCACGCTGGCCCAAATTGTAAGCCGCGAACTGGGCGTGGGGTTCCGGTCCACCTCCGGCCCGGTGATCGCCCGGGCGGGCGACCTGGCGGCGCTGCTGACCAACCTTCAGCCGCACGACGTGCTGTTCATCGACGAGATCCACCGGCTGTCGCCCGCGGTCGAGGAGATCCTCTACCCGGCGATGGAGGATTTCCAGCTCGACCTGATCATCGGCGAGGGGCCGGCGGCGCGCTCGATCAAGATCGACCTGCCGCCCTTCACGCTGATCGGCGCCACCACCCGGTCGGGCCTGATCACCCGCCCACTGCGCGAGCGCTTCGGCATTCCCCTGCGGCTTCAGTTCTACGAGCCGGACGAGCTGGAGCTGATCGTCAGCCGGGCCGCCCGCGTGCTCGGCCTGGACCTGACCCCGGACGGCGCGTCGGAGATCGCGCTGAGGTCCCGCGGCACGCCGCGCGTGGCCGGGCGCCTGCTGCGCCGGGTGCGGGACTTCGCGGCGGTCGCGGGCAACGCTGCGGTCGATGCCGCCGCCGCCGACGCGGCGCTGAACAGGCTGGAGGTCGACCGGCTGGGGCTGGACGGCATGGACCGGCGCTATCTCGGCTGCATCGCCGGCAACTACGCCGGCGGCCCCGTGGGCGTCGAGACCCTGGCTGCCGCCCTGGGCGAGCAGCGCGACGTGCTGGAGGAGGTGGTCGAGCCCTACCTGATCCAGCAGGGAATGCTTCAGCGGACACCGCGCGGCCGCATGCTGACCGACGGCGGCTTCCGGTACCTGGGCCTCAGCGTCCCGCAGATCCCGGCACGCCAGCTCGACCTCCTGGTGCCGGAGGGAGACCCCGATGACTGAAACCTTCGGCGGCGGCATGGACGGCGCGGTACACCGCCTGCCTGTCCGCGTCTATTACGAGGACACGGACGCCGGCGGCCTCGTGTTCCACGCCAACTACCTGCGCTATGCCGAGCGCGGGCGCACCGAGATGCTTCGGGCGCTGGGAAGCCGGCATGCGGAGATCGCGGGCGACACGGGTGTGGCCTTTGCGGTACGCAGGTGCGAGATCGACTTCCGGGCCCCGGCGCGGCTCGACGACCTGCTTGAAGTAGAGACGCGGATCATCGATATCCGCGGCGCCTCCATGGAGTTCGAGCAGACCGTTCTCATGGCCGGCGTGCCGGAGCGCCGGGTCCTCGTTCGTATTTTGTTAACCGTGTTCTGCATCAATCCGCTGGGTCGGCCCGTGCGGTTGCCGGAGCCGGTCCGGGCCACGCTGGACGCGCTTCGAACCCGCGGCGAGACCGATCAAGGCCCTAATAGCTGAAAGGCGAGACCGACTACCATGGATCCTTCCGTCATCACATCCGGCGCGGCGGCGGCGTCTCACGACCTCTCCGTCTGGGGGCTGTTCATGGCCGCCGACGTGGTGGTCAAAGCCGTCATGCTCATGCTGTTCGCAGCGTCGGTCTGGTGCTGGGCGATCATCTTCGAGAAGATCGTCAGGCTCCGCCGGCTCAACGCCCAGGCCGCCGATTTCGAGGAGAGCTTCTGGTCCGGCGGATCGCTCGAGAAGCTTTACGAGGACGTGGGCAAGCAGCCCGGCGACCCGATGGCCGCGACCTTCGCCGCCGGCATGCGCGAGTGGCGCCACGCCAGCGAGCGGTCGCTGAACGCGTCGGGCATCAAGGCCGGATTGCAGCAGCGGGTCGAGCGCGTCATGTCCGTGACGATCGGCCGGGAGATGGCCCGGGCCGAGCGCTACATGTCGTTCCTGGCGACCGTCGGTTCCACGGCGCCCTTCATCGGCCTGTTCGGCACGGTCTGGGGCATCATGAACAGCTTCACCTCGATCGCCGCCTCCAACAACACCAGCCTGGCGGTCGTGGCGCCGGGCATCGCCGAAGCGCTGTTCGCCACGGCGCTCGGCCTGGTCGCCGCCATCCCCGCGGTCGTCGCCTACAACAAATTCTCGACAGATTTGGGGCGTTATGCTGAGCGCCTGGAGGCGTTCTCCAGCGAGTTCAGTTCAATCCTCTCGCGCTATCTGGAAGAACGGGCCTGATCCATGGGAGCCCAGCTCGCCGGGAAATCCGAAGGGCGCGGCCGACGCCGCGCCTACAAGCAGCTCGCGGAGATCAACGTGACGCCGTTCGTCGACGTCATGCTCGTGCTGCTGATCGTCTTCATGGTCTCGGCGCCGCTGATGACGGTCGGCGTGCCGGTGGACCTGCCCAAGACGGCGGCGCCGGCCCTGCCGACCGACAGCAAGCCGCTGTTCATCACGGTGGACACCCAGAACCGCATCTTCGTCCAGGAGACCGCCGTCGAACTGGACAACCTCGTCCCGCTGCTGCGCGCGATCACCGAGAACAATCCGGAAGCCCGCGTCCTGGTGCGGGGCGACAACAGGATCGCTTACGGCACCATGCTCCAGGTGATGGGGACGATCAGCGCCGGCGGTTTCACCAAGGTCGGACTGGTCGCCGAGCTGCCGCAACCCAAAGCCGCGGCGCGCTAGATCATGCGCAATGGCATCATCTTCTCTGTGGTGGTCCACGTGGCGGTCATCGCGATCGCCGTGATGGGTCTGCCAATGATGCAGAAGCCTATCGAGATCCCGGAATCCATCCCGATCGACATCGTCGATGTCGGCGAACTGACCAATACCCGCATCGACGATTCGCCTCCGGCACCGCCGCGGCCGCCCCAGGCCAAGCCCGAGCCGGAGCCTGCGCCGCAGCCGCCCCAGCAGCAGCTTGCCCAGGCGGCGCCGGAACCCGCGCCGGTGCCGCCGCGGCCGCCCGAACCGCCCAAGGTCGCGGAACCGCCGCCCGCCCCGCGCGAGCCGGCGCCGCCCCAACGGCAGCCCGAACCTCCGCCGCCGCCCCGCCCGGTCCCGCCGCCTCCGGCTCCCGCCCCGCCGCCGCCCAAGGCGCCGGAGCCCGAACCCGAGCCCCCGAGGCCGGACCCGCCGAAGCAGGAACCGGCCCCAAAGCCGGAGCCGAAGAAGCCCGAGCCTCCCAAGCCCGAGCCCCCGAAGCCGGAACCGCCGAAGCAGGAACCGAAGAAACCGGAACCGCCGAAGCCGGAGCCACCCAAGGAGGTCAAGAAGCCCGAGCCTGCCAAGCAGGAGGCGAAGAAGCCCGAGCCTGCCAAGCCCGAGGCGCCGAAGAAGGCCGAGCCGGAGAAGAAGCAGCCAGACGCCAAGCAGGATTTCGCGAGCGTCCTGAAGAACCTTCAGAACCTCAAGCCGGAGCCGTCGAACGCCCCGGCCCAGCCGCAGCGCCAGCAGCCGGCACCGTCGGCCCCGTCGCAGCAGCAGGCCGCCAGCAACGCGACGAAGCTCTCGGACCGCCTGACGGCGAGCCAGGAGGACGCGGTTCGCCGGACGGTCGAGGCGTGCTGGAACGTCGATCCCGGTCTCCTGGGGATCAACGAGATCACGGTCGAGATCCGCCTGGAGATCGGCCGGGACGGGCAGGTCATGCGGGCGGAGGTCGTGGACAAGGCGCGCATGGCGCGCGACCGCGCGTTCCGCACCGTCGCCGAATCGGCGCAGCGCGCCGTGATGAACCCGCGCTGCCGCACGCTGCCGCTTCCGCCCGACGGCTACGACTTCTGGAAGGACGCCGTCTTCGTCTTCAGCCCGCGTGACATGCTCCGGGGATAGCGGACCTATGGGTACCTTGATTATGCCACGATCAAGGTGCCCATTCGGTGCATCCGCAGAGTGCTCCAGGGGACGCCCGTTCCCGCAAGAACAACGATCATAGTAAGGCATGACCCGATCATGATTGCATTTCCATACCATCTGGTCCTGCTTGCCCGCCGTCTGGCGCTGGCCGTCCTGGTCATCACGCTGGCCGGAGCGGCCGGTGCCCGGGCCGAGCTGCGCCTAGACATCACGCGCGGCAAGGTCGAGCCGATGCCGATCGCGATTGCGAACTTCGCCGGCCAGGGAGGGACCGAGACCCAGGTCGGCCGAGACATCGCCCAGGTCGTGTCCGCCAACCTGGAGCGTTCCGGGCTGTTCCGGCCGATCGATCCCAAGGCGCTGATCCAGGATCCGCTCTCGCTGCACAACCAAGTGCGATTCGCCGACCTCAAGGTGATCAACGCGCAGGCGCTGGTCACCGGCTTGGTCCAGGGCCAGCCGGACGGCCGCCTGCGGGTGGAGTTCCGCCTGTGGGACGTGCTGGCCGAACAGCAGATGACCGGGCTGGCCTATTTCACCGTGCCGGAGAACTGGCGCCGGGTCGCCCACATCATCTCCGACGCGATCTACAAGCGGATCACCGGCGAGGAGGGCTATTTCGATACCCGCATCGTCTACATCTCCGAGACGGGGCCGGCCGACAAGCGCATCAAGCGGCTGGCGATCATGGACCAGGACGGCGAGAACCACCGGTTCCTGACCGACGGCCGGACGCTGGTGCTGACCCCGCGCTTCTCTCCCAGCGCGCCTGAAATCACCTACCTGTCCTATTTCAACAACAAGCCGCGGGTCTATCTCTTCAACATCGACACCGGCCGCCAGGAGGTCCTGGGCGATTTTCCCGGCATGACTTTCGCGCCGCGCTTCTCGCCGGACGGCAACAAGGTGATCATGAGCCTGGCCACCTCGGGCAACTCCGACATCTACTCGATGGACCTGCGGACACGCCGGGTCGACCAGTTGACCAACAGTCCCGCGATCGACACCTCGCCCTCCTACTCGCCCGACGGCCAGCGGATCGTCTTCGAGTCGGACCGCGGAGGCACCCAGCAGCTCTACGTGATGGACGCGAACGGCGGAAATCCGCAGCGGATCACCTTTGGGCAGGGCCGCTATGCAAGCCCGGTATGGTCGCCGCGCGGAGACCTGATCGCCTTCACCAAGATCGCCAACGGGCGGTTCCATATCGGGGTGATTCGGCCCGATGGTGCCGGCGAAAGGCTGCTGAACGAGGCTTTTCACGTCGAGGGGCCGACCTGGGCCCCGAATGGACGCGTTCTGATGTTCTTCCGCGAACGTCCGAGCGGGGAGGGGAATCGCAGCAGAACCGCGCGTTTGTACAGCGTCGACTTGACCGGCTTCAATGAACGCGAGGTCGTCACGCCCCTCGACGCTTCCGATCCCGCTTGGTCGCCCTTGATTCCTTAGCGGTAACCATTTATTTTCGCGGTGCACGATCGACGCTAAGGTTAGACAGTCGGGAGATCGGAAACTTTCGGTGGTCTGGATTCGAAGGACTGGGCGTAGATTAGCGTCGGCCCGTTCGCTCTTCCGTGTTTGGTATCGTGTGTCGCTGTAGGGGGTTTTTCAGATGCGTTTGAAGGTTCTGAGCCTGTTGGCTGCGGTTGTGCTGGTCGCTGCGTGCGAATCCACCCCGCAAGATGCCGGCTCGGCCGGTGCCGGTGGTGGGGCTACCGCCGGTGCGGCTCCGGTCCGGACTGGTCCGGCTCCGGGCACCCAGGAGGACCTGGTCGTCAATGTCGGCGATCGTGTGTTCTTCGGTTATGACAAGTTCGACCTGACTCCGGAGGCCCGGGCAACCCTGGACCGTCAGGCCGCTTGGCTGAACCAGTATCCGCGCGTCACCGTGACCGTCGAAGGTCACGCCGACGAGCGTGGCACCCGCGAGTACAACATCGCGTTGGGCGAGCGTCGCGCCAACTCGGTGAAGAACTACCTGCTGGCGCGTGGCGTCGATGCCAACCGCATCGCCACCACCAGCTACGGCAAGGAGCGTCCGGCCGTCCTCGGTTCCAACGAGGCCGCCTGGGCGCAGAACCGCCGTGGCGTGACCACCGTCAACTAAGCGGACGGCGGATCGCGACAGCAGCGGATGCAAGTCCGCTGATGAATGGGGCGCCACACCAAGCGGATCCTGAACGGGCCGCCGGGTGTGGCGCCTTATTTTTGCCTCCGGTTTCGGGTATCGCGCAGAAATCCGGCCCGCAGGCGGGACGGAGCATCGCCTCCACCGGCAGGCAGTGAAACAGGCACTATTTACGCAGCGGCAGGGACGGCCGGGTCCGATCAGGTTCGGGGAACAATGATGGCGGTAGAGGCAATGGTTCGAGCGACGGGTAAAGGGTTGACTGAAGGGTGCGGCAGGGCGGCGTTGCTTGCCGGCGCCGGGCCGGCCGGCTTCATGCTGACCGGCCTCCTGCTGACGGGACTGATGCTATGGTCCGGGCCGGCGGCGGCACAGGCCGACATCAACCTCCAGAACCGGCTGAACCGGCTGGAGAACGAGATCCAGACGCTCAACAGGCAGGTCTATCGCGGCGGCACCCCGCCCGCCGGCTCCTCGGCACCGGGCAGCACTGGCGTCCCGCCCAGCCTGGCGGCGGATTTCGAGATCCGGCTGTCGCGCCTTGAAAGCGAATTGCAGACCCTGACCGGTAAGTACGAGGAGGCCACGTTCGGCATCACCCAGGCGCGGGAACGGCTGGACAAGCTGGCGTCCGACCTGGAGTACCGCCTGAGCGAGATCGAGAGCAAGCTGAACGCCGAGCCGGGCGCATCTTCTGCAGAGAGCGCAGCCCCGGCGCCGGCCGTGAGATCGCAGACCCAGGCTGCCGCCGCGCCGGCAAAGCCTGCTCCCCAGCAACCCCAGCAGCAGGTGACCGCCGCGGCGCGCCTGCCGTCCGGTTCCGCGCAGGAGCAGTACAATTACGCCTTCGGCCTGCTCCGTGCCGCCGACTACGCCAACGCGGAGGCGGCCCTGGGACAGTTCGTCAAGAGCCATCCCGACAGCCCGCTGACCGGCAACGCCCAATATTGGCTGGCCGAGACCTACTATGTCCGGGGCAAGTACAGCGATGCCGCGGTCGCTTTCGCCGAGGGCTACCAGAAATACCCGAAGGGCTCGAAGGCGGCCGACAACCTCCTGAAGCTGGGCATGTCGCTGGGGCAGTTGAACCAGAAGAAGGAAGCCTGCGTCACCTTCCAGCAGCTCAATTCGGAGTTCCCCGACGCTCCCGCGACGATCAAGCGTCGGGCCGACCAGGAGCGGGGCCGTCTGAACTGCTCGTGAGCCTGGGATGACCCATGACGTCTGCGGCGAGTTCTTCGGCCTGATGGACCGCCTGGGGCCGTTCGAGCCCCGGCCCCGAGTCGCGGTCGGAGTATCCGGAGGACCGGACAGTCTGGCGCTCTGCCTCCTGCTCAAGGCATGGACTGACCGGGCCGGCGGAGCCCTGCTTGCCCTGACGGTGGATCATGGCCTGCGACATAATGCCGCAGATGAGGCCGTTCGGGTCGGCTCCTGGCTCGCGGCCCGCGGCATCGCCCATGACGTGCTCCGGTGGGAAGGGGACAAGCCGGTTTCCGGCATACAGGCGGCCGCGCGCGACGCCCGCCACCGGCTCCTCGCGGATCGCTGCCGTTCCGAGGGCATCCTGCATCTGGCCCTGGCACACCATCTGGAGGACCAGGCCGAAACCATCCTGCTGCGCTTCGCCAAGGGGAGCGGCCCCGACGGCCTCGCCGGGATGTCGCCGCTCCGGGAGACCGGGGCCGTGCGGATCCTGCGCCCGCTGCTCGGCATGCCGCGGGCGCGCCTGAAGGCGGTCCTCGAAGCGGCGGGCCAGCCCTGGATCGAAGATCCGTCCAACCGGTCCGCCGCCTATGCGCGGGTGCGGCTTCGCACCATGGCCGACACCCTCGCGAAGGAGGGCTGGACACCGGCCCATGCCGCCGAAACCGCGCGCCGCGCCGGGCGGACCCGCTCGGCGCTCGAAGTCGCGACGGCGCAACTGCTCGCACGGGCGGTCGAGGTGTGGCCGGAGGGATGCGTCCTGCTGCGCCCGGAGCCGATCCGGGCAGCACCCGACGATCTGGCGCTGCGCGTCCTGGGCCGCTGCCTCGCGTCGGTCGGAGGCGCCCGGTACCAGCCCCGCCGCGACGCTGTCGAGCGGTTCCACCGGTCTTTCTCGGGCGGTGCTCCGCCGCGCGGGGCGACCCTGGGCGGATGCCGGATCATGCCGCGCCAGGACGGCAGGCTCCTGGTGGCGCGGGAGCCGCGTTCCGCGGTCGAGCGCATCGCCATCCGGGGCGGGGCGACGCTTCGCTGGGACGGACGGTTCCTGGTGACGGCGCCATCGGGGGCAGGGGGCGTCGTCGCTCCCCTCGGTGCCGCTTCCTGCGCCGGGGCGCTGCCGAAGCATCTGGAAAGACTTCCGGCGGTTGTGCGGGAGACCTTGCCCGTCCTGCTGCGCGAGGGCGGCGCAAAAAGCTTTCCCCGTTTCGATTTCGCGAATGGAATCAATCCCGAGGAAGAAGCAGGTACCGCATCGGCGATCAGGGCTGTATTCGCCCCTCCGGAACCTGTGGCCGCATCCGCATTCGTAGTTGTTTAAAACCGGGGCTGCATTATCTAATCTGATGGACTTCCCATGTATCGGGATCAAGTGTCGAGGGCTGGCGCCCGGCGTTCATCGAAAGGCGCCGAGGTTGTCCGACGAAAGGCGTGAACCGTGAACAATTTCGGTAAAAACCTGGCTCTCTGGATCATCATCGGGCTGCTTCTGGTGGCCCTGTTCAATCTGTTCCAGAGTTCCTCCACCCGTAGTCCGCAGGCGAGCGTGCCGTTCAGCGACTTCCTGAACGAGGTCGAACGGGGCCAGGTCGCGGATGTGACGATCAAGGGCAACCAGATCAGCGGCCACTTCAGCGATGGCCGCTCGTTCAGCACCTATTCCCCGCCCGATGCCAATGTGGTCGATCGTCTGGCCGATCGGGGCGTCAGGATCAGCGCCATGCCCGACGACAGCAACGTGCCGTCGCTGTTCAGCGTGCTGCTGTCCTGGTTCCCGATGCTGCTTCTGATCGGCGTGTGGATCTTCTTCATGCGCCAGATGCAGTCCGGCGGCGGCAAGGCCATGGGCTTCGGCAAGAGCCGGGCGCGCCTGCTGACCGAGAAGGTCGGCCGGGTGACGTTCGACGACGTCGCCGGCATCGACGAGGCGAAGCAGGAGCTGGAGGAGATCGTCGAGTTCCTGAAGGACCCGCAGAAGTTCCAGCGCCTGGGCGGCAAGATCCCCAAGGGCGTGCTGCTGGTCGGTCCTCCGGGTACCGGCAAGACCCTGACGGCGCGCGCCGTCGCGGGTGAGGCCAACGTGCCCTTCTTCACCATCTCCGGTTCGGACTTCGTCGAGATGTTCGTCGGCGTCGGCGCCAGCCGCGTCCGCGACATGTTCGAGCAGGGCAAGAAGAACGCCCCCTGCATCATCTTCATCGACGAGATCGACGCGGTCGGCCGCCATCGCGGCGCCGGCCTGGGCGGCGGCAACGACGAGCGGGAACAGACCCTCAACCAGCTCCTGGTCGAGATGGACGGTTTCGAGGCGAACGAGGGCGTCATCCTGATCGCCGCGACCAACCGCCCCGACGTGCTCGACCCGGCGCTGCTGCGTCCCGGCCGCTTCGACCGTCAGGTCGTCGTGCCGAACCCGGACGTGCTGGGCCGCGAGAAGATCCTGAAGGTCCACATGCGCAAGGTTCCGCTGGCGCCCGACGTGGACGCCCGGATCATCGCCCGCGGCACTCCCGGCTTCTCCGGCGCCGACCTCGCCAACCTGGTCAACGAGGCGGCTCTGCTGGCGGCCCGCGCCGGCAAGCGCGTGGTCGGCATGGCGGAGTTCGAGAACGCCAAGGACAAGGTCATGATGGGCGCCGAGCGCCGGTCCATGGTCATGACCGAGGACGAGAAGAAGCTGACCGCCTACCACGAGGGCGGCCACGCGATCGTCGCGATCCACATGAAGGACAGCGATCCGGTCCACAAGGCGACCATCATCCCCCGCGGCCGTGCCCTCGGCATGGTGATGCGCCTGCCGGAAGGCGACCGGATCTCCCTGAGCCGCGCCAAGCTGGAGGCCGACCTGGCCGTCGCGATGGGCGGCCGCGTCGCCGAGGAGCTGATCTTCGGCATCGACCGCGTGACCACCGGCGCCTCGTCGGACATCAAGATGGCGACCGACATCTCCCGCCGGATGGTCACCGAGTGGGGCATGAGCGAGAAGCTGGGGCCGCTGCTGTACGGCGAGCCGAGCCAGGAGGTCTTCCTGGGCCACTCGGTCACCCAGCACAAGAACATGTCCGACGCGACCGCGGCCGAAGTCGATGCGGAGGTCCGCCGGATCGTCGACACCGCCTACGCCACGGCGCGGCGCATCCTGACCGACAACCTCGACCAGCTGCATACGCTGGGCAAGGGCCTGCTCGAGTACGAGACCCTGTCGGGCGAGGAGATCAACGCCCTGCTGCGGGGCGAGCCGATCATCCGCACCGACAAGCAGGACACGCCGCCGCCCCCGAAGCAGCCGACCCCCGGGCGCCGGGCTTCGGTCCCGACCAGCGGCAGCAAGGACTCCGGCGGACTTGAGCCGGAACCCCAGCCGGGCACGTAAGGCCGGGGACGCAAAGGGCGATTTTTGGTGGACATGATGGCTCCCATGGGAATGGAGCCGGCAACGAGCCCCGGGTCACTCCGGGGCTTTTGCTTGTCGGCGGAACGGTCCGGCGCTTCCGTGTATCTGCGGCCGCTGGGCATCCTCGGGCACGAGGCGGCGGGCAGGGCGGTGGACGCCGGTGCGGCGCTTCCCCTGGCGGGCGGCCCTCTGGCCTTCGGCATGGTCGAGGCGATCGCCAGGACGGGGGGTGAGGGGAAGACCGGCATCCTGCGCGCGATCGGTCCCCTCGGCGACCTGGCCGGCTGGGCTCCCGCCGCGGACCTCCTGGATGCGCTGTCCCGACCCCGCGCCCCGTTCGCCGGGCTGGCGTTCGACCGGCCCGCCGTCATGGGTATCGTCAACGTCACTCCCGACAGTTTCAGCGACGGCGGCGACTTTCTGGACCACGACCGCGCCGTCGCCCAGGGCACCGCGCTTCTGGACGCCGGGGCCGACATCCTGGACGTGGGCGGCGAGTCGACGCGGCCGGGGGCCGATCCGGTTCCGGTGGAGGAGGAGGTCCGGCGGGTCGTGCCGGTCATCCGGCACTTCGCGGAGCGGGGGGCGATCGTGTCGATCGACACCCGCCACGCCGCCGTCATGGCGGCGGCGCTGGAGGCGGGGGCCGCGATCGTCAACGACGTCACGGCCCTGACCGGCGATCCCGGCAGCCTCGACGTCGCGGCCAAGGCCGGCGTGCCCGTCGTCCTGATGCATATGCGCGGCGAGCCCCGGACCATGCAGCAGGCGCCGGAGTACACGGACGCTCCCACCGACGTGTACGTCTACCTCGCCGAACGGGTCGCCGCCTGCCTGGAAGCCGGGATGTCCGCCGGGAACCTCTGCGTCGATCCGGGCATCGGCTTCGGCAAGACGGTCGAGCATAATTTGCAGATCCTGCGCCATGCGGCGCTGTACCATGGGCTGGGCGTGCCGCTGCTGGTCGGGCTGTCCCGCAAGCGCTTCATCGCGTCGCTCAGCCGGGGCGAGGCGCCGAAGGACCGGATGGCCGGCTCGCTGGCCGGGGCGCTGGCCGCCTTCGACCAAGGCGCCCAGATCCTCCGCGTCCACGACGTCGCGGAGACCTGCCAGGCCCGCGCCCTGTGGGCAGGACTGCACCTTCGGCGGGTTTGAAGCCCCGGGCTTGGCTATCGCCGGCATTTTCGGATAAGAACGGCAAGACTGTTCGAGAGGAATGATGACGCGTAAACTGTTTGGCACCGACGGCATCCGCGGCACGGCCAACATCGAGCCGATGACCGCCGAAACCGCCCTCAAGGTCGCCATGGCGACGGCGGTCCAGTTCCATCGGGGCGATCACCGGCATCTGGCGGTGATCGGCAAGGACACCCGCCTTTCCGGCTACATGCTGGAGCCGGCCCTGACCGCGGGGCTGATCGCCATGGGCATGGACGTCGTGCTGGTCGGGCCGATGCCGACGCCGGCGGTCGCGATGCTGACCCGGAGCCTGCGCGCCGATCTCGGCATCATGATCTCGGCCTCCCACAATCCGTTCCAGGACAACGGCATCAAGCTGTTCGGCCCCGACGGCTACAAGCTGTCCGACGAGGTCGAGGCGGAGATCGAGGGCCGTCTGGCCGATCCGCTGGGCTCATCGCTGGTCAAGCCGGCGGCGCTGGGCCGGGCGAGCCGCCTGGAGGACGCCAGCGGCCGTTACATCGAGTTCGTCAAGAACACCTTCCCGCGCGGGCTCCGCCTCGACGGGCTCAAGATCGTGGTCGATTGCGCCAACGGCGCCGCCTACAAGGTGGCTCCCAAGGTCCTGTGGGAACTCGGGGCGGAGGTCGTCTCGGTCGGCGTCAAGCCCGACGGCATCAACATCAACCGCCAGTGCGGCGCCACCGCGCCCCAGATGCTCCAGAGCGAGGTGGTCGCCAACGGCGCCGACCTCGGCATCGCGCTGGACGGCGACGCGGACCGGCTGATCCTGGTGGACGAGAAGGGCCGGCAGATCGACGGAGACCAGGTGATGGGTCTGGTCGGGCGGTCGTGGTGCGAGTCGGGCAAGCTGAAGGGCAACGGCGTCGTCGCCACCGTGATGTCCAACCTGGGTCTGGAGCGTTCCCTGAAGGGGCTTGGGCTCGACCTCGTGCGGACACCGGTCGGCGACCGCTACGTGGTCGAGCACATGCGCGAGCACGGGTTCAATGTCGGCGGCGAGCAGTCGGGCCATATCGTGCTGAGCGACTACGGCACCACGGGCGACGGGCTGATCGCGGCGCTCCAGGTCCTTGCCGTGATCCAGGAAAGCGGCCGGCGCGTCAGCGACGTCTGCCGGGTGTTCGAGCCGGTGCCCCAGCTCCTGAAGAACGTCCGGTTCGAGGGGGGCGCGGCACCGCTGGAGGACGGGCAGGTGAAGGCGGCGATCCGGGACGGCGAGGCGCGGCTGAGCGGCTCCGGCCGGCTGCTGATCCGCAAGTCCGGGACCGAGCCGGTCATCCGCGTCATGGCCGAGGGCGACGATGAAGCCTTGGTGAATGCCGTCGTCGGGGATATCGTTCAGCGGATCCAGGAAGCGGCGGTGCGGCAACAGGAAGCGGCTGAATGAGGGGAAGGGTCTTGATCGTCGCCGGCTCCGACAGCGGAGGCGGCGCCGGTATCCAGGGCGACATCAAGACGGTGACGGCGTTGACCGGCTATGCCGCCACCGCCATCACCGCGCTGACGGCGCAGAACACCCTGGGCGTGTTCGGCATCCATCCGGTGCCGGTGGAGTTCATCGCCCAGCAGATGCGGCTGGTCCTGGAGGATATCGGGGCCGACGCGATCAAGACCGGCATGCTCCACAGCGGGGAGGTGATCGACACGGTCGCCGACGTGCTGGAGGAGCTCGGCGGCGATATCCCGCTGGTGGTCGATCCGGTGATGGTCGCGAAGGGCGGAGCCCTGCTGCTCGATCCCGACGCCAGCCACGCGCTGCAGCGCCGGCTGCTGCCCCGCGCCGACGTGATCACGCCCAACATCCCGGAAGCCCAGGTGCTGAGCGGCCTGGAGATCCTGGACCTGGACGACATGCGCCACGCGGCCAACCTGATGCTCAGCTACGGCCCCAAGGCCGTGCTCCTGAAGGGCGGCCACATGGAGGGCGAGACGGTCACCGACCTGCTGGTGACCAACGACGGGGAGGAGGTGTTCACCTCCCGCCGGATCGACACCCTGCATACCCACGGCACCGGCTGCACGCTGGCGTCCGCGATCGCGACCGGCTTGGCCCAGCGGCTGACCTTGCCGGAGGCGGTGACCCGCGCCCGGAACTATGTGGACCAGGCGATCCGGCAGGCCCCGGGCTATGGCGGCGGCCACGGCCCACTGAACCACGCCTGGACCGTCGCGGACGGGTTCTGACAAGGCCGGTCAGACCATCGAAACCGTCGCCCCGACCGGGCTGCACAGCAGGTCGGCGATGACCTCCAGCCCGTGGCGCACGTCCTCGCGGCGGGCTGGCATGGACAGGCCGACGCGGACAGCGTGGGGAGCGGCGCCCCGGCCGACCATGAAGACGTCGGCGCCGGTCAGGATGATGCCCCGGCTGCGGGTCTCGGCCACGAAGTCTTCCCGCCGCCAGGGATCGGGAAGCTTGAGCCAGAGATGCTGCCCGACCGAAGGCACCGCGACGGCCGGGCCGTCGCGCAGGATCTCCGCCGCCAGGTCGTGGCGCGCTCGGCACTCCCGGCACTGGGTCTCGGCGAAGCGGTCGGCGCTGCCGTCCTCGATCCAGCGGGTCGCCAACTCGCCCATCAGGGGCGGTACCGCGTAGTTCAGCGCGCGCATCGTGGCCTCCAGGCGCGGCATCAGCCGGGGTGGCGCCACCAGATAGCCGATCCGGAGGCCCGGCGCGATGCTCTTGGACAGGCTGCTGATGTGCAGCGTGATGTCGGGCGCCAGGACCTGGATCGGCGCAGGCCCGTCCGGCACCAGGAAGCCGAAGACGTCGTCCTCCACGATGGTGACATCGTACTTCCGCGCGATCTCGATGATCCGCCGCCGCCGCTCCGTCGGCATGATCGCCGTCGTCGGGTTGTGCAGGGTCGGCACGGTGTAGAGCGCCTTGGGCGCCGACTGCCGGCAGGCCGATTCGAACGCGTCGGGCAGCAACCCTTCGTCGTCCATGGCAAGCCCCTCCAGCCGCAACCCCAAGGTGGCCGTGAGCGCCTTCATGCCGAAATAGGTCAGCCGTTCCGTCAGGATCAGGTCGCCCGGCCGGGTGACCGTCGTGAAGGCGATGGCCATGCCGTTCTGCGCGCCGCTGGTGACCAGCACGTTCTCCGGCCCGACCGAAACCTGGTGCCGGGCCAGCCAGCGGGATCCCGCCTCCCGATGGGCGGGCAGCCCGCCATGGGGCGGGTAGTTGAGCATGTCGGCAAACCCGGCCGGATCCTTCATGCCGGAGAGCAGGGCGGCCAGGGCTTCCGCCACCCCGGCGGCGCTGGGCGTGCAGAGCGACAGGTCGACCACCGCCGGAGTGTCGCCGGGCGGTGGCGGCAGCTGCGGCCACTCGTCTCCGGCGTTCCGCACGGTCCCCGCCTTCACGTAGGTGCCCCGGCCGACCTCTCCCCCGATCAGCCCGCGCCGCTCGGCCTCGGCATAGGCGCGCGTGATCGTGCCGACCGTGACCTTGAGGTGGTAGGCCAGGTCGCGGTGGGTCGGAAGGCGCTCGCCGACGGGAAGCCGGCCGGCGGCGATGTCCGCCGCCAGCGCGTCGGCGATGGCCCGGTAGCGCGGACCGGGATATCTGTCGAGATCGGGAAGCCAAGTTGTCATGGTGACAATGTATTCATTGACCCCCATCCCAAGCAAGCAATAATCACATTGTCTCGAATGTAGCGAGGCAGAACGCCAGAGGATGGAGGATTGTATGCATACAATTGACGCCGCCACACCTCCCCGGAAGGGGACGCCGGCAATGACCGCGAAGTCTCTCCGCATCGTCGGCGGCATCGCCGTCCGCCAGGTCCTGGCCGTCCTGTCCGCCTTCTTCGAGATCCTGATGACGTGGCGCGAGAACGCCCGCCAGAGGCGGGACCTGCTTGCGCTCAGCGACGACATGCTGAAGGATATCGGCGTCAGCCGGGCCGAGGCGAATCACGAGGGGAGCAAGCCGTTTTGGCGGAATTGAAACCGTTCATCGACAGGAGCGGTGCCGAGATCCGGTTCCGGTGCGAACCGGATCTCTCTCCGGTCGAGTTCATCGACGTGTTGCGCCGCTCCGGCCTGGCAGAGCGCCGCCCGGTCGATCAGCCCGAGCGGATTTCCCGGATGCTGGCACAGGCGGACCTGATCGTTACCGCGCGCGATGGGGACAATCTGATCGGCGTCGCCCGGTCGGTCACCGATTTCAGCTATTGCTGCTACCTGTCCGACCTGGCGGTGGATCGGCAATGGCAGGGACGGGGCATCGGCCGGGTATTGATGACCCGGACGCGGACCGCCGCGGGTGGCGACGCCGTGCGTTGCATCCTGCTGTCAGCCCCTGCGGCGATCGAATTCTACGAAAAGGTGGGGCTGGAACGGCATCCCAACTGTTTCGACTTCACCAACCTGCCCGATTGAGACCCGAACGAGACCGAAGCGAGAGACGCCATGAGCCAACGGATTTATCAGGTCGATGCCTTCACCGACACGGTGTTCGCCGGCAATCCGGCGGCTGTGATGCCGCTGGACATCTGGCTGCCGGACTCCACGCTGCAGGACCTCGCGGCGGAGAACAACCTGGCCGAAACGGCCTTCTTCGTCCCGGAAGGGCAGGAGGGCTACCGGCTGCGCTGGTTCACGCCGACCACGGAGGTCGATCTGTGCGGCCACGCGACCCTGGCCTCCGCCTATGTCATCATGTCGATCCTGCGCCCCGGCACCGAGCGGGTCGACTTCACTACCCAGACCGCGGGAAACCTGACGGTGACCCGGCGCGGCGACCTCTTCACCCTCGATTTCCCGGCCCGCCCGCCCGAGCGGCCGGCGGAAGACCAGGATGCCGTCCGCGCCGATCTCGCCGCGGCGCTCGGCGGCCCGGCTCCGTCCGACCTGCTGATCGCCCGGGACCACATGGTCGTGTACGATGACGCCGCGTCCATCGCGTCCCTGAAGCCCGACATGGGGGGGCTTTCCCGGCTCGACCGGGGCGTGCTGGTGACGGCGCCGGGCGGGGACGTCGATTTCGTGTCGCGCTACTTCGCTCCCCACCACGGCATTCCTGAGGACCCGGTCACCGGCTCGACCCACTCCACGCTGGTGCCCTACTGGGCGGAACGGCTGGGCAAGACCGAATTGTCCGCGCGCCAGCTCTCCGCGCGTGGGGGGCAATTGTGGTGCGAACTGCGCGGCGACCGAGTCATGATCTCCGGCAAGGCCATGCTTTACATGGAAGGCACCGTCTACCTGTGACCGACGTCTCGATCACCGAAGCCGCCGGGGACGACGACCTCGGCGCCGTCCGCGGCCTGCTGATGGACTACGGCAGGGCGCTGGACTTCGCGATCTGCTTCAAGGGCTACGAGCGCGAGGTCGCGGCACTTCCCGGCCTGTGGCTGCTGGCCCGGCAGGACGGTGAAGCCGTCGGTGTGGTCGGCCTCGCGGCGGCCGCCGACGGCACCGGCGGCTGCGAGATGCGGCGGCTCTATGTCCGCGACGACAGGCGCGGATCCGGGCTGGGGCGCCGCCTGTGCGAGGCGGCGCTGGATGAAGCGCGCCGGCGCGGCTATACCGGCATGCATCTGGAGACGTTGCCGTCCATGGCCGCCGCCCAGGCGCTCTACCGGTCGCTGGGCTTCGAGCCCGTCCCGGCCGGGCCTGCCGGCGCATCGGACGGCATCATCCATCTGACGAAGAGGCTGTGACCACGGCCCGCCACTGGGGCCCGACACTGGGGGAGAGACCAAGCGCATGAAGTCGATGTTTTTCGAGGATTTTCGGGTGGGCGACCGGTTCGGGACGGCAGGGATCACCCTGACCGAGGCCCAGATCATCGATTTCGCGCTGATGTACGATCCGCAGCCGTTCCATGTGGATGCCGTCGCCGCCGCCAAGGGTCCCTATGGCGGCCTGATCGCCAGCGGGTTCCAGACCCTGGCGCTGACCTTTCGCCTGCTGCGCGATACCGGCATCATCCATGACAGCAGCATGGGCGGCAGCGGCGGCGACCAGCTCCGCTGGCTGCGTCCGGTCCGTCCCGGCGACACGCTCAAAGTGGTCGTCGAAGTTATCGAGCTCCAGCCGTCCCGGAGCCGCGATGACCGGGGGAAGGTCAGACTTCAATACAATACTTATAATCAGCGTGACGAACAAGTACTTAGCATTCTATTGGATCATATCATTGCGCGGAGAACTCCCGAAACGATCGCCGTCTAACATCTATTCTTTTACTGGTCTTTTGGTGTATAAGTGACTTCCTCTGAAGTGGGGATGGCGCTTACATGCCCGACCGCACGCCCGTCGAAGTCACTGTCGAATACGAGATGCACATGCTCCAGGACGGGGCATGGCAGCCTGCGGTCGAAGCCCCTTCTGCCGCGACGCTTCTGAAGGCGGCGCAGAAGGTGCTGGCGCTACGGGGGCTTGACGGAGTCCGGGTGGTGCGCGCCTCGCGCTTCCAGGGGTTCGACCATTCCGACCGCGCGATCCTGCTGAAATGGGTGGCGCCCGGCCGGACCGACCCCGATCCCGTCGGCATGCCGACGCTGGGCGGTAGGACGCCCTGCCGCACCCGGCGGGATTTCCATCGGGAGCAGACCCGCGACGACATCCGCGTCCTGCTCGCCCGCTTCCTGGAGCCGCGCCGGCTGACCCCGCTGGAGTTGATCCATTCCGTCAGGAACACGACCGAGCTGGCTTCCGGCAAGGGCATGGTGGAGGGGGCGATCCAGCGCGCCGCGATGGCCCAGGTCCAGGGTGCGAAGGACGCGTCCAAGGCCAGCAAGGCGCGCTACATCGAACTGATCGACGCGGTCCACAAGGCGATCGAGGCGTTGCACGCCGACGACCGCAAACATGCCATCCCCCAGATCGAAGCCGGCAAGTTCCTCGCGGTGGCCTGGGAGATCGAGAGCCGCTATCCCGACGGCGAGGACTTCTCCTACCATTGCCTGCGCGCCCTGACCCGTTACCTGATGGGGGCGGGGAGCTGGGCGGAGAAGCTGTCGCGTCTGGTCCAGCTGGTCCAGCCCGGCCTGGAGGTCCGGCACTACAGGCTGATCGACATGCTGGCGGCGGAGATCCTCGATGCGCCGCCGAGCCTGCGCGAGCTGCGCGGCGGGCGGTTGCGACCGGACCAGACGGTGATCCTGCTGGCCGAACTGCATGCCGGCACCTTCGGCTATCCTGACGGCGGACCGGTGATCGGCCTCGCCCAGCTCAACACCCTGATGAAGGCGAACCTGCTGCCCCGCTGCCGCTCGGTGCTGCGCCGACGGCTCCTGGTCGAGCTGTCCGGACGGTCGGCCCTGCGGCCCGAGGAGGGCCTGTTCCAGGAGATCGAGGCGGTCAGCGCGCTCGGCCGCTGGCTGTCCGAGGTCAACGCCCAGCTCGGTGCCGACGAGGAGATCCGGGCGACCCTTGAGCAGCGGATCGGCTCCGTCCTCACGGAGGCGCGGGTCGCCACGGAGCTGGAGGGGCTGCGCACCCAGTCCGAGCGCATCGACCGGCTCAGCCGACTGATCCGGATGGTTCCCGGCGAGCCGGACAGGGTGAGGCTGCGGCGGCATCTCACCGGCCTGCTCGTGACCGAGCCGCTGCTCCGCGAGACGACCGGGGGACGCAGGACCGTGGTCGAGACGGTGGAGGCCCTGGTCGATCTCCAGTCCTCGATCCGTCTCGCCGGCCTCGCCGACGACGTCGCGGGGCCGATCCTGAACGAGCTGGACGGCGCCGCGCTGGAGGCTCTCCGCAACGGCATCATGGGCGTGAAGAAGCCGCTTGCGGAACGGATCGCCCTGCTCCTGAAGATCTGCGGGCAGGTCAGCTTCCCGGAGGGGCGCGCCCGCGCCTTCGTCGCCGAAACGCTGGAGCGCGCCATGAAGAGTCCCGATTTCCAGACGATCTGGTCCAAGCGCTTCGGCAGCGAGGCGGAGCGCAAGCAGGGCATGGCCAAGCTTCAATCGGCGCTCTGGTCGGTCGGACTCCCGGGTGCTGCGGCCTGAGCCGAAGCGATCCGGAAGGGATGCTTCCTTGCTAATTATCTTGTGCCGCCATGCCGCGGGCGCAGAACGGAATTGCGCCGTTGATTTGGCAAAGGTCGCTAACTAGTATCCGCGCCGGGCCACAACCCCCCAACGGGTTGCAACTATTCTGCAAGGAATAGCCTCCATGAAGCCGACTGCGCGGCCAAAGAATACCCATTTCTCCTCCGGTCCCTGTGCGAAGCGTCCCGGCTGGACGCTGGAGGCGCTCTCCGACGCGCTGCTCGGCCGGTCCCACCGCTCCAAGCCCGGCAAGGCCAAGCTGGCCGAGGTGATCGAGCTCAGCCGGTCGATTCTCGGCATCCCCGCCGACTACCGCATCGGCATCGTCCCGGCCTCCGACACCGGCGCCGTCGAGATGGCGATGTGGTCGCTGCTGGGCGCCCGGCCGGTCGACATGCTGGCATGGGAAAGCTTCGGCAAGGACTGGGTGACCGACGTGGTCAAGCAGCTGAAGCTGGCCGACACCCGGACGCTCCAAGCCGATTACGGGTCGCTGCCCGACCTGTCCCAGGTCGATTTCAGCCATGACGTGGTCTTCACCTGGAACGGCACCACCTCGGGCGTGCGCGTGCCCGGCGGCGACTGGATCCCGGCCGACCGCGAGGGTCTGGCGATCTGCGACGCGACCTCGGCCGCCTTCGCGATGGACCTGCCCTGGGACAAGCTGGACGTGGTCACCTGGTCCTGGCAGAAGGTCCTGGGCGGCGAGGCGCAGCACGGCATGTTGGTGCTGAGCCCGCGCGCCGTGGCCCGGCTGGAGAGCTACAAGCCGTCCTGGCCGATGCCGAAGATTTTCCGCATGACCAAGGATGGCAAGCTCAACGAAGGCATCTTCAAGGGCGAGACGATCAACACGCCGTCCATGCTGGCAGTGGAGGACGCGATCGACGGCCTGAAATGGGCGCAGTCGGTCGGCGGCCTGCCCGGCCTGATCGAGCGCTCCGAAGGCAACCTCCGCGCACTGGCCGACTGGGTCGCCCGGACCCCCTGGATCGATTTCCTGGCGGTCGAGCCGTCGATCCGCTCCTGCACCTCGATCTGCCTGAAGATCGTCGATCCGCAGATCACCGCGCTGGACGCCGCCGCCCAGGCCGACGTCGCCAAGAAGGTCGCGGCCCTGCTGGAGAAGGAGGGCGTCGCCCTGGATGCCGCCTCATACCGCGACGCGCCTCCCGGCCTGCGGATCTGGGGCGGAGCCACCATCGACCGGAGCGACATCGAAGCCCTGATCCCCTGGATCGAGTGGGCGTTCGAGACCGTAAAGTCGGAAACCGTCAAGGCCGGCTGACCCGGAAGGAAGGTACTGGAATGCCCAAAGTCCTTATTTCGGACAGCCTGAGCCCGCGCGCGGTCGAGATCTTCCGCGAGCGCGGCGTCGAGGTCGACGTCAAGACCGGCCTGAAGCCCGACGAGCTGAAGGAGATCATCGGCGGCTACGACGGCCTCGCGATCCGCTCCGCCACCAAGGTGACGAAGGACATCCTGTCCGCCGCCACCAGCCTGAAGGTGGTCGGCCGGGCCGGCATCGGCGTGGACAACGTGGACATCCCGGCGGCGACCGCGCGCGGCGTCGTCGTGATGAACACGCCGTTCGGCAACTCGATCACCACGGCCGAGCACGCCATCGCCATGATGTTCGCGCTCGCCCGGGAGATCCCGGCGGCCAACGCCTCGACCCATGCCGGCAAGTGGGAGAAGAACCGCTTCATGGGCGTCGAGCTGACGGCCAAGGTGCTGGGCGTGGTCGGCTGCGGCAATATCGGCTCGATCATCGCCGACCGGGCGCTGGGGCTGAAGATGCGCGTCGTGGCCTACGACCCGTTCCTCAGCCACGAACGGGCGGTCGACCTGGGCGTGGAGAAGGTGGAGCTGGACGACCTGCTGGCCCGCGCCGACTTCATCACCCTGCACACGCCGCTGACTGACGGCACCCGCAACCTGCTCAACGCCGAGTCGCTGGCGAAGTGCCGGAAGGGCGTCCGGATCATCAACTGCGCGCGCGGCGGCCTGATCGTCGAGGACGACCTGAAGGCGGCGATCGAGAGCGGCCACGTGGCTGGCGCCGCCCTCGACGTATTCGCGTCCGAGCCGGCGAAGGAGAACCCGCTGTTCGGCATGGAGCAGGTGATCTGCACGCCGCACCTGGGCGCCAGCACCACCGAGGCGCAGGAGAACGTGGCGCTCCAGGTGGCGGAGCAGATGGCGGACTATCTCGTCTCCGGGGCCGTGGTCAACGCGCTGAACATGCCGTCCGTCTCGGCGGAGGACGCGCCCAAGCTGCGGCCCTACATGCAGCTGGCCGAACAGCTCGGCAGCTTCGCCGGCCAGATCACCGAGAGCGGCCTGAAGGGCGTCACGGTCGAGTACGAGGGGCACGTCGCCGAGCTGAATACCCGGCCGCTGACCGCCCTGGTCCTGATGGGCCTGCTGAAGCCGCTGCTGGACAGCGTCAACATGGTCAACGCCCCGGTGATCGCGCGCGAGCGGGACATCGAGATCGCGGAGACCAAGCGCGAACGGGCCAGCGACTACCAGACCCTGATGCGCGTGATCGTCCACACCGAGCAGCGCAACCGGTCCCTGACCGGCACCCTGTTCGGCGGAGAGAAGCCCCGGATCGTCGGCATCGAGGAAGTGCCGATCGAGGCCGAGGTGTCCAGCCACATGCTGTTCATCCGCAACGAGGACAAGCCCGGCTTCATCGGCCATCTCGGCACGACGCTCGGAAGCGCCGGGGTCAACGTCGCGACCTTCCACCTGGGCCGCACGGCCCCGGGGGAAAACGCGATCGCCCTGGTGTCGGTCGACCAGCAGATCAGCGACGAGCTTCTGCACAAGATCGGCACCCTGCCCAGCGTCGTCCGGGCCAAGGCACTGACCTTCTGACGGAAAGCGAACAGGGCGGAGGGTGCGCGTCCCGCGCATCGATGGGCGGCGGGACGCCGCCCCTCCGCACCCGTTCAGAACATCACGAGCTGGCGTACGGCGGTGCCGTCCGCCAGCTTGTCGAACGCCTCGTTGATCTCGTCCAGCCGGATGCGCTCGCTCATCAGGGCGTCCACCGGCAGCTTGCCCTTCTTGAACATCCGGATGTAGCGGGGAATGTCGCGCTTGGGCACGCCGCCGCCCAGGTAGCTGCCCTTCAGCGTCCTCTCCTCCGCAACCAGCGAGACCGCCGGGATCGACATCATCTTGGCGGGGTTGGCGAGGCCGGAGGACACCGTCGTGCCGCCGCGGCGGGTGATCCGATAGGCCATCTCCAGCGCCGGGGCCGAGCCCGCCATCTCGAACGCGTAATCCACCCCGCCGCCGGTCGCCTGTTTGATCCGGGCCTCCACGTCGGGCGATCCGGCGTTGAAGACGTCGGTGGCACCCAGCTGCCGCGCCAGGTCCAGCTTGCGGTCGATCATGTCGATGGCGACGATCCGGTCGGCACCGGCCATGATGCAGCCCAGCATGGCGTTCAGCCCGACTCCGCCCAGACCGATCACCGCCACGCTGGCGCCGGCGAAGACCTTGGCCGTATTGACCACCGCGCCGACGCCGGTCAGCACGGCGCAGCCGAACAGCGCCGCCTCGTCGAACGGGATGGTATCGTCGATCTTCACCGCGGACCGGGCGGAGACCACGGCGAACTCGGCGAAGGCCGAGACCCCGACATGGTGGTGGACCGGCTGGCCCTGCGGACCGGTGATCCGCATCCCGCCGCCCAGCAGCGTGCCGGCGCCGTTGGCGGCGGCGCCCGGCTCGCACAGGGCGGGGCGCCCCTCGGAGCAGGGGCCGCACAGCCCGCAGCTCGGCACGAAGACCAGGGCGACATGGTCGCCCGGCCGGAACTCCTCGACCCCATCGCCGATTTCCTCGACGATGCCGGCCGCCTCGTGCCCCAGCGCCATGGGCATCGGCCGGGGCCGGTCGCCGTTGATAACGGAAAGGTCGGAATGGCACAGGCCCGCGGCCTTGATCCGGACCAGCATCTCGCCGCGGCCGGGAGGTGCCAACTCGACCTCCTCGATATGCAGCGGCTTGCTGTCCGCATAGGGCCTGGGAAGCCCGATCTCGTGCAGTACGGCGGCCTTCGCCCTCATCGCTTCCCCCCTCCGGTATTGGTCTCCTTACCTCATGAATAGCGCATTCCGCCGGCCGCACGGCGGAAAATTCAGGGCATCCGGCGCAGCACCGTGTCCAGGGTGGCGCTGCCGTCCCGGGCCTGCCAGGACCCTGCCAGGGCGCCGTCGGGGCGCAGCCGGAAGCGGAGCTGGTTGAGCGCGGGTTCGTCGAACACCAACTCGCCGTCCGCGAAGGAACCCTCGCGGCGCGACGATTCCGCCCGCTCCTGCGCCATCAGGCCGGAGCCCAGCAGGTAGCTGGCAACGACGCGGTCGCCCTCGACCTGCTCGATGTTCAGCATCACCTCGCGGCCGTTCCGGTAGAACCCGTACCAGGAGCCGGTCAGGTCGGTCGCCACCGCCGGCTTCACCGACGCCAGCGTCGAGCCGAACCGGGCGTTTCCTCCGCCATTGCCCAGGTCTGCGCTCGGGCGACGGCCCCAGGAGGTCTCGCAATCGGCCTCGTCGGCGGGCGTGCGGATTTTTCCCGCCACGAAGCGGCCGATGCAGCCGGCGAAACGGCGGGCGAACAGGCCGCTCGCGGCGGCGGAATGGCCGATCAGGTCGGCCGGCTGGTCGATTATCAGGTCGCGCACCGGCCGGTCGCTGCGGATCGCCCGCGTCATATCCCCGCGGCCGCCTGGGTCGTAGCCGTCGCCATGGAAGAAGACCATCATCAGCGGCGTCGTCCCGACCTGGCGCAACAGGCGGTAAAGCTCGGTCGCGTTGGCCCGCCAGGTGCCATACGAATCGGTGAAGCTGCCATAGGCGGCGGGGGCGGTGGCGACCACCGCGTCGGCGACTCCGTCCTCGGCGACCGCCGCCAGGGCGGCGAAGGCCCCGAAGCTCTGGCCGGCCAGCCCGATTCGGGCATAGCCCTGGGCGCGCAGGTCGCGGGCGGCCTTGGCGAGCCGGGCTCCCGTTCCGCTCAGGCTGTCGGCGTGGCGCAGCCGGTTCAGCCGGAAGGTGTCCCAGCCCTGTTCGGCCAGGGCGCGGATATAGGGCGGGGTCGGCGCGCGCGAGTCTTCTTCATGGAGCGACAGGCCGTGCGCCCAGACGATGGCGCCCGCGGCGCGCTGGGGACCCAGCGAAAGCTGCTCCGGAACGGCCGGCTCCACCCACATGGCCGGTTTCGCCGCCGGCGTCGCGGCCGTCCCTTGCGGGGGCGCAGCCAGAACGACCGCCAGCCCCATCGCCAGTCCCGCTGCAACTCCCGTCGAAGCCCGCCCCAGCCGGTCCCGAACCCATTTCATCGCCGCAACCCGATTCCCATGGTTAATGCTCGGACCCAGGGTCGGGCAGGCGTGGTGAAAAAACGGTTAGTACCGCAATTAATCGGCTGGACGGACCGTTACCCGGCACCCTTCCGGTTTGTGTTGTCCCGCAACCGGGCGGGGCGGTAGGCTTCGGCCACGGTCCAGGCCCCTCGACCGCCTTGTCTTCACCCTGAAGGCCCCATGTCCGAACCTGCCGCGACAGATGAAGCCGCCCGGTCCCGCATGGCCGAGGGACGCCCGTCGGAGGCCGCCACGATCTACCGCCGCGCCATCGCCGAACAGCCGGATGACGTCACGCTGTACAACAACATGGCGGCGGCGCTCCGGCGGACGGGTGATCGGTCGGGAGCGCTGGCGGCGCTGGAGCGGGCCGGCCGGCTGCTGCCGGGACATCCGACGGTGGCGCTGAACCGGGCAGCGCTGCTGGCGGACCTGCGCCGCCCGGCGGAGGCCCGCGACGTGATCGCCCCCGTGGTGGCGTCCCGCCCCGGCGATGCCGACGCGGCGCTGGTGCTGGCCGGCGCCCTGGCGGACCTGGGCGACTTCACCTCCGCCATCGCCACGTACCGGCGCGCGCTCGACCATTCCCCCGACCACCCCGGCCTGCGGCTCAACCTGGGCAACCTGCTGAAGCGGACCGGCGACAGGGCGGGGGCGGCGGACTGCTATGGCGCCGTCCTCCGCCGATGGCCCGATCATACCGGCGCGATGCTGGCGGCGTCCGCGCTGCTTCAGGAGGACGGATCGGCCGAGGACGCCGAGAGCCTCTGCCGCGCCGCCCTCGCCCTGGACCCGAACCTGACGGAGGCGCATCTGCTGCTCGGAAACGGGGCGCTTTCCGCCGGCCGCGCGGCCGAGGCGGCCTCCCGCTACCGAAGCGCCCTCGCCACCGATCCGGCCCACGGCGGCGCGCAACTCACCCTCGGCACGGCGCTTCAGGAACTGGCCCGCCATGACGAGGCCCGGAAATGCTTCGGCCGTGCCCTGACGGTCGATCCCCTCGATGCATCCGCCCGGTTCCGCCGCTGCTTCGCCGAACTGCCGATCATCTACCGGGATATGGGCGAGGTCGACCGGGCGCGGGAAGCCTACGCGGCCCGCCTGGAAGAGCTGGCCGACCATTACGCCGCCGCCCCGACGAAGGAACGAGTGGCGGCCGCGACGGCCGTGGGCGGCAGCCAGCCCTTCTATCTGGCCTACCAGGGGCGCTGCGACCTCAGCCTGCAGACCCTCTACGGTAACCTTGTCTCCGGCCTCATGGCCGAACGGTACCCGGAATTCTCCCGACCGCTGGCTGCCCGGCGCAGGAACGGCGGTCCCCTCAGGGTCGGGTTCGTCGCCGGCCATATCGGCCGGCACTCCGCCGTGAACGTGTCGCTGCGCGGATGGGCGGACGCGCTCGATCCCGCGCGAGTAGCACTGTTCTGCTATCACACCGGCTCCGGGTCGGACGACGAGACCACCCGGTTCGCATCGCTCTCGCAGGTTTTCCGCCGGGGGCTGGGCAGGGTGGAGGACTGGGCCGAGGCGATCCGGCGCGACGACCTGGACGCCCTGGTCTTCGGCGATGTCGGCATGGACCCGATGGCGGTGCGCCTCGCCGCCCTGCGCCTCGCTCCCGTCCAGGCCATGTCCACCGGCCACCCCGTGACGACCGGCCTGCCGACCATGGACCTGTATCTCAGCTCCGCCCTGATGGAGCCGCCGGGCGCGCAGGCCCACTACCGCGAGACGCTGGTGCCGCTGCCGAACCTGGGCTACGCGTATCGCCCGCTCGACCCGCCGGCGGTGCCGCTCACCCGCGCCGACCTGGGATTGCCCGAGGACGCGCCGGTCTTCTGGTGCTGCCAGTCCCTCTTCAAGTACCTGCCGTGCGACGACGACCTGTTCGTCCGGATCGCCGCGCGCCTGCCGGACGCGCTGTTCCTCTTCATCGACTACATGCCGGCGCCGCGCGTGGCGCTCACCTTCCGCCGGCGCCTCGCGGCCGCCTTCGCGCGGGCCGGGCTGGATGCCGACCGCCACTGCCGCTTCCTGCCGCAGATGGACCTCGCGCGCTTCCATGCCGTGGCAGGGCTGACCGACATCTTCCTCGACAATCCCTCCTGGTCCGGACACAACACGGCGCTGGAAGCCTTGCCCCACGGCCTGCCCATCGTCACGCTTCCAGGCGCGCTGATGCGCCAGCGCCATTCCGCGGCGATCCTGGAGATGATCGGCGTTCGGGAGACGATCGCCCCCTGCCGGGACGGTTATGTCGAGATCGCGGTTCGCCTGGGGAGCGACCGGCGACTCCGCGCCGACCTGCGCCAAGCAATGCGCCGCGCCGCGCCCCAGGCGTTCCACGACTCCAGCGCCGTGCGGGCGCTGGAGTCGGTGCTCGAACAAGGGGGTTCAGCGTAGCGCGAACTGCACCGGGACGACCAGTTCCAGGCTGCTCCGGCCCAGATCGGCCGGGATTTTCGGCAGGGGCTGGGCGCGCCGGATCATCTCCAGCACCTCCTCGTCCAGGGCATCGTAGCCGGAGCTTTTCTCCAGGCGGTACGACAGCACGGCACCCTCGGCGTCCATGGTGAAGCGCAGCAGCGCGGTCCCCTGCTGGCGCATCCGCTGCGAGGATTGCGGATAGCGCTTGTGCCGGTTCAGATGCTGGAGCAGCCGCTGCTGGAAGCTCGGCATGACCGAGGACTGCGCCACGGCCCGCGGTCTCGCTGGTGCCGGTTCGGCTTCCGCGACCGGGGCGGGAGCGGGCGGCGGAGGTGCTGGGGCCGGCGGCGCCGGCTCGGGCGGGCGCGGCTGTTCGACCAGCTTGGGGCGCGGCGGCGGCGGTTTCTGCCGCGGCGGCTTGGGCGGCGTGATTTCCGGCAGCGCCACTTCCGGCTCGACCTGCGGCGGCGGTTCCTCCTCGGGGGGCGGCTCCGGCGGCGGAGGCTCCGGGATCGGCTCCGGCTCCGGCGGGGGCGGCTCGGGAGGAGGGGGCTCCGGCGGGGGCGGTTCCGGCGGCGGTGGTTCCGGAGGCGGCGGGGGTGGTTCCGGCGCCGGCTCCTCGACCGCAGGCTCCGGCGGGGGCGGTTCGGGCGGCAGGTCGATCAGGACGGGGCCGGCGACCTCCGCCGGGGGAGGCGGGGTGTCCAGGGCGAGCACGCTGGCCAATATGCCGGCATGGACCGCCAGCACGAAGCCGGCGCTCAGGCCCCAGCGCAGGGTATCGGAACTCATGGTCTGGCGGCGGCCTGATCGGCTGGAGCCATGCCTTCAAGGCCGACGAGGGCGATCTTGAGGTACCCGGCGGCGCGCAGGTCGTTCATGACGGACATGAGGTCGCCATAGTCCACCGTCCGGTCGGCCCGCAGGAAGATGCGCTGCTCGCGGTCGCTGCCGGTCGCCCGATCCAGCGCCGGTGCCAGCGGAGCCCCGCCCAGCGCCTCGTCCCCGATGACCAGGGCTAGGTCGGCCTGGACGGTCAGGTAGAGTGGCTTGTCCGGCTTGGGCTGCGGCTTGGCGGTGGAGGAGGGGAGGTCCACCGGGACATCGACAGTCGCCAGCGGCGCCGCGACCATGAAGATGATCAGCAGGACGAGGATCACGTCGATGAACGGAGTGACGTTGATCTCATGGGTTTCGTCCAGGTCGTCGTCGCCCTGGTCCAGCTTGGCTGCCATGGTGCTACTCCGCCGCCTTGCGCAGGGAAACCATCGCGCGGTCCACGTCGCGCGACGCCAGGCGCTGGAGCTCCGCCGCCGCGTCCATCAGCAGGGCCTTGTAGCCGGCGATGCCGCGGGCGAAGGCGTTGTAGATCACGACGGCCGGGATGGCGGCGACGAGGCCCATGGCGGTGGCGAGCAGCGCCTCGGCGATGCCGGGCGCCACGACCGCAAGGTTGGTGGTCTGCGCCTCCGAAATCCCTATGAAGCTGTTCATGATGCCCCAGACGGTGCCGAACAGGCCGACGAACGGGGCGGTCGATCCGATGGTGGCAAGGATGCCGGTACCCTTCGTCATGCGGCGGCTGGACGAGGCGACAAGGCGTTCCAGGCGCGACGCGATGCGGTCGCGCAATCCCCCCTTGTCCATCCCGGCGAACCACAGGTCGTGCTCCGCGACGGCGGCCCTGACGAAGCCGTGGACCGGTCCGTAGGCCGGGCGGCTGTGCTCGGCGGCTTCGGCCAGCGAACGGGCTGATCCGATCGCGCCGAGCGCCCGGGCGACCCGCCGCTTGGCGGCGCCAAGCTCGACCGCCTTGGCGACCAGCACGGTCCAGGTCAGCACCGATGCCAGCGCAAGCCCGACCATGACCGACTTCACCACGATGTCGGCCGCCATGAACATGCCCCACGGCGACAGGTCGTGGGCTGCGGGAAGCGGTGCTGCTTCTTCCATCCCGACGGGTTCTCCCGCGGCAGGATCGGCCACGGCGGGCTCTGAGGGAGCGGGCTCCGCTGTACCGTCAGCCGTGACGGGGGGCGGGTTGTCCGGGACTTCCTGTGTCGGCTGCCCTTGCGCCGGCTGCTCCTGTGCCGCCGGCGGCGCCTCCGAACTCGGGACCTGACCCAGCGCGGCCGTGGAAAGGCACATCAGCGATACGATCGTGAGGGTCAGCCAGCGTAAGGCGCGGGGTTTCGTCATGCTTCGTTCCCCGGATGGGGTCCCGGACAGTTGGATTGGTGATTCATCCATAAGCGACACAGCCCAGGCATGCAAATGATTTTGCGAGTCATTTGCACAAGCGGGAATGATGCGGCCGGGCGAACGGTGCGAGCGGCGCAAGCCCACAATCTGAACCAGCGTATCGAAACCTTATCGACAAGTATGGGTTGGAACCCGATGATGGGCGTGACGATTCCGTTACCGGCCCGCATGGGGAAGAGACTGTAGATGAAGGGCGATCCCGCCGCTATTCGCCACCTGAACAAGATCCTGACGGGCAAGCTGACCGCAGTGAACCAGTATTTCCTTCACGCCCGCATGCTCAAGGACTGGGGCCTGGAACGCCTGGCGGACCACAGCTACCAGGAATCCATCTCCAAGATGAAGCATGCCGACCGGCTGATCGAGCGCATCCTGTTCCTGGAAGGCATGCCCAATCTCCAGGACCTCAACAAGATCAAGACCGGCAACGACGTGCCGGAGATGGTCGAGCTGGAGATGGAAACCGAGCAAAACGGCCGGGAATCCCTGCTGGAAGCGATCGAAGTCACCGAGCAGATCCGGGATTTCATCACGCGCGAGCTCTTCACCGACATCCTCACCGATACCGAGGAGCACATCGACTGGCTGACCCACCAACTCCGCCTGATCGACGGCATCGGCCGGGAGAATTATAAGCAGGAGCAGATGTTCAAGGGGTCGTGATGCACTACCCCTTGTGATTTGACTCCGGCGATCCGCGAACCTACCGTGCGTGGGTATTCCGACCGGACGGTTGCCGTATCACCGCGGGGAGCGCGCATGGTGCAAGAGACGATAGGGGAGCAGCTCGACGATGCCCTCGCTAAACTTGCGACCAAGCAGGATCTGGTGGAACTGCGCTCGGAGTTGAAGCAGGACATGTCTGAGTTGCCGTTCGCGACCAAGCAGGACCAAGTGGAACTGCGCAACGAGCTTCGCGGTTTCGCGACCAAGCAGGACCACGTCGAACTCCGCAGTGAACTCCATTTGATCGTCAAGGCTGCGGTGCAGGAACTGGTTCAGGTCATCAATCAGAACACGGATGATTTGTGCAAGGAACTTAACCGTGTCGGTATCCCGGTAAGGACGCGGACTCGGCACACGTCATCGGCGGAATGACTTCGACGAGTTCGTAGGTCGGCCTTCGCCCAAAGGGCGAACGCCGACATCCAATCAGGACTGTCGGCATATCTGCATCGACGCCCTCGTCGGACGGGGCGTCGGCGTTTGCCTTACGGCGAAGGCCGACCTACGATTTCACTTCCGCAACGCTGCCGCTGCGCGAGCCAGTTCCTCGATCCTGCCCCAGTCGCGCGCCTTCACCGCATCGGCCGGTGCCACCCAGGACCCGCCGACGCAGGCGACGTTCGGCAGGGCCAGGTAGTCGGGCGCGTTCTCCAGCGTGACGCCGCCGGTCGGGCAGAAGCGCACGGCGGGCAGGGGCGCCGCCAGGGCCGCCAGCATCTTGACGCCGCCGGCGGGTCCCGCCGGGAAGAACTTCATGTGCGTGAAGTTGGCGCCCATCAGGGTCATGACCTCCGAAGCCGTCGCGGCCCCCGGCAGGAACGGCACTTCCGAGTCGGTCGCGGCCCGGACCAAGTCCGGCGTGCAGCCCGGGCTGACGATGAAGCGGGCGCCGGCATCGACCGCCGCCTCATAATGCTTCGGGGTCAGGATCGTGCCGGCGCCGACGGTGGCCTCGGGGACCTCCGCCGCGATGGCCCTGATCGCGTTGGGCGACGCCGCCGTGCGCAGGGTCACCTCGATCGCGGGCAGTCCGCCCTTCGCCAGGGCGCGGGCGAGCGGGACCGCAGTCTCCACGTCGTCGATGGTCAATACGGGGACGACGGGGCCGAGCGCCAGGATGGCGGAGATCGTCTGCATTATTCGGATCCTCATGCTGCGGTAGTGAAGACCGACGCGCCGTCCTCGGCGCCGCCGACCAGGGCGCGGAAAGCGCCGAACAGGTCGCGGCCGGTGCCGAAGCGGTTGCCGGTCAGGTCGGGCGACGCGGGTTCGCGGGCCGCGAACTCCTCTGCGTCCAACAGGACTTCGAGGATACCGTTCTCCGCGTCGAGCCGCACCATGTCGCCGTCCCGGATCCGGGCGATCATGCCGCCCGACGCCGCTTCCGGGGTGACATGGATCGCGGCCGGCACCTTGCCCGACGCGCCCGACATCCGGCCGTCTGTCACCAGTGCCACCTTGAAGCCCAAGTCCTGGAGCACGCCCAGGGGCGGCGTCAGCTTGTGCAGCTCCGGCATCCCGTTGGCCTTGGGGCCCTGGAATGTCACGACGGCGACGAAGTCGCGATGGAGCTCGCCGCGCTTGAAGGCGGCCTGGAGCTCGGCCTGCCCGGTGAAGACGCGGGCGGGGGCCTCCACGAAACGGTGCTCCGGCTTCACCGCCGACGTCTTGATCACCGCACGACCGAAATTGCCGTCCAGCACCTTGATGCCGCCGTCCTTGGCGAACGGCGCCTCCACGGTGCCGAGAACCTTGCCGTCCAGCGACACGGACGTTCCCGGCCGCCAGGCCAGCTTCTCGCCTTCCAGCGTAGGCTCCTCGGCGTAGCGGCGCATGCCGCCGTCGCCGGCGACGGTCCGAACATCCTCGTGCAGCAGCCCGGCGTCCAGCAGCTCGCGGATCACGAAGGCCATGCCGCCGGCGGCGTGGAAATGGTTCACGTCGGCGTTGCCGTTGGGATAGACCTTGGCGAGCAGGGGCACCACGCCCGACAGGTCGGCGAAATCCTGCCAGCTCAGCGTGATGCCGGCCGCGTGGGCCATGGCGATCAGGTGGATCGTGTGGTTGGTCGAACCGCCCGTGGCGAGCAGGCCGATCACGCCGTTCACCACCGCCCGCTCGTCGACCACCTCGCCGGCCGGGGTATACTGGTTGCCCAGCGCCGTGATCTCCAGCACGCGCTTGCCGGCCGCCGCGGTCAGCGCGTCGCGCAGCGGCGTGCCGGGGTTGACGAAGGCGGCGCCGGGCAGGTGGAGGCCCATGATCTCCATCAGCATCTGGTTGCTGTTGGCCGTGCCGTAGAAGGTGCAGGTGCCGGGGCCGTGGTAGGACTTGGATTCCGCGTCCAGCAGGGCGTCGCGGCCGACCTTGCCCTCGGCGTAGAGCTGGCGGATGCGCGACTTCTCGGCGTTGGGCAGGCCCGAGGTCATGGGGCCGGCCGGCACCATGATGGTCGGCAGGTGGCCGAACGACAGGGCTCCGATCACCAGGCCCGGCACGATCTTGTCGCAGACGCCCAGCATCAGCGCGCCGTCGAACATGTCGTGGGACAGGGCCACCGCGGTCGCCATGGCGATCACGTCGCGGCTGAACAGCGACAATTCCATCCCGGCGTTGCCCTGGGTCACCCCGTCGCACATGGCGGGCACGCCGCCGGCGAACTGGGCGACGCCGCCGTTCTCGTGGACCGCGCGCTTGATGATGGCGGGGAAGGTCTCCAGCGGCTGGTGCGCCGACAGCATGTCGTTGTAGGCGGAGACGATGGCGATGTCCGGCTTGGCCGTCTCCGCCAGGTCCTGCTTCTCGGACGGGCCGCAGGCGGCGAAGCCGTGCGCCAGGTTGCTGCACGACAGCCGCGACCGGGTCGGTCCCTTGTCGGCCGCGGCGCGGATCCGGGCGAGATAGGCCGCCCGCCGGTCGGCGCTGCGTTCGATCAGGCGGTCGGTGACGCGGGCGAGGGTCTGGTTCAGCTCCATCTCGTCTCTCCTTCGGCTCAGCCGGCGGCCATGGCGTCGTCGTGCCAGGTCCGGCCGTCGCGTTCGATCAGGGCTACGGACTGGGAAGGACCCCAGGTGCCCGCGATATAGGGCTTGACGGTGTCGCCGCGCAGGGCCCAGGCATCCAGGATGCTTTCGGTCCAGCGCCAGGCCGCCTCCACCTCGTCGCGGCGCATGAACAGCGTCGGGTTGCCCCGGACCACGTCCATCAGCAGCCGCTCGTAGGCGTCGGGGAACCTGCTCTTGAACGTCTCGGCGAAGCTGAGGTTCAGCGACGCCTCGCGCAGGCGCATGCCGCCGGGGCCGGGGTCCTTGGCCATCAGGTTCAGCCGGATGCTCTCGTCAGGCTGCAGGCGGACGACCAGCAGGTTCGGCGTGATCTCGCCGGCACCCCGCGGGAAGATCGAGTGCGGCACCTGGCGGAACTGGATGACGATCTCCGACACCTTGGCCGGCATGCGCTTGCCGGTGCGCAGGTAGAACGGCACGCCCGACCAGCGCCAGTTCTCGATCTCGACCTTCAGGGCCACGAAGGTCTCGGTATTGCTGGGCTTGCCGCCGGACGAGGCGCCGGCCTCCTCGGCATAGGAGCCGACCGCGGCCCCGTTGACCGCGCCGGCGCGATACTGGCCGCGCACCGTGCAGGCCGCGATGTTCTCGACCCCGATGGGCTTGAGCGACCGGAGCACCTTGATCTTCTCGTCGCGGACCGCCTCCTGGTCGAGCGAGACCGGCGGCTCCATGCCGACCAGGCAGAGAAGCTGCATCAGGTGGTTCTGCACCATGTCGCGGAGCGCGCCGGAATTGTCGTAATAGCCGCCGCGCCCCTCGACGCCGACGGTCTCGGCCACGGTGATCTGGACATGGTCCACATGGCCCGCGTCCCATACCGGCTCGAACAGGGAGTTGGCGAAGCGCAGCGCCAGCAGGTTCTGGACCGTCTCCTTGCCCAGGTAATGGTCGATGCGGTAGATCTGCTCCTCGGCGAAGACCCCGCCGACCTCGTCGTTGATCCGCTTCGCGGATTCCAGGTCGCGGCCGATCGGCTTCTCCAGCACGACCCGGGATTTCTCGGTGACGAGGCCGAAGGCCTGCAGCCGTTCGGAGATCGGGCCGAACAGTTCGGGCGAGGTCGCCAGATAGAAGACCCGGACGACGCCGTCGCGCCCCTGCAGGTGCGCCTGGAGCTCGTCCCAGCCCTGGGTGGAGGTGGCGTCGGCGGCGACATAGTCCAGCCTTGCGCCGAACCGCTCCCACGTCGCCTCGTCGAACTCGCCCGCATGCAGGTGGCGCCGCAGGGCTTCCTCGGTCTTGGCCTTGTACTCGGCCACGTCCAGTTGGCTGCGGGAGACCGCCATGATGCGGCTTTCCGCGGTGATCTGGCCGGCCTTGTCGCGCAGGTAGAGGGCAGGCAGGAGCTTTCGGAGCGCCAGGTCGCCGGTCCCGCCGAACACGAGGTAATCGAAGGTTTCGACCGGAGCCGTGTGTGCAGTCATCCTTCAGCCTCCTTGCTTGTCTTTCCAATACCGGATGGGCCAATCCCGGACGGGCCATTCCCGGATGGGCCTTGGCCGACCAGCGCCGTTACATCCGCCCGGTGCGGCAGCCCGGGAATGCCGCCCCGCTGCGTCGTCGCCAGAGCACCCGCGGCATTCGCGAAAAGGCACATGGCATGGAGCAGGTCCGATGTCAGGTGTGCATTCGGGTGTTCGAGCAATCCGGTCAGCAGGCCGGCCATGAAAGCATCGCCCGCCCCGGTGGTGTCCACGGGATCGACCTTGAAGCTGGGAGCCTTGCCCGCGACCTCCCGCGTCACGAAGGTACAGCCGTGGCGGCCATGCGTCACCACCATCAAGACCGTCCCGGCATGCATCAGGCCGCGCGCACCCTCGACCGGGTCCTTCGCCCCGGTCAGGAACTCCAGCTCGTCGTCGCTGAGCTTGACGATGGTGGCCCGCTCGATCCCTTCGCGGATGGCCTCCCGGGCGCTGTCCGCGGTCGGCCACAGGTCGAGCCGGAGGTTGGCGTCGAACGAGACATGGAGCCCCTGGCCGCGGGCCGCGTCCACCGCCTGGAGCGTGGCGGCGCAGGAGGCTTCCGGGATCAGCCCGATCGAGCCGAAATGGACCAGCTTCGACTTCGCGATCGCGTCGAAATCGACGTCCTCGGGGCAGAAGCCGGCGCTGGGGTCGCCGTAGAACAGGAACTCGCGCTCGGCGTCCTCCGCCAGGGAGACGAAGGCCAGCGGGGTGCGGGTCCGACGCGAACGGCGCATCAGGCCGACGTCGACGCCGGAATCCTCCAGCGTCTTGATCAGGAAGCGGCCGAATCCGTCCTCGCTGGCCCGCCCCATCAGCGCGCTGCTGGTTCCCAGCCGGGAGAGGCCCACCGCGACGTTGGCGGGGGCGCCGCCGGGAGCTTTCTGGAACGCGGTGGCCGTCAGCAGATCGGTGCCGGTGGTCACGGGGACGAAATCGATCAACAGCTCGCCCATGCAGATCGCGTCTGCCATGTGGACCTCTTCGACTGGACGTTGGAATGGGGAAACTGGTTCCGGGTAAAAAGCCCCGCGCCGCACGAGGAGGATGGCGGACGGCGCGGGGAGAGTTTTCCGGCGGGTCTTCGCTACCCGCTTACTTCGACGTCCAGCCCTTGTACTGGCCGACATTCTCGCGTGTGATCAGCTCCGCCGGGATCAGCGTGGTGGTCTGCGCCGGCTGCTTGCCCTGCAGGATCTCGTTGCCGACCTCGACCGCCTTCTGGGCCATCGCGTAGGGGTCCTGGGCGGACGACGCCTGGATCAGGCTGCCTTCCTGCTTCAGGGCGCCCTCGATGTCCGGCGCGCCGTCGACAGAGGTGATGATCAGGTCGGTGACGTTCAGCTGCTTGGCCGCCAGGTCGGCGCCGATCGCCTGCGGGTCGTTGATCGCGAAGACCGCGTCGATGTTGGGGAATGCGGTCAGCAGGCCGATCATGACCTCCAGCCCGCCCTCGCGGGAGCCCTTGCCGTTCTGGTTGTCAGAGAGGATCTTGATGTCGGGCGTCTTGGAAAGGGCCTCCTTGCAGCCGTTGACCCGGTCGATCACGGCGGATACCGGCGGGCCGTTCATGATCACCATGTTGCCCTTGCCGTTCAGCTTCTGCGCGATGTACTCGCAGGCCTTCACGCCGGCCTCGATGTTGTCGGTGGTGACCGTGGCGGCGGCACCCTTGGCGCTGACATCCACCGCGACGGCGACGATGCCGGCCGCCTTCAGGCGGACCATGGCCGGCTCGATTGCGACGGGGTCGGCGGCGTTGACCAGCACCATGTCGACGCCCGAGGCGATAAAGTTGTCGATCTGGGTCGATTGCTTGTTCAGGTCGTAGTCGGACGAGACGACCGTCACGTTGGTGTCCGGACCGCCGATCTCCTTGGCCTTCGCCTCGGCGCCCTTGGCGATCTGCACGAAGAAGGGATTGCCCAGGCTGCCGACGGTGATGCCCACCGACTTCAGTTCCGCGGCCGAGGCCGGCGCCGCCGCGGCGGCGGTCAGGGCGAGCAGGGCGGTGGCGGCGAGCAGGGCTGACTTCTTGATCATGGTGTTTCCTCCGGTTCGGGATCGGTTTGGTTGAAGTTGGGCGGTGCTGGTGTTCAGGCTGGTCTCAGGTGCGGGCGCTCCCCTTGTTGCGGTACCGGTCCAGCGCGACCGCGCCGACGATGACCAGTCCCTTGATGATGAGCTGCCAGACCTCGCTGACATTCATCAGGATCAGGCCGTTGGACAGCACCGCGATGATCAGCGCGCCCACCAGGGTGCCGAAGATCGAGCCGATGCCGCCGACGAAGCTCGTTCCGCCCAGGATGACCGCGGCGATGGCGTCCAGTTCGTAGCCCATGCCGAGCTGCGCGCCGTTGGCCGACAGGGTGCGGGCCGCGGACATGACGCCGGCGAGGCCGGCCAGCATTCCCGACATGGCGTAGACGAAGAGCAGCACCGCCCAGACCTTGATGCCCGACAGCCGGGCCGCGTCCGGGTTGCCGCCGACGCCGTAGATCCAGACGCCCAGCACGGTGCGGCGCAGGATGAACCAGCTGATCGCGACCACCGCCAGGGCGATGACGACCATCCAGGGGATGCCGAACAGCTGGCTGTTGCCGATCCAGGCGAAGGGCAGGTTGGCGTTGAAGACGGTGGTGTCGTTGGCCGCCAGCCGCGACAGTCCGCGCACCGCGGTCATGGCGCCCAGCGTCACGATGAAGGCCGGCAGGCGGAAGAAGGCGATCAGGCAGCCGTTGACCGCGCCCAGCGACAGGCCGACCAGAAGCGCCAGCGGGATCGCCAGGTCGGGCATGCCGGTCAGCGTCATGGACACGGCGGTGACGGCGGAGACCGCGAGCACCGCGCCGACCGCCAGGTCGATGCCGCCGGTCAGGATCACGAAGGTCAATCCTGTCGCCAGCACGATGTTGATCGACGCCTGCTGCATCACGATCGAGATGTTCCGGGCGTTCAGGAACTTGCCCGTGGCGAACTCGAACCCGATGCAGATCAGGATCAGCACCGGCAGCATGCCGACGACCTGGATGATGGTGTTCAGGTTCTGCTTGCGGGCTGCCGCCGCGGCCGACTTCTGCTCGGCGACCTGCGTGTCGGCGCCCATCGTCTTCATCGAACACATGGGAAGACTTCCTCCTGGATTTTCTCTTCGGCTGGCTATCCGGGCCGGCGTTTTTTGCCGGAGCGCTCAGAGCTGGACGCCGGTGGCCAGCGCCATGATGGCTTCCTGGGTGACGGGAGGGCCGTCGGCCCCGCCGACCTGCCCCTCGATATGTCCCTCGCGCATCACCAGGATCCGGTCGCAGATGCCCATGATCTCCGGCAGTTCGCTGGAGATCACCAGGACCGCGACGCCGCTCTGGGCGAGCTGGTCGATGATGCGGTAGATCTCGGCCTTGGCGCCGATGTCGACGCCGCGCGTGGGCTCGTCGAGGATCATCACGCGCGGCTTGGATTCCAGCCAGCGCGACAGCAGAACCTTCTGCTGGTTGCCGCCGGACAGGGTGCCGACGCCGATCGCGGCGCTGGCGACGCGGATCTTCAGCTCGTTGATCGAGCTTTTCGCCCGGTCCACCGCCTTGCGGCGGTTGAGCACGCCGCCGCCGAAGGCGTCGCGGCCGATCACGCTGAAATTGATGTTGTCCTTGACCGACATGTCCAGGAACAGGCCCTGGTGTTTGCGGTCCTCGGTCAGGTAGGTCAGGCCAGCGTCGATGGCGTTCTTCGGCGTCCGGATGTCCACCACCTTGCCGTCGATCCTGACGGTGCCGGCGACCTTGGGGTCGGCGCCGTAGATCAACCGGGCCAGCTCGGTCCGGCCGGACCCCACAAGCCCCGCCAAGCCCAGCACCTCGCCGGCGTAGAGCGTGAAGCTGGCGGGATGGACTCGCTTGCCGCCATCGGTGACGCCTTCCACCGCCAGCATCGGCTGGCCCTTGGCGCGGCCGGCCTTGGCGACGTGGTCGTGCTTGTAGAAGCTGCTTAGATCGCGGCCGACCATCATCTTGACCAGCTTCTCGGCGGAGATGTCGTCCTTCTCCAACGTGCCGACATAGGTCCCGTCGCGCAGCACCGACACCCGGTCGGACAGCTCGTAGACCTCGGCCATGCGGTGGCTGATATAGATGATCGCCAGCCCGTCGTCGCGAAGCTGGCGCATCAGGGCGAACAGCCGGTCGGTCTCGCGCGACGACAGGGTGGTCGTCGGCTCGTCCATCACCAGGATCTTCGATTTGGAATGGAGCGCCCGGGCGATCTCGACCAGCTGGCGCTCGGCGATGGAAAGCTGCGCCACGATGGTCTCGGGGCCGAAGGTGGCGCCCAGCCGCTTCAGCACGTCGCGGCAGCTCTCCTTCATGCCGCGCCGGTCGATCAGGCCGCGCCTGGACGGCTCGCGGCCGAAGAAGATGTTCTCCGCGACGCTGAGGTTCGGCAGCAGGCTGAGCTCCTGGTAGATGATCGCGATGCCGTGCTCGCGCGCCACATGCGGGTTGCTGATGTCGATCACCTGGCCGTCGATCAGGATCTGCCCGCCGGGATCCGCCTGGTAGGCGCCGGACAGCACCTTCATCAGGGTGCTCTTGCCGGCGCCGTTCTCGCCCATCAGGGACAGGATCTCGCCGCCCCAGGCCTTGAGCGCCACGTCGTTGAGCGCCTTGGTGCCGGGAAAGGTCTTGGAGATGCCGCGCATCTCCAGGGTCGGCGGACGCGTATCCTGTGTCTGCGCACCCTGTGCATGCGGGCCAAGCGCGGTCGCACCCATGGTTCCCTCCGGTGAAGTCGACTGTCGCCGTTGTTCCGGTCCCCCGACGGGGACGGGACCGGCCTATTGGTTGACGAGGATTTCCCTGCTCGGGCTGAAGTTCAGGTGCAGCGGCAGGATCGCGGCACCCAGGGCGGAGGCCTCCCGCCCGATCATCCCCAGCAGCAGCCGGGGCGGCTTGCGGGCTTCCGGCGTCGCCGCGTCGAGCAGCGGGACCAGCCGTTCCAGCAGATCCTCCTTGATCGACTTGGGCAGGTCGCCGTCCAGGACGATCGCCTCCACGTCGAGCAGCCGGGCGGCCGAGAGCAGCGGGACTACCAGGGCGTCGGCGCAGTCCTCCAGCCATTCGCCGACCAGGCCGGGGTGGCGGGTGAACGCCTCCTCGACCTCGCTCCGGCTGGAGATCGCGACGCCGTTGCCGCGCAGGTGGCGGATCAGCGAATTGATCGAGGCGCGGGTCAGCAGGATATCATGGCTGCGCGCCGGGTCCGGCGCGGTCGCCAGGCGGGAGCGCCCGACCGGCATCAGGCCGATGTCGCCGCCATAGCCGGTGGCCCCGCGGTAATAGTCGCCGTTCAGCACGATGCCACCGCCGACCGCGGCTCCGATGAAGACATGGACGAAGCTGTCCAGCTCGCGCCCCCGGCCGCGGAACATCTCGGCGACCGCTGCCGCGGTCCCGTCGTTCTCGCGGAAGACCGGCAACCCGGTCTCGGCGGCGACGCGGGCGGAGATGTCGACCTCGTTCCAGACCCGGTACGCCTCCGAGGCGATGTCCAGTTCGCGCCGCCAGCTTCCCATGTCGTAAGGGGTCGCGATGCCGATGCCGGCCATCCGGGCGAACGCCCCGTGGGGAACGGACTTGCGCAGCGCCGCGATATCGTGCAGCGCCAGGCCGACCGCCTCGTCCGGCATCGGGAAGTCCAGCTCATGGTGCCGCCGGTCCAGGACATGGCCGCGGAAATCCACCAGAAGCGTGTCGATCGACCGCCGGCCGAACTTGACGCCGATGGCATAGGCGCCGTCGGGGTCGAGGGAGAGCAGGGTGGCGGGCTGGCCCCGGCCGCCTGAACGCTTGCCCTCGCTGCGGATCAGCTTGCGCTCTTCCAGTTCCTTGACGATCACGCCGGCGGTGTTGTTCGTCAGGCTGACATAGCGGGAAAGATCGGCCTTGGAGGCCTGGCCCAGGCGGCGCAGCGCATTCAGGATCACGCGCTCGTTGAACAGGCGGATATTGACGGAGTTGCTGCCCTGGCCCGTGGCCGGGTTGCCGTTCGACGTGCCCCCTGGAAGGGCCGAATTCGACGCGCTGGTCACCACAACCGTCCTCCCCGAAAGCCGCGCTTGAGCGCTTAATCTTGAGTTAACTTTTGCATAGGCCCGCAGGCCTGTCAATAAATAATTCAGTCTGAATTAATCGTCGCCGGGCGGGGCGGAAGGCCCCCGGGCGGTTTCGTCACAGGGCGCATGCCTTGACTCCGGTGAAGCAACAAGGTTAACAAGCTCTTAATGTTCCATCCTCCTTCAAAGTAGTTTCGGTCGCCCGGCCCAGGGCCGGGATGGCCGCCGCCAGGAGCGAGCCGATGACGATCTTCACCGAGCTTTTCAAGGACTGGGCCGAATACGTGACCGACAGCGCGCAGCGCTCGGTCCTGTTCTGGGATGTCCTGCGCAAGCGCGGCAACATCGCGGTCGAGCATTTCGAGCAGGGCAAGCCGCCGCTGCTGGCTTTCGAGCACGAGATGGTGCTGGACGGCAGGACCCTGGACCGGCCGGCCAACTACGCGCTGCTCCGCATCCTGCCCAGGCCGGGGCAGCGGATCGACCCGGCGAAGCGTCCGTTCATCGTCGTCGATCCCAGGGCGGGGCATGGGCCGGGCATCGGCGGCTTCAAGGAGGACAGCGAGGTCGGCTTCGCGCTCCGCTTCGGCCATCCCTGCTACTTCGTGACCTTCTTCCCGGAACCGGAACCGGGCCAGACGCTGGAGGACGTGGCGCGGGCCGAGGCCCTGTTCGTCCAAAAGGTCCGGGAGTTGCACCCCGACAGCGACAAGCCCTGCATCTACGGCAATTGCCAGGCCGGTTGGGCCGTCGCCATCCTGAGCGCCGCCCGGCCGGAGATCATGGGGCCGATCATCCTGGCCGGGGCTCCGCTCTCCTACTGGGCGGGCGTCGAGGGGGCGAACCCGATGCGCTACACCGGCGGCCTGACCGGCGGTTCCTGGGCGGCGCTGCTCGCCAGCGACCTCGGCAACGGCCGCTTCGACGGCGCCAACCTTGTCCGCAACTTCGAGAACCTGAACCCGGCGAATACGTACTGGAGCAAGTATTACAACCTGTACTCCAGGATCGACACCGAGGAGGAGCGGTTCCTGGAGTTTGAGCGCTGGTGGGGCGGCATCTTCCTGATGAACGAGGAGGAGATCCTCGCCATCGTCAACGGCCTGTTCATCGGCAACAAGCTGGCGCGGGGCGAGATCGTGTCGTCCCAGGGCGGCAAGACCATCGACCTGCGCAACATCCGCTCACCCATCGTGATCTTCGCGTCGTGGGGCGACAACATCACGCCGCCCCAGCAGGCCCTGAACTGGATCGCCGACGTCTACGACAGCGCGGAAGAGATCCGCACCAACGAGCAGGTGATCGTCTATACCCTGCATGAGGATGTCGGGCATCTCGGCATCTTCGTGTCGGCCAGGGTGGCCCAGAAACACACGTCGGAGTTCATCGGCGGCCTGGACTTCATCGATATCCTGCCGCCCGGCCTGTACGAGCTGATCATCGACGACAAGCGGCCGGACCTGCCCAACGCCGACCTGATCCCGGACCGCTACGTCATGCGCTTCGAGCCGCGCGAGATCGCCGACATCCTCAAGCTGGACGACACCCGGGAGGACGAGCTGCGATTCGAGGCCGTCGCCCGCGTCTCCCAGGTCAACGAGGGCCTGTACGAGACCTTCGCCCGCCCCTGGATCACTCCCTTCGTCACAGAGGCGTCGGCACGCTGGCTGCGCCTGATGCACCCGGCGCGGCTCGAACGCCTGACGGTGTCGGACCACAACCCCTTCATGCGGCCGCTGGAGCCCCTGGCCGAGGCGGTCCGGCGCGAGCGCCGGCCGGCCGCTCCCGGTAATCCCTTCGTCCAGGCGGAGCGGCGGATGTCCGACGGCATCGTCCAGGCGCTGGAGGAGTACCGGAAGTCCCGGGACCTCGCCTATGAGCGGCTGTTCAAGGCGATCTACGGCGCCCCCCTGGTCGAGGCCGCCGTCGGCCTGCGCGCCGAGGGCGCGCGGCATGTCCGCCGCCGGGGCGACTCGGCGCTGCGCGCCGAACTGGCCAAGGCCAGGCTGGCGCTGCTGGCGACCCGGATCGAGGAGGGCGGGCGGCTGGAGGCGCTGATGCGCGCATTGATCTACGTCTTCCGGGAAGACCGCCGCATGGTCGATGAACGCACCTTCCGGATGATGGAGCGGATCCGCGACGAGCGGCCCGACGCGGAGCGGGTGAGCGTCGCACGGGTGAAGGACTGCGTCCGCATCCAGGCCGCGATCCTCCAGATCGACGAGGAACGTGCGATTCGCGCCCTTCCGAGCCTCGTCCCCGATCGCGCGGGCCGCGAACGCGTCCTGGACGCCGTCCGGCGCATCTCCCTGGCCCAGGGCGCCCTGTCCGCGACGGCGCAGGCCCGCCTCGACCAAATCCAGGCGGCGCTTGGGCTGGAGGAGCGGAACCCCGGACGGGCGGTCATCGCCTGACCGCTCCACCAAAGCCGTACCCCCTCTGGTAGGGGGGTGGAGAGCCCGCGTTTCGCGTCTACTTCCCTGACAATCAGCGGAAGGAGAGTTACGTTGAGCAGGATCAGCAAGAAACCGGGAATCGTCCGTAACGCCGTGATCTGCGTGGCTTCGGCAGGATGCCTCGTCGCCGCGATCGGCCAAGCCGCCGCCCAGTCCCAGCGGCCGGTGTCCGCCGACCCGGCCGTCGTGGTCAAGGAACGCGAGACGACCATGAAATCCATGGGCGACGCGATGAAGAAGATCTCCGCCTACGTCAAGAACGAGGGCGGTACGGTCGAAGGGGTGCGCGAGGGCGCCGCGGCGATCCGGCAGGCTTCGCAGAAGATCGCGCCCAGCCTGTTCCCCGCCGATACCGGCATCGGCAGGATCGAGGACAGCGAGGCCAAGCCCGAGATCTGGCAGCAGTGGCCGAAGTTCGAGCAGGCGGCCGCCCGCCTGGTGACCGCCGGCAACGACCTGTCGTCCGCCGCCGAGGGCGGCGACCGCGCGGCGATCGCCCGGCAGTTCGCCCAGGTCGGGCAATCCTGCGGCGGCTGCCACGACGATTTCCGCCAGAAGAAAAACTGAACGTGGCTTCCTGGCTTCTACGCCTGGGCGTGCCGCTGGCCCTTGCGGCCGGCGGTGCAGCCCCCTCGTTGGCCCAGACGGCCGGGGAAGATCCGGTCAAGCGCGGCGAGTACATCTTCAATGCCGCCGGTTGCCTGGGCTGCCACACCGAATCCAAGGAAGCCCCCCGGCTGGCCGGCGGGCGGGCCCTGAAGACACCGTTCGGCACCTTCTACGGGCCGAACATAACCCCCGACCCGGACACCGGGATCGGGGGCTGGACCGACGAGGATTTCATCCGCGCGCTGCGCGAGGGCCGCTCGCCGGACGGCACGGCCTATTTCCCGGTCTTCCCCTATACCTCGTTCACCCATCTGACCGACCAGGACCTGCGCGACCTCAAGGCCTATCTGGACGCCCAGCCCGCCGTGTCGAAGCCGAACCGGCCCCACGACGTGTCGCCGCCCTTCGGCTGGCGCTTCCTGCTGCCGGCCTGGCAGGCCCTGTTCCTGGAGGACGGCGGCCTGCCGCCCGAGCCCGGCCGCGATGCGCAATGGGAGCGCGGGCGCTATCTCGTCCAGGCGGCGGGGCACTGCGGCGAATGCCACAGCCCGCGCAACTTCCTGGGCGCGATCGACCACGACCGGATGCTCGCCGGCTCGGCCGACGGTCCGGAAGGCAAGCCCGTGCCGAACATAACGTCCGATCCCGAGAACGGCGTCGGCAAATGGTCGCCGGGCGAAATCGCCTTCCTGCTGGAGATCGGCATGATGCCCGACGGCGACTTCGTCGGCGGCGGCATGAACGAGGTGGTGGAGAACAGCACGTCCAAGCTTAGCGCCGAGGACCGGGAGGCGATCGCGGCCTATCTGCTGACCGTGCCGCCGGGCGGATGAGCGCTCCCGGGAGCTTTCCTCGGAAAGGCCCGGGCCTCGTTGAGGCGAAATATCGAACTTTTCGGGTTTCGTGAGAAAGCGGAGCACTTTACACTAATAACGAAGTCGTGGATGCGTCGAAGCGGCCTTTCCGGTCGCGGCACCGGAGCCTTCGCCAGGAGGTGGGGCCGGACCGGGGCGCAGAGGTCCTGAGGAGGAGGAAAGATGCGCGTGCCCGACCTGCGCCGACAGGCCGTTCGCCGGGGCATGCCATGACGATCCTCTTCTGCGGCGATCCCCACGGCAGCTTCTCCCAGATCATCAGGGCCGTCGCCGCCAAGCGGCCGAAGGCGGTCGTGATCGTCGGCGACCACGACCTGGAACAGCCGCTGGAAGAGGCGCTGGCCCCGGTCGTATCGGCGGGCGTTCCGGTCTGGTGGATTCCAGGCAACCATGACGGCGACCGGGTCCACTGGTACAGCAACCTCTTCGACAGCGGCTTGGCCGGCTTCAACCTGCATGGGCAGGTGGTCGAAATGGCTCCCGGCCTTCGCGTCGCCGGCTTGGGCGGCGTGTTCCGCGGGCGCATCTGGCACCCATCCGAAGGCGACGGGACGCCGCGCCATCCGAACCGGGATTCCTATCTGGACTCCCTGCCGACCGGCCACCGCTGGCGGGGCGGGTTGCCCCTGGCGCAACGGGTGTCGATCTGGTGGGAGGATTACCAGAAACTCAAGGCGCAACGCGCCGACGTGCTGGTGTGCCACGAAGCGCCCAGCAGCCACAGGCACGGGTTTGCCGTGCTGGACGAACTCGCCCGCTCGATGGGGGCCCGTCTGATCATCCACGGCCACCACCATATCGGCTATCAGGTCATGCTTCCTGCGGGGCTGCGCGTCGTCGGGATCGCGCGCGCCGGATTGTGGCGGCTCGCCGTGCCCGCAAAGGCTGCCCGGGTTCGCCAGGACGCGACACATCATTAGAATGCAAATTTTCCGCGTGTTGATGTCGCAGCCTCGATCTGAAAACTTTTCATAATCGAATTTTCCTTATCGTCGAGCGAGCAATTGCCGCTTCGTGAACGATAATGATAAACGCCTCGCTGCTCCTTCTGGGCGCGGCCACTGTCTTCGGGGGGGGATGGTGGGCCGGACGCCGCCACCGATCGGACCCGACCGTGCCGTCCGGCCTTTCTCCCGTCGACCTGATCGGCGGAATGCCATTCCATGCGACGTCCGTTCAGGAAACTTCCGTCGTGCCGGACCGGCAGTTCGCTCGCGACGACGACGGCGGGACGGTGGATCCGACCCGGGCCGGCCAGCAGCTCATCCTCGACGCCATACCGTTCCCGGTCGCCGTCCTGCGGCGCTGCGACGAGGTGGTCCTCTACGTCAATACGCCGCTGGCCAGGATCGCCAACCAGGACGCCGCGTCCATGATGGGCCGCCGCTCCACGGTCAAGTACGCCACGCGGGCCGACTACGAGGATGTCCAGGCGGCCCTGGAGCAGGCTGGCCGGATCGACGAGCGCGAGGTGCGGCTGCGCAATATCGACGGCAGGATCTTCTGGGTCACCCTGTCGGCGGTGCTGATCCCCTACCATGGCGAGGACGCCTTCCTTGTGGGCTTCACCGACATCACGGCGCGCAAGCAGGCGGAGGTCGTCCAGCGCGAGCTGATCGACGCGGTGCCCGTGCCGCTGGTGCTCGCCAGGACCTCGGATGCCAGGATCCTCCAGATCAACCGGCGGGCGTCCGAACTGTTCGGGATCGCCTCCGACCTCGCGGTGGGGCGCTATGCCACGGACTTCTACGTGGTGGAGGAGGAGCGGCGGCGCCTCGGCATGCTGCTGCGCGAGGACGGGCAGGTGGACGAGTTCGAGGTCCAGCTGGCCGACAGCATGAGAAGGCCGTTCTGGGCGCTGCTCTCGGCGCGGCTGTTCGACCACAAGGGCGAGCAGGCCAGCCTGACCGCGGTCAACGTGATCAACGAGCGCAAGCGCATCGAGCAGGAATTGGCGGTCGAGCGGGCCATGCTGAAGGCCACGCTGGAAAACATGGACCAGGCCATGCTGATCACCGACCGCGACCTTCGGGTGATCGGATGGAACAGGCGCTGCGTCGAGCTTCTGGGACTTCCCGCCGAGTTCCTGGAGAGCGGCCCGACCAAGGACGAGATCGCAGCTTATCTCGCGGATCAGGGCGACTTCGATACCCTGTCCGAGTCGGAGGTCGGCCTGTTCCGGGGCGACCAGCGGGCGCTGCTCGAAAGCCGGCCGATCTACGAGCGGCGGCGCCCCAACGGGACCGTGGTGGAGGCGCGCAGCAACCGCCTGCCCGGCGGGGGCTTCGTGTGCAGCTATACCGACATCACCAAGCGCAAGGCCGCCGAGGACGAGTTGCGCGCCTCGAAGGAGGCGGCGGAACTGGCTTATACCGGCCTTCAGCAGGCCAAGAACAGCCTGATCCAGGCGGAGAAGATGGCGGCGCTCGGCTCGCTGGTCGCGGGCGTCGCCCACGAGATCAACACGCCGATCGGAACGGCGTTGACCGCGGCCTCCCACCTGGGCGAACGGACGGCGGAGTTCCGCGCCCAGTTCCAGGGCGGCAAGCTGAAGAAGTCGGAAGCCGAGCGCTACCTCGAGACCGCGGTCGAGACGTCGGCGATCATGGTCGCCACCATCGGCCGCGCGGCCGAGCTGATCCAGAGCTTCAAGCAGGTGGCGGTGGACCAGTCCACGGACATCCGGCGCCGCTTCAACCTCTCGACTTACATCGCCGAGATCCTGCTCAGCCTGAAGCCGCGGCTGAAACAGACCCAGCACGCGGTCGTGGTGGACTGTCCGCATGATCTTGAAATCGACAGCTACCCGGGTGCATTATCCCAGGTGTTGACCAATTTCGTGATGAATTCGATCCTCCATGGCTTCTCCGAAGGGCAGATCGGGACGATCACGATCTCTGCGGAGTTGCAAGACAGCGCCACCGTGGTGATACGATATGCCGACACCGGGCGGGGCATCCCGGAAAAGAACCTGGCGCGCATCTTCGAGCCCTTCTTCACCACCAGGCGGGGAACGGGGGGCACAGGACTGGGGCTGCACATCGTTTACAACATCGTGACCCAGAGCCTGGGTGGCACCATCGAAGTGCGGAGCGCCGTGGGAGAGGGCGCCGCCTTCATCCTTGCCATTCCCAGGACCGCCCCGGGTCAAGTGGAGCTTTGGATCGACGAGCGATGACAGCCATCGACGGAGAAATCGGCGACGACGACGACCTGCTGTTCGTCGACGAAACGGACGGGGAGGGCGGGGAGGACGAGTCCTCCGCCCTCGACAGTCCGACGGCGAACCGCCGCAGGATCAAGCCCTGGAAGGTGATGATCGTCGATGACGACCGGGAGGTCCATGCGATCACCAAGGTGGTCCTCAGCGACTTCGTCTTCGACGACCGGCCGCTCGAATTCATCAGCGCCTTCAGCGCGTCGGAGGCCTGCCACCTGATCCTGGAGCATCCCGACACCGCCGTCGTGCTGCTCGACGTGGTGATGGAGACCGACGACGCGGGGCTGCGCTGCGTCGAGTTCATCCGGCGCACGGCGGGGAACGAGCAGGTCCGGGTCATCCTGCGCACGGGCCAGCCGGGACAGGCGCCCGAGCGCCAGGTGATCGTCAACTACGATATCAACGACTACAAATCCAAGAGCGAGCTGACGTCCCAGAAGCTGTTCACGGCGGTAGTCGCGGCCCTGCGGTCGTACCAGCACATCATCAGCATCGACATGAGCCGCCGCGGGCTGGAGAAGATCATCGACGGATCGGCGTCGCTGTTCGAACACCGCTCCATGAGCCAGTTCGTGGAGGGCGTCCTGCTCCAGCTGCGCTCGCTGATCCACGGGGCTACCGGGTCGCTGCTCTGCACCGTCTGCCAGGACGGCGGCGTGGCGCCGGTAGGCGCGCTCCAGGTGCTGGCCAGCTCGGAAATGCTCGGCGTGGAACCCGGGCAGCCGCTCGAGCGGATCCTTTCGGCCGATGCCGTCGCCGACATAAGGCGATCCCTCGACGAAGGACGTAACATCTACTGCGCCGACCATAGCGTGATCGTGTTCCGCTCGCGCAACCATTCGACCAGCGTCGTCTATCTGGAGGGGCATCCGCCCCTGGGCGACCTGGACCGCAACCTGCTGGAAATCTTCTGCGGCAAGGTCGCGATCGCCTTCGACAACGTCTATCTCTACGAACAGGTGCTCAATGCCCAGAAGGCGACGGTCTACGCGCTGGGCAAGCTGGCCGAGTTCAAGGACGAGATCACCGGTCACCATGTCCGCCGAATCGAGCGCCTGACCGGTCTGATCGCGGCGGAACTGAAGGCGCGCGACGCCTTCCCCGACGAGATCGACGACCGCTTCGTCGACCAGATCGGTCTCGCCAGCATCCTGCACGACGTCGGCAAGGTCGGGCTGCCCGACAGCATCCTGAACAAGCCGGCCCGCCTGACCGAGGAGGAGATGGCCGTGATCCGCCAGCATCCGACGATCGGCGGAAACGTCCTGCGGGAAGTCGCCAAGATGGTGCCGGGCCGCAGCTACCTGAGCCTGGGCGCCGAGGTGGCGGAAACCCATCACGAGAAATACGACGGAACCGGCTATCCCGCCGGCCTGAAGGGCGATGCGATCCCGGTCAGCGGCAAGATCACCGCCGTCGCCGACGTCTACGACGCCCTGATGCACAAGCGCCCCTACAAGGAGGCCTGGACCCTCCAGGACACGATCGATCATCTGAAATCCCAGAGCGGCACCCACTTCGACCCTCTGGTGGTCGACGCCTTCCTGACGATCCTGGACCGCGGACTGGACGAGGGGGGACTCGGCTGAGGCAGGTACCCTGTGCGGAGGGGCGGCGTCCCGCCGCCCGATCTGCGCGGAATGCGCAGCCGGTCGTCAAACTCCGGTGGGTTGGTCGAGCATCCCGCCCATGACGTCCGCCGGGACCGGCCGGCTGTAATGATAACCCTGGCCGAACGTGCATCCCAGATCCCGAAGCGGCTGGATCAGGTCGGCCGTCTCGACGCCTTCCGCCACCACCTCCATGCCCATGCGGCGGGCCAGTGTGATGATGGTTTCGACGATGTGATGGGTGCGTCCCTGTTCGCCCAACGCCCGGACGAACGACTGGTCGATCTTCAGCACGTCGAACGGAAACTTGTGCAGGTAGGAGAGGCTGGAGTAGCCGGTCCCGAAATCGTCGAGCGCCAGGGTCACGCCGAGGTCCTTGATCCTGCACATGACCTCGTAGGCCTGGTGCGGATCGTGGACCAGCGCCGTCTCGGTCAATTCGACCTTCAGCCGCTCGGCGGGAAAACCGGTCATCTCCAACCGCTTCGCCAAACCCTCCACCACGTCCATATCCGTGAAATGCTGCGACGACAGGTTGACGCTCAGGAAGGGCAGGGGGCGGTCGCCGGCGGTCCGGCGCAGCAACGCGCAGGCATCCGCCATGATGGTCAGATCGATCTGCCGGATCAGGCCGCTCTTCTCGCTCAGGTCGATGAACTCGCACGGCGGCACCAAGCCGCGGTCGGGATGCCGCCAACGGGCGAGGGCCTCGAACCCGGCGAGTTCGCCGCCCGCGATCGTCACGATCGGCTGGAAGAACGGCTCGAACTCCCCGGCGCCGAGGCCCCGTTCCAGGTCGTATTCGCGGTGGATCCAGTTCAGCGCCGACTCGCCGCGCTCCGTGCCGCCGGTGGGAGCCGATACCACCAGGTGATTCGCCGTCCCCCGGTCCCGGCCCGGCAGGTCGTTGAGAAGGCCGATCTGCGCCTGCCTGAACCGGCTGATCAGGCTGCCGAGCAACTGCCCGACGATCGGCTCGACTTCCTGAATGCGTCGCTTAAGCTGGTCCCGCCGGATGATCAGCACCTCCGTCTCTTCCGTCGCCCGGGCGGCGGCCGACCGGACGCTGTCGTCAAGCACCGCCATCTCGCCGAAGATCTCGCCCCGGCCGAGCGTCGCCAGCGTGATGTGGGTCTGGTCCCTGGTGGCGCAGATCTCGACCTGTCCCCGCTCGACGATATAGGCGCAGTCGGCCGGCTGTCCCTCGAAGAAGATCGTTGCACCTGGTCGAAACGTCTTGCGGATCAAGGGAGGGTCTCCACGAAGGGCCGCCGGCTGCCGAACCGAAACGAACCATTTTCAGGAAAATACGGCTTAATCCAGTTTTTGTAAAGGCAAGCCATGCCGGTCAAATAATCCGATCGACCGAAACCGATCGTTTGCAAGCCAAGCGGAGTGTTCCATTCGTAACAACGTGAGAACGCCGCTTCATGCCTTGGATTTCTCTTATGCAATATACATATCAGCGCACGTACCCAGAGTAAGCGTGCTTGCATGTTGGTTAGACCCGCTTTGATAAGTAACCTCTATCAGGGAGCTGACGATGGCCGCGATCGAAAGCCTTAAAGCGATTCTCGACAAGACCTATGAGGGTATGACGCCGAAGCAGCTGATGGCCCAATCCCCAGCCGCCCTTGCGGGCGTCACCGAGAGCGACGCCCTTAAACTCAAGGAAGCCTTCGGTATCGACACGATCGAGGAATTGGCGACGTGCAAATACTTCCTGTGGGCCCAGGCGCTCCACGTCCTGGCTAAAACCGAGAAGTAAGCGTTATCCCGCCATGGCCGGGTAGGACGCCGGGGCGGGGTCCGCCGCCGGACCGGCTGCCATGGCATGGCCATGGTGTCTGAAGATTGGATGACGGTTTCAGATTTGTAATATTGGTTCGGAAGAAAATGGTGGCATTCCGCCTATTGCCGGTTTTATCTCTCCTGGTCGCACATCCCCGTAGGAAGCCAGGAAATGCCGTCCACACCCAGAAGGCCCGACACACCTAACCGGCTGCCGGCGCTTCCGCCCGGAGTGGCATCGCCCTTCCACTATGCTTCGCTGTCCAGCTGCATGGTCCATTACCTTGTCGATCCCGTCAGGGTGATGGATCTTTTCAAGGGGAGCGGGCTGCGGCCCGCCATTTTCGGCGACGGCGCCTCGGTCAGCTACGGCTTCCATGTCCATAGCGCTTTCCGATCGGCCGGGCTGAACCTGCCGCCCGAGCAATGGTCACCGTCGGCGGCCGGGATCGTCCAGGAGCTGGAACTGAGCATCGTGGCCTGTCCGGAAGGTCGCGGGGACGAGATTCCGGACATCACCTTCGATCAGTGGCTGATGGGCGACGAGCAGACGAAGCTGCTTGGAAACCACCGCCTGTTCATGCCGTGCGATGATCCGGCAGCCGTCGCGGTCGGCAGGGAGCTGTTCGGCGATCCGGTTTTCAAGACCGGCTTCCTGGTCAACCTGCCGGCGCCGAACCCGGTCCGCGACGGCATGGCCGCGGCCGCCGAGATTGAGTGGATGCAGACCTGGGGGTTCCGGGTCAACGATCCCGACGACCCGGCCGAGTTCATCTTCACCGCTCTGATCGACACCACCGGCTTGGCCCCGCTTCCCGGCATGATTTCCCCCGTCAGCCGGTACGGGGTGTCCGCGGCCGGCCCCGTCGGCTGCCGCTGGAGCGTCACCCGGCCGTTCGACACCTTTTTCATCGCCGACGCCGGACCGGCGGATCGGGTCCGGCTGACATACGGCGCCAGCCCCCATCCGATGGGCATCGTCATGCGGGACCTTTTGGAGGGAACCCCGGCCTACGCGATCCAGACCTTCCAGTCCGACCCGGTGGCAGTCCGGAACCGGCCCTATTTCCTGAAGCCCGTCTGAGGAAGTCCCTCTGTGGACGTGAGGCTCGACCTTTCCGCGATTGGCGGCTTGACAAGCGGCAGGGATGCCGTGAGGATCGGCGTATTCCCAGGGGAGCCCCGATAGGGGGCTGAGATTCCGTCGGCCTAACGGCAACGCGGAGACCCTTTGAACCTGATCCGGGTCGTGCCGGCGTAGGAAGGGGAGAGGGCGAGGGTTGCGCCGTCGCATCCACGCCGGTTCTCATCAGCTCCATCGCTGCATTCCGGATCTCCGCTCGCATTCGAAGCAGGAGATCACGATGCCGAAAGACAACAATCCCACCTTCACCGTTTCCACCGGGCCGCTGCCCGCGTCGCGCAAGGTCCATGTTCAGGGCACGCTGTACCCGGACCTGCGGGTGGCGCTCCGCGAGGTTGACCTGGAGCCCGCGAGCGGCGAGCCGCCGGTCCGGGTCTATGACAGCTCAGGCCCTTACAGCGACCCGGCCGCTGAAATCGACATCGCCCGCGGCCTGCCCGCGCTGCGCGCCGGCTGGATCGCGGTCCGCGGCGATACCGAAGCCTATGACGGCCGGCCGATCAGGCCGGAGGACAACGGACTGCGCCAGGGCCAGCGCAGCAACCTTGAGGAGTTCTCCGGCCCCGCCCGCAGGCCGCTGCGGGCACGGGCCGGTGCCGCCGTGACCCAGATGGCCTACGCGCGGCGCGGCCTCGTCACGCCGGAAATGGAGTATGTGGCGATCCGCGAGAACCTCGGCCGGCAGGCGGCGCTCGAAGCGGTGCGCGACGGCCGGTCCTTCGGCGCCGCGATCCCGGACCATGTCACTCCCGAGTTCGTGCGCGACGAGGTGGCGAAAGGCAGGGCGATCATCCCGGCCAACATCAACCACCCGGAGATCGAGCCGATGATCATCGGCCGCAATTTCCTGGTCAAGATCAACGCCAATATCGGCAATTCCGCCGTCGCCTCCTCCGTGGCGGAGGAAGTCGAGAAGATGGTCTGGGCGACCCGCTGGGGGGCCGACACCGTGATGGACCTCTCGACCGGCGCCAATATCCACACCACCCGCGAGTGGATCATCCGCAATGCCGCCGTGCCGATCGGCACCGTCCCGATCTACCAGGCCCTGGAAAAGGTCGGCGGCCGGGCCGAGGAGCTGACCTGGGACATCTACCGCGACACCTTGATCGAGCAGGCGGAGCAGGGCGTCGACTACTTCACCATCCATGCCGGCGTCCGGCTCGCCCATATCCCCCTGACCGCGCGGCGGGTGACCGGCATCGTGTCGCGCGGCGGCTCGATCCTCGCCAAATGGTGCCTGGCGCACCATCGGGAGAACTTCCTCTACACCCGGTTCGATGAGATCTGCGAGATCATGCGGGCCTACGACATAAGCTTCTCGCTGGGCGACGGGCTGCGTCCGGGCTCCATCGCCGATGCCAACGACGCGGCGCAGTTCGCCGAGCTGGAGACGCTGGGGGAATTGACGCAGGTCGCCTGGAAGCATGACGTGCAGGTCATGGTCGAGGGTCCGGGCCACGTGCCGATGCACAAGATCAAGGAGAACATGGACCGGCAGCTCGACGTCTGCCGCGAGGCGCCCTTCTACACGCTCGGCCCGCTGACCACCGACATAGCGCCCGGTTACGACCACATCACCAGCGGCATCGGCGCCGCCATGATCGGCTGGTTCGGCACGGCGATGCTGTGCTACGTGACGCCGAAGGAGCATCTGGGCCTGCCCGACCGCGACGACGTCAAGGTAGGTGTCGTCACCTACAAGATCGCGGCCCACGCCGCCGACCTCGCCAAGGGGCATCCGGCGGCCCGGCTGAGGGACGACGCCCTCAGCCGCGCCCGGTTCGACTTCCGCTGGCGCGACCAGTTCCACCTGTCGCTCGATCCCGAGACGGCGGAGCGGTTCCACGACCAGACCCTGCCGGCGGAAGGCGCCAAGACGGCGCATTTCTGCTCGATGTGCGGCCCGAAATTCTGCTCCATGAAGATCACGCAGGAGGTGAGGGAGTACGCCGCCACCGGCATGGCCGGGATGTCGGAGAGCTTCCGGGCCGGTGGCGCGGAGATCTACCGCCCGGTCGAGTGACGGGAACGTTGCGTGGGACCTTCAATCGGTATAAATTCCTTATTCCATGAACATCGTTCCTAAGGAGTTGTGCCATGCAGTTCCCGTCCCGCGCAGCATCCCCATCCCCGGCAGCGGGGCCGTCACGCTCCGCTGCCGCCCCCTCGATCGTCCTGACCCTGCGCCAGGAGGCGTTCTGCGCCGCCATGGCCCTCGGGGTCGGGGGCGCGGAGGCGGCCCGCCGGGCCGGCTACTCTCCCAACGGCGCCAAGCAGCGCGCCACCCTGCTGATGCGCCTGCCGGAAATCCGCGTCCGCATCGACCAGATAAGGACGGCGAGCAGCGCCCATCGGCAACTCCGCCTGGACGATGCCGTCGCCGTGGTCAGCGAGATCCTGGACGGAGCCCTGGAGGGGAAAAGCTTCGGCCTCGCCTTGAAAGCGGTGGAATTCCGCCTGAAGCTGGAGGGCATCATTCAGGACAAGCGGATCGCCCATCATTATCATCTGGACGTGGCCCATCCCGACGCCGACCTTGAGCGACTGGACTGCGATCCGGAAGAGGAACTTGATCATATCCGCGTCCCCGCTCCGGCCGAGGCTCCGGCACCCGCGCCGACACCTGGCCCGGCACCCGTCATGTCCGACGCTTCCCCGCCCGCAGTACCTGCTCCCGCTCCCGGCGTGGAGGCGGTGACCAAGGATGACCTTCGGGTCCAGCGGAGGATGACCCGGCGCTTTGGCGACCTTCCCTCGACCACCGCCCTGTCCACCATGCCCGACCTGATCCCGGGCCCGAGGTCCGGAAGCGTCACGCCCGGGCTTGTAGCCGCCTGAGCGGCCGAAATCCTCGCTTCCATCCCGCGCCCAAGCCCGCGCCCAAGAGGGAGCATTGACAGGGCCGGGGCCTGCCGCCGATAGTGCGCCCGCTCGATGGTGCCGGGCGGCTTGCCGCCGCCAGGCCGCCAAGAGGGAATCCGGTGGGGGCGCGTCAGGTTGCCCGAGTCCGGAGCTGCCCCCGCAACTGTAAGCGGCGAGCGGGTGTCGTCCACTTCAAGCCACTGGTGCCCCACGGCATCCGGGAAGGCGCTGGCGCCCGCATGGACCCGCGAAGCCAGGAGACCTGCCGTCGAGCGCCGTCGTTTCAATCGCGGCCGGGCGGGGTGCACCGGCGGAGGTGGGGCATGATGTCGATTCCAGGAGACCCCTCGGGGGCGCCGCCCGGCGTTACCCTCGTCCTAGGCGGCGCCCGGTCGGGCAAGAGCCGCTTCGCCGAAGCCATGGCCGAGCGGGCGCCGCGCCCGGTCTACCTCGCGACCGGAAGGGCGTGGGACAACGAGATGGCCAGCCGCATCGACGAGCACCGCGACAGGCGCGGTCCGCGCTGGACCACGGTCGAGGAACCGCTCGACCTCGCCGGCACCCTGCCGGGCCTCGCGTCGCCCGACGCGGTCGTGCTGGTCGATTGCCTGACCCTGTGGGTCACCAACCTGATGCTGGAGGAGCGCGACGTCGCGCACGAGACCCGCGGCCTCGTCGAATGCCTGCCTGCCCTGGCCGGCCCCGTGGTGTTCGTCTCCAACGAGGTCGGGCTCGGTATCGTGCCGGACAACGCCATGGCGCGGGCGTTCCGCGACCATGCCGGCCGGCTCCACCAGGAGGTGGCGGCGGTGGCCGACAGCGTCTATCTCCTGGTCGCGGGACTGCCCGTGACCGTCAAAAGCAACCGTTAGGAACCTTCCTTGAGCACCAAGATCCCCGCGACGGTCATCACCGGCTTCCTCGGCGCCGGCAAGACCAGCCTGGTCCGCCACCTGATCGAGAACGCCCGCGGCCGCCGGCTGGCCCTGATCATCAACGAGTTCGGCGACCTGGGCGTCGACCGCGAGCTCCTGGCCGGCTGCGGCGTCGAGAACTGCCGGGAGGAGGACATCGTCGAGCTGACCAACGGCTGCATCTGCTGCACCGTCGCCGACGATTTCCTGCCGACCATCGAGAAGCTGCTGAACCAGCCGCAGCCGCCCGACCATATCGTGATCGAAACGTCCGGCCTCGCGCTGCCCAAGCCGCTGGTCAAGGCGTTCGCCTGGCCGGAGATCCGCACCCGCGTGACCGTCGACGGCGTGATCGCCGTGATCGACGCCGAGGCCGTCGCCGCCGGCCGTTTCGCCAGCGACCCGGAAGCCGTGCAGGCGGCGCGCGACGCCGACGACTCCCTGGACCACGAAAGCCCGCTGGAGGAGCTGTTCGAGGAGCAGGTCCAGTGCGCCGACATGGTCGTCCTCAACAAGGCCGACCGGGTCGATGCCGCCACGCTGGAGGCGGTGACCGCGACCGTCGCCAAGCATCTGCGCCCCGCCGTCAAGACGGTGGTGTCGGTCCAGGGCGGCATCGATCCGTTGGTCCTGCTGGGCCTGGGCGCCGCGGCGGAGGACGACCTGGACAGCCGCCCGTCCCACCACGAGCTGGAGGGTGAGGACCACGACCATGACGATTTCGACAGCTTCGTGATCGGCCTCGGCACGGTGGAGACTCCGGAAGCGGTCGAGGCGCGCATCCTGGCCGCTGTCGCCGCCCACGACATCCTTCGGATCAAGGGCTTCCTGGATGTGGCCGGCAAGCCCATGCGCCACGTGGTGCAGGGCGTCGGCGACCGTATCCAGCGCTACTACGACCGGCGCTGGAAGCCGGAGGAGGAGCGCCGGAGCGAGTTGGTGGTGATCGGTCAGCGCGGGCTCGACCGGGCGGCGGTCGAATCCATCCTGCGCGGCTGAGCCGCCATGCATCTGCTGGCCGCCCAGCCCGGCACCGTCTCCGACGGCAGCGAGGCCGTCGATCTCGGCCAGACCGCGGGCGACATCGTCTTCCTGTCGGCCGCCGACACCGAACTCGCCTGCCTGGCCTCGGCCCATGACAGGCTCGGGCCCGGCTTCCCTAGCCTGCGCCTCGCCAGCCTGCTCCAGCTCGGCCATAACCTCTCGATCGACATCCACGTCGAGCGGGTCGTCTCGAAGGCGAAACTGGTGTTGGTCCGCCTGCTGGGGGGAGAGCGCTACTGGCCCTACGGGATCGAGCAGGTGGCGGACGCCTGCCGGCGCGGCGGCATCCCGCTGGCGGTGCTGCCGGGCGACGACCAGCCCGACCCGGACTTGGCCCGTTTCTCGACCCTTCCGGGCGATGCGGTCCATCGGCTGTGGCAGTACTGCGTCCAGGGCGGCGTCGAGAATGCCGCCGGGTTGCTGCGCTACGCGGCATCGCTCATCGGCCGGGGCGGCGACGGTTGGCGGGAGCCGATGCCGCTGATGCGGGCCGGGATCTACTGGCCGGGACGCGACCGACCGGGGCTCGACGACCTGCGCCGGGCCTGGACGCCGGGCGCTCCCGTGGCGGCCATCCTGTTCTACCGCGCGCTGGAGCAGGCGGCCAACACGGCCGTCACCGACGCGCTGATAGACGCCCTGCGCGGGGCCGGGGTCAACGCCCTGCCGATCGCGACCACCAGCCTCAAGGAGAAGGTCGCGGCCGGCATCGTCGCCGACCTGCTGGCGCGGGCGGAACCCGACGTGATCCTCAACGCGACCTCCTTCGCCGTGTCCCAGCCGGGAGCGGCGCGGTCGGCGACCCCGTTCGACGGCTCGGACTGCCCGGTTTTCCAGGTCGTCTTCTCCGGCGGGTCGGAGGCGGCGTGGCGTGGCGGCACGACCGGCCTGTCCGCCCGCGACATCGCCATGAACGTGGCCCTGCCGGAGGTGGACGGCCGCCTGATCACCCGCGCCGTCAGCTTCAAGGCGGAGGCCCGGCGCCACGAGGCGACCCAGAGCTGGGTGCTGTCCTACAGGCCGGTCACCGACCGCGTTGGTTTCGTGGCGGCCCTGGCGGCCTCCTGGGCGCGGCTGCGCCGCACGCCGCCGGCCGAGCGCCGCGTCGCGGTCATCATGGCGAACTACCCGAACCGCGACGGCCGCCTTGCCAACGGCGTCGGCCTCGACACGCCGGCGGGCGTCGCGCGGTCGCTCCGGACACTGGCTGGGGCGGGCTACGCGGTCACCGGGGCGCCGCCGGATTCCGCCGCGCTGATGGAGCGGATCGGCGCCGGCGTGACCAACGACCTGTCAGCGCTGGACCGGCGCACGGTCTCCGAGACGCTGTCCCTGGGCGCCTACCGTACGTTCTTCGCGGCCTTGCCGGAAGCCGTCCGTACCGCGGTCACGGGGCGCTGGGGCGCCGCGGAGGAGGACCCGTACGTGCGGGACGGGCGGTTCCTGCTGCCCGCGATCCGGTTCGGCAACGTCGCCGTCGCGATCCAGCCGGCGCGGGGCTACCAGATCGATCCGTCCAAGACCTACCACGACCCCGACCTGGTGCCACCGCACGCCTACCTGGCCTTCTACGCCTGGGTCCGCCGGGCGTTCGACGCCCACGCCGTCGTCCATTTCGGCAAGCACGGCAATCTGGAATGGCTGCCGGGCAAGTCGCTGGCCCTGTCGGAGGAGTGCTTTCCGGAAGTGGCGCTGGGACCCGTCCCGCACCTTTATCCATTTATCGTCAACGATCCCGGCGAGGGGACCCAGGCCAAGCGCCGGGCCGCCGCCGTCATCATCGACCACCTGACCCCGCCGCTGACCCGGGCGGAGAGCTACGGCCCGCTCCGCGAGCTGGAAATGCTGGTGGACGAGTATTACGAGGCGGCCGGCGTCGATCCGCGCCGCATCGCCGTCCTGCGCGAGCGCATCCTTGAACTCAGCGCCGCGACCGGCCTGGACGTGGATTGCGGCGTCAGCCGGGACGACGAGCCGCAGGAGGCCCTGGCGAAGCTCGACAGCCATTTGTGCGAGCTGAAGGAACTCCAGATCCGCGACGGCCTCCATGTCTTCGGGGAGGCTCCCGAGGGCGGCCTGCTGACCGACCTGCTGGTGGCGCTGACCCGGCTACCCCGCGGCAAGGGGGAGGGGCGGGACGCCTCGCTGATCCGAGCGCTGGCGGCGGACCTGGAGTTGGGCTTCGATCCGCTGGATTGCGCCATGGCCGAGCCCTGGACGGGTCCGCGCCCGGCCGCCCTCGACACCGGCGGTGTCTGGCGCAGCCACGGCGACACCGTGGAACGGCTGGAGGAACTGGCCCGGCGGCTGGTCGCCGGCGATGCCGTTGCGGAGCCGGAATGGACCCGCGCCGGCATCGTCCTGGATTACATCCTGTCGGACCTTAAGCCGACCGTCGCCGCCTGCGGCGCCGCCGAACTGGAAGGCCTCCTGCGGGGGCTGGACGGCCGGTTCGTGGAGCCCGGCCCCTCCGGTGCCCCGACCCGCGGCCGGCCGGAGGTCCTGCCGACCGGGCGCAACTTCTATTCCGTCGATACCCGCGCCGTGCCCACGCCCGCCGCCTGGCACCTGGGCTGGAAATCCGCCTCCCGCGTGGTCGATCGTTACCTCCAGGAGAACGGCGACTATCCCCGCACCATGGCGCTATCGGCCTGGGGAACCGCCAACATGCGGACCGGCGGCGACGACATCGCCCAGGCGCTGGCCCTGATGGGAGCCCGGCCAACCTGGGACACCGGCACGGGCCGGGTGACCGGGTTCGAGATCATGCCGGCCGGCGTGCTGGACCGGCCGCGCGTGGACGTGACGCTCCGCGTCTCCGGTTTCTTCCGCGACGCCTTCCCCGCCCAGATGGATCTGGTGGACAGCGCCGCCCGGGCGATCGCCGATCTGGACGAACCCGACGACGTGAACCCCCTGGCCGCCCGCGTCCGGGCCGACGCCGCGGCGCTGGTGGAGGCCGGCGTCGATCCCGCTGCTGCCCGGCGCCGGGCCGGCCACCGGGTCTTCGGCTCCAAGCCGGGAGCCTATGGCGCCGGCCTTCAGGCCCTGATCGACGAGCGCGGCTGGGAAACCGAGAAGGACCTCGCCGAGGCCTATCTCGCCTGGGGCGGCTACGCCTATGGCGGCGGGGTGGACGGAGCGCCGGAACGGGTCCTGTTCGAAACCCGGCTCGGCTCCGTCCAGGCCGTCCTGCACAACCAGGACAACCGGGAGCACGATTTGCTGGACAGCGACGACTATTACCAGTTCGAAGGCGGAATGAGCGTCGCCGTGCGGACCCTGTCGGGCCGGGCACCGACCGTCTACCACAACGACCACTCTCGCCCGGAAAGCCCCCGCGTCCGGACCCTGGAGGAGGAGATCGCCCGCGTCGTCCGCGGCCGGGTGGTCAATCCCAAATGGATCGCCGGGGTCATGCGCCACGGCTACAAGGGTGCCTTCGAGCTGGCCGCCACCGTCGATTACCTCTTCGCCTTCGCCGCGACCGCGCGGTGCGTCCGGGACCACCATTTCGACGCGGTGTTCGACGCCTATGTGGCCGACGCCCAGGTCCGCGACTTCATGGCCGGGGCCAACCCCGCCGCACTGCGCGAGATGGCGGAGCGGCTGGCCGAGGCGCAGGATCGCGGCTTGTGGCGCCCGAAGTCCAATGCCGCCTACGATACGCTGAAGAATCTGAGCCGGGGAGAGACGCCATGAAGACCGAAGGCATGACCGAGGAAGAGATCAACGCGCGGCACGCCGAGAAGATGGCCAAGAAGAAGGCCGCCCGCGATCGCATGATCGCGACCAAGACCCTCGAGAAGGGGCTTCTGATCGTCCACACCGGGAAGGGCAAGGGCAAGTCCACCGCGGCCCTCGGCATGGTGATGCGGGGGATCGGCCACGGCTTCAAGGTCGGCATCGTGCAGTTCGTCAAGGGCAAGTGGGAAACCGGCGAGCGGGTCGTGCTGGAGCGCTTCGCCGACCAGGTCACCATCAACACCATGGGCGAGGGCTTCACCTGGGAGACCCAGGACCGCCAGCGCGACATCGCCGCCGCCCGCGCCGCGTGGGACCAGGCGGTCAGCCTGATCCGCGACCCGGCCTACAAGATGGTGCTGCTCGACGAGCTCAACATCGTGCTGCGCTACGACTACCTGCCGCTGGAGGAAGTAATCGAGGTCCTCCGCTCCAAGCCGGAGGACACCCATGTCATCGTGACCGGCCGCAACGCCAAGGACGAGCTGCTGGAGATCGCCGACCTCGTGACCGAGATGACCATGGTCAAGCACCCGTTCCGCGACGGCGTGAAGGCTCAGGCGGGCATCGAGTTTTGACGCACGCAATCATGTTCATGGGCACCGGCTCCGACGTCGGCAAGTCCATGATCGTCGCCGGGCTGTGCCGCGCCTTCACGAACCGGGGCCTCCGGGTCAGGCCGTTCAAGCCGCAGAACATGTCCAACAACGCGGCCGTCACGGCGGACGGCGGCGAGATCGGCCGCGCCCAGGCGCTCCAGGCGCGGGCCTGCCGGGTGGCGCCGGTCACCGACATGAACCCGGTGCTGCTGAAGCCCCAGACCGACATCGGCGCCCAGGTGGTGGTCCAGGGCCGCGTGGTCGGCGCCATGAAGGCCCGCGAGTACCAGACCCGAAAGGGCGAGCTGATGCCCGCCGTGCTGGAAAGCTTCCATCGCCTGGGCCGGGACGCCGACCTGATCCTGGTGGAGGGGGCGGGGAGCGCTTCGGAAGTCAACCTGCGAGCCGGCGACATCGCCAACATGGGCTTCGCCGAGGCCGCCGACCTGCCCGTCGTCCTGATCGGCGACATCGAGCGCGGCGGCGTGATCGCAAGCATCGTCGGCACCTGCGCGGTGCTGCCGCCGGCCGAGCGGGCGCGGCTCAAGGCCTTCCTGATCAACAAGTTCCGCGGCGATGCCAGCCTGTTCGACGACGGCTTGCGGATCATCCACGAGCATACCGGCCTGTCCAGCCTCGGCGTGGTCCCCTGGTTCGCAGAGGCCGACCGGCTGCCGCCGGAGGACGCCCTGGCCCTGTCCTCGCGGCGATCAGCCGAAGGCCGCGCGATCCGGATCGCCGTGCCCCAGCTCTCCCGGATCGCCAATTTCGACGACCTCGACCCGCTGCGCGCGGAACCCGACGTCACGGTCGAGATGATCCCGCCGGGCCGGCCGCTGCCGGGCGACGCCGATCTCGTCATTCTGCCCGGGACCAAGGCGACCATCCCCGACTTGGAGTTCCTCCGCGCCCAGGGCTGGCACATCGACCTCGCCGCCCATGTCCGCCGGGGCGGACACGTGCTCGGGATCTGCGGCGGCTTCCAGATGCTGGGCCGCCGCCTGGACGACCCTGCGGGCACCGAGGGCGCTCCCGGCGCCGTGGACGGCCTCGGCCTTCTCGATATCGAAACGATCCTGGACGGCCCCAAGACCCTGGTCGAGGTCACCGGCCGGCACCTCGCCAGCGGGGCGGAACTGCGCGGCTACGAGATGCATATCGGCCGGACCACAGGCCCCGCGCTGGACCTGCCCCTTCTCGACCTGTCCGGCCGCCCCGAGGGCGCCGTGTCTCCGGACGGCCGGATCGGCGGTTGTTACGTCCATGGAATGTTTTCGGCGGACGGGTTTCGCCACGCCTTCCTCTCCGCCATCCTCGACCGCGCCGAGAGCGGGCTGAACTACGAGGACACCGTCGAGACCACCCTGGACGCGCTGGCCCGCCATCTGGAAACCCACCTGGACCTGGACGAGTTGTTCGCAATTTCGTAGGTCTGCCTTCGCCCGAAGGGCGAACGCCGACGGCATACCGGAACGTTGGCGCGCGGTGTCGGCGTTCGCCTGACGGCGAAGGCCGACCTACGAAACCCGCCCTATAGCAGGAACGCCAGCGTCGCGATCAGCCCGGCCTGAAGGCCGCACGCGGCAGCCATGATGCGGAGCGCCCGGCGGATATCCTCGGAAGTCGCCTCCCGTCTGCCGCCTTCGCCCATCCAGGCATCGTCCACCACGACGGCCCCGTAGCGGCGCGGCCCCGCCAGCGCGAGGCCCAGCGCGCCGGCCATGGCGGCTTCCTGCCAGCCGGCGTTGGGCGACTTGTGCTTGCCGGCGTCGCGCAGCATGGTCTTCCAGGCCGCATGAGCGCGACGCAGCCGCTTGCCCCGCAGGGCGACGGCGCTGCCCAGAATGATGAACAGGCCGGCCAGCCGCGCCGGCATCAGGTTTACCAGATCGTCCAGCCGCGCCGCCGCCCAGCCGAAGGCTTGATGGCGCGGGGTCCGGTGGCCGATCATGCTGTCCGCCGTGTTGATCGCCTTGTAGGCTACCAGCCCGGGAAACCCCAGCACCGCGAACCAGAAGACCGGCGCCACGATGCCGTCGGAGAAGTTCTCCGAGCAGGACTCGATGGCCGCACGGCAGACGCCGTGCTCGTCCAGGCTCTCCGGGTCGCGCCCGACGATCATGGACACCGCCCGCCGCCCGCCCGCCAGCCCCCCGCCCTCCAGCGCCGATGCCACCGCCGCCACATGGGTGTAAAGGCTCCGCTGGGCGATCAGCGTGCTAGCCAGAAGGGCTTCCAGGACCCAGCCGAAGGGCATGGCCTCGAAAGCCAGGCTGGCGAGCCAGGCCGGGCCGGCGGTCAGTGCCAGAAGCAGCAGTGCCGCCACGACACCCGCCAGCCGCCGCGCCGCCGGCTTCCAGCCATCGCGGTTGAGATTCCGGTCCAGCAGGCCGACCAGCCGGCCGAACAGGACGACGGGATGGGGCAGGCGGGCATAGATCCAGGCCGGCTCGCCGAACGCCGCATCGATCCCCAGGGCCAGCAGGAGGACGGCGTCCTGGTTCATTCCCGGACGTCCACCACATGGAGGAACGACCCCATCACCGTGCCGCGCCGGGCGCCCATGCCGCCCAGCTTGTCGCCCCGCGCGTCGCGGACCCTGAACAGCGGCGGGTCGGCCTCCTCCGCCGTGATGCTGGCATAGTGGAACTCGTGCCCGCGCAGCACCGTACCGGCGGAGCCGAACGGCGTCGCCGAAACCGCCACGGCTTCGCGGTAGCCCAGGTGCAGCCGGCGCTTGGCGAAGGACGTCTCAAGCGGCAGCAGCCCGGCCATCGCGTGCCGGACTCCGTCGCCGTCCTCCAACGCCCTACCCAGCACCATGTAGCCGCCGCATTCCCCATAGACGACGGCCCCGCGCTCTGCGGCTGCCCTGGTGCCGCCCAGGAACCGCGCGGCCCCGGCGAGCCGCCCGGCATGAAGTTCCGGATAGCCGCCGGGCAGGAAGACCGCGTCGGCCCGACTGTCCGGCGCCTCGTCCGCCAGGGGAGAGAACGGCATCAGCTCGGCGCCCTGACCGGCCCAGGACGCCAGCAGATGGGGATAGGCGAAGACGAAGGCCTCGTCGCGGGCGACGGCGATACGCTGCCCAAGCGGCGGCAGCGGCGCACCCCCTGCCTCCGCCGGGAACGCCGCCGGTCGCGCCAGCCGGCGCAGGGCCGCGGTATCCACATGCCGGGCCACGGCATCCGCCGCCCGGTCCAGGAAGGCGTCCAGCCCCGCATGCTCCCCGGCAGGCACCAGCCCCAGGTGGCGGTCGGGCAGCTCCAGCGCCTCCAGCTTGGGCAGGGCGCCCAGCACGGGGATTCCGAGCGGTTCCAGGGCGGCCCTCAGCAGGGCCTCGTGCCGGGTGCTGCCGACCCGGTTCAGGATCACTCCCGAGACCGTCACGTCCCGCCGGAAGCTGGCGAAGCCATGGACCAACGCCGCGACCGACTGTGCCTGGGACTTGGCGTCCACCACCAGCACGACCGGCCATCCCGCGAGCGCCGCCAGGTCCGCGGTCGAGCCGGAGCCGTCCGCCGCTCCGTCGTAAAGGCCCATCACACCCTCGACCACCAGCAGCTCCGCGTCGGCCTCCGCCAGCCGCGCCAGCGTGGCCGGGCTCATCGCCCAGGGGTCCAGGTTCAGGCAGGGCCTGCAGCTGGCCGCCGCGTGGAACAGGGGGTCGATATAATCCGGCCCGACCTTCCGCGACTCCACCGCCACGCCGGACCGGCTGAAATGCCTCAGCAGCGCCAGGACCGTGACGGTCTTGCCGCTGCCCGAGGCGGGAGCCGCCAGCACGAGCCCCGGTGCCGCCACGGCCTCAGCCAGCCACGCCGCTGGTGGTCAGGATGCGGCCGGACAGGGCGCCCAGCCAGTCCAGCGCCGGCCGGAGCAGCACCACGTCCCCGACCACCACCATGGCCGGCGGCTCGATGCCGTGCTCCGCCACGTCCGATGCCGCGCGCTCCAGCGTCGTCTCCAGCACATGCTGGTTCGGCAGGGTCGCGTTGGTCACGATCGCGACCGCCTGGTCGCGCGGGCGCCCGGCCTCCATGAAGCGGTCCGCGATTAGGGCAAGGTGCTTCAGCGCCATGTACATGATGATCACCGGCGAGCCGCGCGCCACGGCGGTCCAGTCGATCGTGTCCGGCACCAGCCCGGAGGCGCTGTGCCCGGTCATGAAGGTCACGGCATGGTTCCGGTCGCGGTGGGTCACGGGGATGCCGGCATAGGCCAGGCCGCCGATCCCGGCGGTGATGCCGGGGATCACGCGGAACGGCACCTTGTGCTCGACCAGCATCAGCGCTTCCTCGCCGCCGCGCCCGAACACGAAGGGATCGCCGCCCTTCAGGCGCAGCACGCGCAGGCCCTGCCGCGCCAGTTCGACCAGCCGGCGGGAGATGTCGGGCTGCTTGGGCGACGGCCGGCCGCCGCGCTTGCCGGCGAACTCCAGTCGGCTTTCGGGCTGCGCCATGCCCAGGATGTCCGGCCCGACCAGCGCGTCATAGACGATCACGTCGGCGTGGCGCAGCGCGTGCCAGGCATGGAGGGTGAGCAGGCCGGGGTCTCCCGGGCCGGCGCCCGCGAGCCAGACCCAGCCGGGTTCGAACTCGGGGAAGGGGAGGGGTGAGGATGAGGGGATCATTGCCGCCACTTTACACCGCGTCTATAAGCCACGCCATGACCGACAAACCGGAAGACGTCCCCGATCGTCCCCTGCGCCGTGGCTGGACGACCGGAGCCTGCGCCACCGCCGCCACCCGCGCGGCCTACGCGGCGCTGCTCACCGGCGAGTTCCCGGACCCCGTGACGATCCGCCTGCCGGGCGGGGAAACACCCGCCTTCGCCCTGGCCTGGGAGGCGCTTGGCCCCGATCGCTGCGCCGCCGGCGTGGTCAAGGACGCCGGCGACGATCCCGACGTGACTCACGGCGCCCTGGTGATCGCGACCGTCGGCCGCGGCGCTCCGGGAACCGGCGTCACGTTCCGGGCCGGCGAGGGCGTCGGGACCGTCACCAAGGAGGGATTGCCGATCCCGCCCGGCGAGCCGGCGATCAACCCCGTTCCCCGCCGCATGATGTCGGAGGCGGTGGCCGAGCTGGCGGCGGCCCATGGCGACGCGGGCGACGTGGTGATCGAGGTCTCGATTCCAGGCGGTGCCGAGATCGCGCTCAAGACCTGGAACCCCCGCCTCGGCATCGTCGGCGGGCTGTCGATCCTGGGCACCACCGGCATCGTGGTGCCGTTCTCCTGCTCGGCCTGGATCCACTCCATACACCGTGGGATCGACGTGGCGCGGGCCAACGGGATCGACCATGTCGCAGGCTCGACCGGCTCCACCTCCGAACAGGCGGTCCAGCGGCTCCACGGGCTGTCCGATCTGGCGCTGCTCGACATGGGGGATTTCGCCGGCGGAATGCTGAAGTATCTGCGCCGTCATCCCGTGCCGCGCTTGACAATCGCGGGCGGTTTCGGCAAGTTGTCTAAAATGGCCCAGGGTTTCCTGGACCTCCATTCGGGCCGCAGTCAGGTCGATTTCAACTGGCTTGCCGACCGAATGGCCGAACTGGGCGCCTCGCCCGACGAAATCGAACGCACCCGACATTCCAACACCGCGAACCAAGTGCTGACCCGTGCGGTCGCCGCCGGCCTTCCGCTTGCCGACCTCGTGGCGGACCGGGCGCGGGCGGTGGCGCTGGACACGCTGCGCGGATGCGGCACCGACGTGGAGGTCCTCGTGTTCGACCGCAAGGGCGCGCTGGAAGGGTGCGCCGGCTTCGCCTCTACCCCTCCCGGCAAAGTGCTGATCCTCGGCGGCACGACGGAGGCGGCGGAACTGGCCCGCGGCCTGGAGGGCATGCCGGTGGTCACCTCCCTGGCCGGCCGTACCCGCGCGCCGGCCGCCCTGCCGGGAGAAGTCCGCATCGGCGGATTCGGCGGTGCCGAGGGACTGGCCGCCTATCTGAGGGACAATGCGGTCGCCGCCGTCATCGACGCCACACACCCCTTCGCCGCCACGATCTCCCGCAATGCGGAGGAGGCCTGTCGGCAGGCCGGCGTGCCCCGCCTGGCGCTGGTGCGGCCGGAATGGGTGGCCGGACCCGGCGACCGCTGGATCGAGGTGGACGACATGGAAGCCGCCGTGGCGGCGGTGCCGAGCGGTGCCCGCGCGTTCCTGACCGTCGGCCGCCAGGAACTCGGCCCTTTCGCATCCCGCGACGACGCCTGGTTCCTGGCGCGGGTGATCGACCCGCAGGAACCGCCGAGCCCCAACATAGTCCTGGTGACAGGGCGCGGTCCCTTCGACCTGGATGCCGAACGGACCTTGCTGGCCGACCACGGCATCACCGTCGTGGTCGCCAAGAACAGCGGCGGCGGTGCCAGTCAGCCGAAGCTTACCGCCGCGCGGGAGTTGGGAATTCCGGTCATCATGGTCCGCCGTCCCGCGCCGCCGGCCGGACCCCGCGCCGGCACCGCGGAGGAAGCGCTGGAGTGGCTTCACCGGACCTTGCGCTCGGGCCGCAGCACATGGACATGCTCCGGGTCGTAGAGCGCGCTGTCGCGGAAATCCTCCGCCGCCAGGACTCGGCCGACGATCACCAGCGCGGTGCGGGTGATCTTCGCCTCACGCACCTTCTCCCGGATGTCGGCCAGCGTGCCGCGGATCACCTGCTCGTCGGGCCAGGTCGCCCGATAGACCACCGCGACCGGGCAATCGGCGCCGTAGTGGGGCGACAGCTCCTCGACGATCCTGGTCATGTTGCGGATCGACAGATGGATCGCCAGGGTTCCGCCCGACCGTCCCAGGATATCGAGCGTCTCCGCGTTCGGCATCGGCGAGGACTTCATGGCCGTGCGGGTCAGGATGACGGTCTGCGAAACCTCCGGCAGCGTCAGCTCGGTCCGCAGCAGGGCGGCGGCCGCCGCATAGGCCGGCACCCCCGGCGTGATGTCGTAGGGGATGCCCAGCGCGTCCAGGCGGCGGATCTGCTCGCCGATCGCTCCGTAGAGGGAGGGATCGCCGGAATGGACCCGCGCCACGTCCTTGCCGTCCGCATGGGCGGCTTCGATCTCGGCCAGGATGTCGTCCAGCGTCAGGGGAGCGGTGTCCACGACCCGGGCGCCCTCCGGCGCATAGGCCACCACTTCGGGAGGCACCAGCGACCCGGCATAGAGACAGACCGGGCAGCGGGCGATCAGGTCGCGCCCGCGGATCGTGATCAGGTCGGGGGCGCCGGGGCCCGCGCCGATGAAGTGAACCGTCATGAGGGCTTTTCGTCCGGATGCTTCGCGGCATAGCCGCGGGGGGTGTAGACCCAGGTGCCGCCATCGCCGCGCGGCAGCGCACGGGTCTCGCTGGAGCCGATCAGGACGAGGGTCAGCATGTCCACGTCGGCCACGTCCAGGGCCGCCAGGGTGGTCACGGCGATGGTCTCGCCCGGCCGGCCCAGGTTGCGGGCCAGGATCACCGGCGTGGCGGCGGGACGGTGTTCCAGCAGGACCGCCTTCATGGCGGGAAGTTGCTCCGTGCGGCGGCGCGACACCGGGTTGTAGACGGCGATCACGAAATCGCCCTCGGCAGCGGCGCGGATCCGCCGCTCGATCACCGGCCAGGGAGTCAGCAGGTCAGACAGCGAGATGGTACAGAAGTCGTGGCCGAGGGGAGCGCCGGCCCGTGCCGCCGCCGCCTGGAGCGCCGAGATGCCGGGCGTCACCGCGATGTCGAGCCGCGCCCAATCCGCCCGTCCCTCGCGCTCGACCAGTTCGAACACCAGCGTTGCCATGGCATAGATGCCGGCATCGCCGCTGGAGACCAGGGCCACGTCGCGGCCCTCCGCCGCGAGGTCGAGGGCGACGCGCACACGCATCTCCTCAGCCCCCAGCTCATAGCCGTGCCGCCGCTTGCCGGCCGCAAGATCGCCGAGGAGATCGAGATAGAGATGATACCCGACGAGGTCGGTGGCACTTGCCAGCCAGCGGTCCGCCTCCGGCGTGCGCCAGCCGTCGCTGCCCGGCCCGATCCCGACGACCGAGAGCCGTCCGCGGCGTCGCCCGATGGTGTCAGCGTGGAGCGGCGCCGGCGCCAGCCCGACGGCGCAGGTCGCCCGCGCCGACTTCCGCTTCGGCACCGCCAGCGTTCCGCCCGACGCCGCCAGCGCCGCCCCTTCGGCGACCCCGTGGCAGCCGACCTCGCGGAACACCAGGTCGGACGGGTTGGCAAGGCGGGGGGCCTCCTCCTCCAGCCGGGCGGCGTCGAAGAAGCGGACCGGGACACCAAGATCGGCCGCCGCGGCATGGATCGCCGGCTCGTCCATCTTGACGTCGATCGAGCAGAGCGCCGCAACGGCCCCTTCGGTCAGGCCGGCGGAGGCCAGGGTTTCGCGCACCAGCGCCGTCACTTCCTCCGCCGAAGCGCCGCGCTCGCACCCGACGCCGACCGCCAGCACGGGAGGATGATAGACGAGGCAGGATTCGGAACCGGCTTCGGCCTGTTCCGTGACCCGCAATGTCAGGCTGCCGTCGGCCGAGAAGGGCAGGCGGGTGGCGGTCAGCCAGGGGGCCGTGCCTTCCAGCCGGACCCGCGCTCCCGCCATCAGGGCGGCGGTGAAGGGCTTGGCGTCCTCCGGGTTGGCGAGATGCCAGCCGGCCGGCGGCTCGTCCAGGGCCACGCCGAAATTCAGGTCTCCGGCGGTCGTGATGGCCGGCTCGATGCCCAGCGCCGCCGCCAGCCGGCGCGCCATGTCGTTGGCGCCATGGTGGCCGCCCAGCAGCGGGACGACCGCGCTGCCGTCCTCCGCCAGGGCCAGTACGGGAGGTTCGGCGCGCTTGTCCGACAGGACGGGACCCAGCGCGCGGATCAGGATGCCGGCGGCGAACACGCCGATGATCGGCGTGCCGGCCGCGAACAGCGCCCGCAGATGGTCGAGCGTGGCGGAGAAACTCCTGTCCGCCCCGGCGACCCGGTGGGCGAGCCCGTGGATCTCCGCGCCGGGCAGGACGGTCCGGGCGCCCGACGCGACCTCGAACCCGGATTGCGACAGGACGACGAAAACGGGTGCGCTCATGCCCAGGCCTCACCCCGGCGGTGGACCAGCACCATCGAGAAATAGGGAACGGAATCGGCGTCCACCTGGTCCAGCGGCAGCAGCCGCTGGTTCGCCATGGTGGCACGCTCCACGTAGCGCGACCGGCCGGCAAGGCCCAGCTCTTCCAGCACGTCCCTCACCTTGGCGAAATGACGCCCCAGCTTCATGATCGCGGCGGCGTCGGTCTGGGCGAGGCGCTCGCGCAGCAGGTCGGCCGGAAGTGGGGCGGGAAGCACGGTCAGCACGTCGTTCCGGGCTGCGAGCGGCGCTCCCAGGGCGGCAGCGCAGGCGGTCAGGGAGGAGACGCCCGGCACCACCTGCACCGGAAAGCGTTCCGCCATGCGGCCGAACAGGTACATGAACGAGCCGTAGAAGAAGGGATCGCCCTCGCACAGCACGGCGACGTCGCGCCCGGCCGCCAGATGGTCGCCCAACTCCGCCGCCGCGCGGTCGTAGACTTCCTGCGCCGGGAAGCGCTCGACCAGCATGGGCATGCGGATCGCCACTTCGGTCTGCCCGCCGGGCAGGTGACCGGCAACGATGGCGCGGGCCAGGCTGTCGCCATGTTCCGGAGCCGGGTATGCGACGACGGGGGAGGACCGCAGCAGGCGCAAAGCCTTCAGGGTGATCAGCTCCGGGTCGCCCGGCCCGACACCCAGGCCGTAGAGGGTTCCGCTCATGTCTTGTTCAGCGCCAGTTGGGTGACCGGCATCAGGGGACGCCAGCCGGAAAACGGGCCGACCGGTTCGGCCCTGGAGATAGCGATGCGGGTCAGGCTGCCGCCCAGCCGGGCATAGGCCCTGGTCAGCACCTGCTCGCCCTCGATGGTGACGGCGTTGGCGACCAGCCGGCCGCCGGGGGACAACGCTTCCCAGCAAGTCTCGAACAGGCTGGGTGCCGTGATGCCGCCGCCGATGAAGACCGCGTCAGGGGAAGGAAGCCCGGCCAGGGCCGCCGGCGCCTTGCCCTCGATGATGGAGAGCAGGGGACAGCCCAGCGCCTCGGCGTTCGCCGCGATCAGGGCGAGGCGGTCGCCGCGCGGCTCGATCGCGACGGCGCGGCAGGTGGGGTGATGGCGCATCCATTCCAGAGCGATGGAGCCGCAGCCGGCCCCCACGTCCCACAGCACCTGTCCGGGAACCGGCGCCAGGGCCGCCAGGGTCGCCGCCCGGACCTCCCGCTTGGTCAATTGCCCGTCGTGGTGGAAGGCTTCGTCCGGCAGCCCCGGCGTGCGCGGCAGCAGCGGCGCGCCGGGACCGGCGACGCACTCGACCGCGATCGTGTTCAGATCGGCGTACTCGTCCGCTTCGGCCCATTCCCGCCGCCGTTCGAGGGGGCCGCCCAGATGCTCCAGCACAGTGATCCGGCTGTCCCCGTAACCGCGCTGCCGCAGCAGATCGGCGACCTTCCCGGGCGTACCGCCGTTCTGGGACAGGATCAGCAGGCGGGCGCCGGGCTGGACATGGGCATGGAGCAAGGCCGCCGGACGACCGTGGAGCGACAGCGTCTCGACCTCCGCCCGCGCCCAGCCCATCCGGGCGCAGGCCAGGGCGAAGGCTCCCGGTGCCGGGATGACGATCATCTCACCGGCGGCAACCCGGCGCGACAGGGTGGCGCCAATGCCGTGGTCCATGGGGTCGCCGCTCGCCAGCACGCAGACCCTGCGCCCGCGCAGGCCGATCAGCCGCTCGACTCCCTCGCTGAAGGGTGACGGCCAGGCCAGCCGCTCGCGCCCGTCGCCGGGGATCATGGCGAGGTGGCGCTCACCGCCCATCAGCACCACGGCGGCATCGATCAGCCTGCGGCCGGCCGGAGACACGCCGTCCAATCCGTCCTCGCCGATGCCGACGACGGACAGCCACGCCCCGGCGGAGCCTGTCATGCCGAAGCCCCGATCGCGAGCGCATTGACCGCGGCCGACGCCATGGCGCTGCCGCCGCGCCGGCCGCGGACGGTGACGAAGGGAACGCCGCGCGGGTCGGCGGCCAGCTCGGCCTTGGATTCGGCGGCGCCGACGAACCCCACGGGAAAACCCAGGATCACCGCCGGGCGGGGCGCTCCGGCGTCCAGCAGTTCCAGCAGGCGGAACAGGGCGGTCGGGGCATTGCCGATCGCGACGATCGCCCCTTCCATGTGCGGCAGCCAGAGATCCAGGGCGGCGGCGGACCGGGTAGTGCCGAGCCCGGCGGCCAGGGCCGGCACGGCAGGTTCGGCCAGGGTACACAGCACCGGGTTGCCGGCCGGCAGGCGCGACGCCATGATGCCGGAGGCGACCATGCTGGCATCGGTCAGGACGACGGCCCCCGCAGCCAGCGCAGCCCGGCCGGCCGACATCACGTCCGGGCTCCAGGCGAGGTCGCGGACCAGATCGACCATGCCGCAGGCGTGGATCAGGCGGGTCGCCAACTCGGCCACGTCGGGCGGCAGGCCGGCCAAGTCCGCCTCCTCCGCGATCATCGCGAAGGAGCGGCGGTAGATCTCCGCCGGGTCACGCAGATAGTCCATCACCGGATCAGTCGCGAGCCTGCTTCGTCATGCTTCTCGGCCCCAGCGGATGGTCGGCATGGGGGTAGGGATGATGATGGTGCCCGGCGCCGCCATGGTCGTGGGAATGGCCGTGCCCATGCGCGTGATTATGTCCGTGGGCGTGGTGATGGTCCCCGTGGTCATGATGGTGATGCCCGTGGTCATGACCGTGACCGTGGTCATGACCGTGCGCCTCTCCGGTGCCGATGCCCTCCACGTGATGGTGGTGGCTTTCCTGGCGCAGGCCGACCTCCGCCTCGAAACCCAGGACCTGCTCGCGGTACTTGCACATCTGGCAGTTCATATTGCCGGTGCCCTCGAGGATCTCGGTGACGCGGTCCGAGAAGGTCTCCAGCACCATTGGGTGGTCGTTGAGATAGCCGGCCTTGATGAATTCGATGTTGGGATGACGGGCCGCCACGGCGTCGGCATAGTCGTAGATCCGCCGGACCAGGATGCCGGTGAACAGGAAATACGGGAACACCACGATGCGCCGGTAGCCCAGCTTCGCCGCATGCTCCAGCCCCGGCTCGACCAGCGGGAAGGTCACGCCGGAATAGGATGTCTCGGCCCAGCCGAAGCCCATCCCCTCCCACAGCATGCGAGTAACCTTCGCCACGTTGGAGTTGGCGTCCGGGTCGGACGAACCCCGGCCGACCACCATCAGGAGCGTCTCGTGCCGCGGAACGTCGCCTCCGGCCAGGGCCAGCGCCTCGGCAACCCGGTCGCCGGCGGCGCGCAGCATCTTCAGGTCGATGCCCAGTTCGCGGCCGTAATGGATGGTCATGCCGTCGTTCTGCGCCTGATAGGCGTTCAGCACCGAGGGAATATCGTTCTTCGCGTGGCCGGCGGCGAACAGCATGCCGGGGATCGCCAGCACCTTGGTGACGCCCTTGGCGCGCAGCTTGTCCAGGCCGTCGCGGATGATCGGCTTGGCGAATTCCAGGTAGCCGTACTCCACCGCGTCGAACGGCAGCTTGGCGCGGAGCTGGCCGGCCACGACGGCGAACTCCTGGACGGCGCCGGTGTCGCGGCTGCCGTGGCCGCACAGCATGACGCCGAGCTTTTCGGAAGAAGCCTGTGCCGGTCCCTGGGAGGGTTTGGCGATCGCGTTCATCGTTCCTCTCTCACCGGTGCACCCCGCCCGGTCCCTTGTTGTTGCGAGTGACACCGGCAGGTCTCCTGGCTTGCAGGTCGCCGTCGGGGCCGTTGCCTTCCCGGCCCGCGATCTGGGCCAGTGGCGTGAAATCGGAACCGACTCACTGCTCACAGTTGCGGGGGCAGCCACGGATTTGGCATACGGCTTTACAGCCCGGCCGCACCGTGTTCCCTTTTCACCTCGCGCCCGAACGGGGACGCAAAGGAACCAATGTCCATGGGTCAGCAGTCTTACGGTCCCCCCGCATCAGCGTCAATCCACAATGCGCCGGTTCCGGCGCGGGTTCGCGACCATGGCGGCGGCCTTGCCCGGGCCGAGGCCCGATTCGGCCGCCCGAAGCAGGGGTGGCTGGATCTGTCCACCGGCATCAATCCCTGGCCCATCCGGGTCCCCGCGCCGGGTCCCGACGCCTGGACTCGACTGCCCGACCGGGACGCGCTCGACCGGCTCCTCGCCGCCGCTGGCCGCTATTTCGGCGCGGACCCCGCCGCCATCGTGGCGGCTCCGGGGTCGCAGGCGCTGATCCAGGCGGTGCCCCGGCTGATGCCGCGTGGCAGGGCGGCGATCCTGGGCTTCACCTATGCCGAGCACGCCCGCTGCTGGAGCCTCGCCGGCCACGATGTCGCGGTGAGCGAAACGCTCGACGAGGCTGCCGATGCCGACTGCGTCATAGTGACCAACCCCAACAATCCGGACGGCCGGCAGGTCGAACCGAACCAACTCCTTGCACTTGCCGAACGGCAGGCCGCGCGGGGCGGGTTGCTCGTGGTGGACGAGGCTTTCGCCGACGTGGCGCCGGCAATCAGCGTCGCCTCGGCCGCCGGTCGGCCCGGCCTCTGCGTTCTGCGCTCTTTCGGCAAGTTCTTCGGGCTCGCCGGGCTTCGCCTTGGCTTCGCGCTCGGCCCTGCCGGCCTGGTGTCTGCGCTGGAGGATCACCTGGGACCCTGGGCGGTCGGAGGGCCGGCGCTGGAGGTCGGTGCCACGGCCATGGCCGACCGGGACTGGATCGAGGCGACCCGCGACCGCCTAGCCTTGGCCGCGCGCGACCTGGATGGATTGCTACGGGCGCATGGGCTGGAAATCGTCGGCGGGACCGACCTCTACCGCCTGACCCGCACCGCCCATGCCGCCGCCCTGTTCGAGCATCTTGGCCGCTCCGGCATCCTGGCCCGCCCTTTCGAGGCGCGGCCGGACTGGCTGAGGTTCGGACTGCCGCCCGATGCCGCAGGGGCGGCACGCTTGCGCGACGCCCTCGGCTCGTTCATCTTCCCGGCATGAAGAAAGTCCCGACTTTCGATGTGGGTTTTCAGGAACGGCTGGAAGATCTGTTCCGCTGGCGCCGCGACGTGCGCCGTTTCCGGACCGATGCCATCGACGACGCCCTGATCGAGCGGCTGGTCCAGGTCGCGGCGCTGGCGCCGTCGGTCGGCTACAGCAGGCCCTGGCGGTTCGTCCGCGTCGACGATCCCGGGCGCCGTGCCGCCGTCCGTGGGGCTTTCGAGCGCTGCAACGCCGAGGCGTTGGGCGGCTACACGGGCGATCGCGCCCGGCTCTATGCCACGCTGAAGCTGGCAGGACTGAACGACGCGCCGGTGCAGATCGCCGTGTTCAACGACGACGAGACCACGCGCGGTCACGGCCTCGGCCGGCGCACCATGCCGGAAATGCTGCGCTATTCCACCGTCACCGCCGTCTTCAGCTTCTGGCTGGCGGCGCGGGCTTACGGGATCGGTGCCGGCTGGGTGTCGATACTCGATCCGGAATCCGTCCGGCAGGCGTTGGAGGTGCCGCCCACTTGGTCCCTGGTGGCCTATCTGTGCGTCGGCCTGCCGGTCGAGGAGCATATCGATCCCGAGCTGGAGCGGGCGGGGTGGGAGGCCCGGGACGAGGCGGCGTCGGTCCTGCTGCGCCGCTGACACCGGCGGGCGGTAAAGGGCGCGTGAAACACGGAAGCTTGACGGGCGAATGCTTTGCCCTCTAGCTTCATTCCCGGTGACAGGTTCCCCCGAGCGAGAGTCGAGGGGGATTAATAGGGAACACGGTGCGGCGGACCCCCCAGGGGACCTAATCCGTGGCTGCCCCCGCAACTGTAAGCAGCGAGTCTGCGCCGGCATCAAGCCACTGGCCCGGAAACGGGCCGGGAAGGCATCGGCGTCCGACCGGGACCTGCGAGCCAGGAGACCTGCCGTCACCGGAAGAGCCGTATGTCCGGGCGGGGTGCACCGGGAGGAAGGCCAGCCAGGTCGGCGGCATCCTTGTCGCCGGGCTCAGTGGGCGCTTCATCCATGCACCTCCTTTTGTCGAAAAAGGGGGTTATCAGTTCAATGCATATCATGGAAGGCTACCTGCCGCCTCTCCATGCCGCGGCCTGGATGGTGGCCGCGGCGCCGTTCGTCGTCGCCGGCGTCCGCCGGATCAGGCGCGTGGTCGATGACCATCCCGAGACCAAGCTGCTGCTCGCGACGTCCGGCGCCTTCGCCTTCGTGCTGTCGGCGCTGAAGATCCCGTCGGTGACGGGAAGCTGCTCGCACCCGACCGGCGTCGGCCTGGGCGCCGTCCTTTTCGGGCCGAACGCCATGGCGGTGCTGGGCACCATCGTCCTGCTGTTCCAGGCGCTGCTGCTGGCCCACGGTGGGCTGACCACGCTGGGCGCCAACGTCTTCTCCATGGCGATCGTCGGCCCCTGGGTCGCCTACGGCGTCTGGCGGCTGGCCGCCGGCCTGGGCAGGAGCTTCGCGGTCTTCCTGGCCGCGGCGCTCGGCAACCTGGCGACCTACTGCACGACTTCCGTCCAGTTGGCTCTTGCCTTTCCCGACCCGGTGACCGGCTTCGGCGGGGCGCTGGCCAAGTTCCTGTCGATCTTCGCGATCACCCAGGTTCCGCTCGCGGTGGTGGAGGGGATCCTGACGGTCGTGGTGGTCAATCTGCTGGTTCAGTACAGCCGCGACGAGCTGTCCGCGCTGGCGTTCGGAACCAAGGCGATGGGGGCGAAATGAGAGGCCGCAACGCGATTCTTCTCCTGGCCGCCGCCGCCATCGTGGTCCTGCCGCTTCTGGTCGTCGGCAATGCCGAGTTCTCCGGCTCCGATGGGCAGGCGCAGGACCTGATCGACCAGGGGGGGTACCAGCCCTGGTTCGAGCCCCTGTGGGAGCCGCCCAGCGGCGAGATCGAGAGCCTGCTGTTCTCGCTGCAGGCGGCGCTCGGCGCCGGGTTGCTCGGCTATTATGTCGGTCTTCGGCGGGGACGGCGCGAGGGCCGGCCGGAGGATCGGCGGACGGAGCTTCATGCTGGCGATTGACCGCCACGCCTGGACCAATCGCTGGCACGATCTCCACCCGCTGGAAAAGCTGCTGCCCGCGTTCGGCATGCTGATGGTGACCCTGGTCCTGCCGCCCTGGCCCGCGGCGCCGCTTTCGATCGCTGCCATGCTGGCACTGACCATCCTCGGCGCGGGCGTGCCGGCGGGAGCCGTGCTCGGCACGCTCGCGGTCCCGCTGGGCTTCCTGCTGACCGGTGCGCCGGTGCTGGCGCTGGCGGTCGATGTTTCCGACGGTTTGCATGTAGGTCTGGCGCCCGGGGGGCTGGAGGCGGCGGCCGCCGTGACCGTGCGGTCGCTGGCGGCTACCTCCTGCCTCGTCTTCCTGATCCTGACGACGCCGGTCGCCGACCTGATGCCCTTGCTGGGGCGGCTGGGCGTGCCGCGGCTGGTGCGTGACCTGATGCTGCTGACCTACCGGCTGATCTTCGTCTTCCTGGATTGCGCCGCCACCGGCCGGCAGGCCCAGATCGGCCGCCTCGGCTACGACGGCCCCCGGCGCAGCCTGCGCTCGGCCGGCTGGCTGGCGGGAAGCCTGTTCCAGCGCTCCCTCGCCCGCGGGCGGCGGCTGGAGATCGGGATGGCGGCGCGAGGGCTTGGCAGCGACCTGCCGCAGCCGGGCGACGACCGCGTGCCTTCGGTCTGGCGCCTGCTGGCGGGGGCGGCGCTGCCGCTCGGCGTCGCGTCGGCGGCGCTGCTGGTGCGGAGGGGCGGATGATCCTGGAGGCGCAGGCGCTCCGCTACGACTATGCCGGCGGCATCGAGGCGCTGCGCGGCCTCGACCTCGCCGTCGGGCGCGGGCGCAAGCTGGCCCTGCTGGGGCCGAACGGCTGCGGCAAGACGACCCTGTTCCTGCACCTGAACGGCACCCTGAAGCCGCGCGGCGGGCGCGTGCTGCTCGATGGATCGCCGGCGGGATACGACCGCCGATCGCTCCGCAACTGGCGCAGCCGGGTGGCGCTGGTGCTCCAGGATCCGGACGACCAGATCTTCGCCGCGACGGTCGCCCGCGACGTCGCCTTCGGGCCGCTCAACCTGGACCTGGCGCAAGCGGAGGTGCGCCGGCGGGTGGACGGTGCCTTGGCCGACCTGGGCATTTCGGATCTGGCCGACCGCCCGACCCACATGCTCAGCTTCGGCCAGAAGCGGCGCGTCGCCATCGCGGGCGCCCTGGCGATGCGGCCGGAGGTGCTTCTGCTGGACGAACCCACCGCCGGGCTGGATGCCGACGGCGTCGCGCGCCTGATGTCTGTCCTGGACGGGCTTGCCGCGCAGGGAATGACGCTGGTCCTCTCCACCCACGACGTCGACCTCGCCTATGCCTGGGCGGACGACATCGCGATCCTGCACGGGGGCATGACGCTGATCAGGGGAGCGGCGCCCGACGTGCTGGGCGACGCCCAGGCGCTGGCGCGGGCGAGGCTGCGGCCGCCCCTGCTGCTGGAACTGGCGCGGGCGATGAAGCTGCCGCAGCCATGGCCCCGGACGCGGGAGGCCATGCTGGGACTCCGGGCCGGCGCGTGAACCGGCCGTCTTGGAATCTCGGACAGGCATAACAACTTCTCACCCCATGAGCGAGATTTCCCCAAAGCCCCGCCGGCTCCCGGCCTGCCCGATCTGCGGGCGGCCGGCCGATCCACAGTACAAACCGTTCTGCACGCCCCGATGCGCCGACGTGGACCTGAACCGTTGGTTGGGCGGGGTCTATAGGGTCGAGGCCAACGATCCGGAAGCGGAGATCGAGACCGATTTCGACGCCGATCCGGAGAGGCTCCACTGACGGGCTTGGACATCGCCGTGGCATTAAGCCGCGACCCCTGCAATGTCATTCAAATCCATCTGAACTGTAACCGACCCGACATGTCGCATTGATACCGTCCCGGCCTTCAAGACGAGGCCTTACGGAGCAGCGACGATGACCGGGTTGAAGTTCGACACCCTGTTTCCGATTCCGGGGTTCGCCCGGCAGCAGGCGGCGTTGCCGCTGGCGCCCTGGAACCTGATGGCCGCCTATTCCGACTATCTGGTGGACCTCATGCAGCGCCAGGTGATCTTCCTGGACATCCTGCGGAAGCGCGGCAACGGCTTCGTGGAGATGGAGCGCAAGGGGCTGCCCCCGGTCCTGGCTTTCGAGTACGACATCGTCGTCGACGGCCGCCTGATAGAGCGGCCGGTCAACTACGCGCTGGTGCAAATCCGCCCGCCGGCCGGCGTTGAGATCGACGCCGCGGCCCGGCCCTACATCATCGTGGATCCGCGGGCTGGGCACGGTGCGGGCATCGGCGGCTCCAAGATGGAAAGCCAGGTCGGCGTGGCGCTGCGCGCCGGCCATCCCGTCTATTTCGTGATCTTCTTCCCCGAGCCTGAGCCCGGCCAGACCATCATCGACGTCTGCCGCGCCGAGCAGGTCTTCGTCCGGGCCGTCGCCGAGCGCCACCCTGACGCGCCGAAGCCGGTGATCGAGGGGAATTGCCAGGGCGGATGGGCGGTCATGATGCTGGCCGCCTCCCAGCCGGAGATCACCGGCCCGATCGTGATCAACGGCGCGCCGCTGTCCTACTGGTCCGGCGTCAGCGGCAAGAACCCGATGCGCTACACCGGCGGCCTTTCCGGCGGTTCCTGGGGCGCGCTGCTGGCGGCCGACCTGGGCAACGGCAGGTTCGACGGCGCCAACCTCGTGCTCAACTTCGAATCCCTCAACCCTGCCAATACGTTCTGGAAGAAATACTACAACCTGTTCTCCCAGGTGGACACGGAGGAGAAGCGCTTCCTCGACTTCGAGCGCTGGTGGGGCGGCTTCTACCTGATGAACGAGGAGGAGATCCGCTGGATCGTCAACAACCTGTTCATCGGCAACAAGTTCGCCGCCGGCCGGGTCGAGATCGACGCGGAGAACCACTTCGACATCAAGAATATCCGGTCGCCGATCATCGTCTTCGCCTCCGCCGGCGACAACATCACGCCGCCGCAGCAGGCTTTGAACTGGATCGCCGACGTCTATTCCAGCACCGCGGAGATCAAGGCCAACGGTCAGGTGATCGCGTATCTGCTTCACGAGGATGTCGGCCATCTCGGCATCTTCGTGTCGGGTAAGATCGCTCGCAAGGAACACACGGAGATCGTCAGCACGCTCCAGTTCATCGAGACCGCGGCTCCCGGCCTGTACGAGATCGTCATCACCGAGAAGAGCGTGGTGGACGGCGAGGTGCGCTACAGCGTGGCGCTGGCCGAACGGGAGATCGAGGACATTCTGAAGCTCGACAGCGACGGGCGCGACGACGAGCGCGCGTTCGAGGCAGCCGCCCATGTCTCGGAAGTCACCGAGCGGTTCTATACCGGCATGGTCCGGCCCCTCGTCAGGGCGGTGACCGACGAGAACTCGGCCAAGCTGCGCCGCGCCCTGCATCCGCTCCGCTCCCAGCGCACGGTGCTGAGCGACGCGAACCCGGCCCTGTGGCCGGTGGCCCCTCTGGCCGAGGCGGTCCGCGCCGCCCGGCGGCCGGTCAAGCCGGGCAATCCCTTCCTGACGGTGGAGCGCGCCGTATCCGACAGCATCGCCCAGACGCTCGACACCTACCGGGACATGCGCGACAGCGCCCGGGAGGCCGCTTTCCGCCTGATCTACGGCAGTCTGCACGGCCTGCTTCCGGCCGAAGGGGCAGGGCAGGGCGGCTCGCCGGCGAGCCGGGACCTGCGCGACGCGCCGGAGATCCGCATCGTCCTGGACGGGATCGCAGAGGGCGGTTACGCCCACGCGGTCGTCCGCATGATGCTGCTGCTGGCCGACGCCCGCGGCACGGTCCGGCGCAGCCGGCTGGAGCGCGCCGACCGCCTGCTGAAGGAGGACCCCGCCTTCGCCGGGTTCCCGGCGGAGGGCCTCAAGCAGATCATCCATGAGCAGACCCTGATCATCGAGCTGGAGCCCGCGCAGGCGCTGGCGACGCTCCCGGTGCTGCTGTCCGATCCGGACGATGCCAGCCGCGCCCTGGCGGTCGTGGAAGCCGTCGCCGGCCCGCGCGAGGAGATGGAGGAGCGGACCGTCGCCATGCTCGCCCGCATGGCCGAAGTCCTCTCGGGCGGCGACCGATCGGAGGCGGCGTGACCATGAAGGGCATCAAGATCGAGGACGCCGTCGCCCGGATTCCCGACGGAGCCAGCCTGATGGTCGGTGGCTTCATGGGGGTGGGCACGTCGGAGCGGATCATGGACGAGCTGGTGCGCCAGGGCCGGCGCGACCTGACCGTCATTGCCAACGACACCGCGCGGTCGGGGATCGGGATCGGCAAGCTGGTCGACGCTCGCGCCCTGTCGAAGGTCATCGTCAGCCATATCGGCACCAACCCCGAGACCCAGCGGCAGATGATCGCCGGGGACCTCGCGGTCGAGCTGGTGCCGCAGGGCACGCTGGCCGAGCGGGTCCGCGCCGGGGGCTTCGGCCTGGGCGGCATACTGACCCGCACCGGCCTGGGCACGGCGGTGGAGGAGGGCAAGACGCGGATCGAGGTGAACGGCGAGCCCTTCCTGCTGGAGCTCCCGCTGCGCGCCGACTTCGCGATCGTCCACGCCAAGCAGGCGGACTACGCCTGCAATCTCGCCTATTCGCTGACGGCCCAGAACTTCAACCCGATCATGGCGATGGCCGCGGACGTGGTGATCGTCGATGCCGAGGATATCGTGCCGATCGGCGTGATTCCGCCCGACAGCGTCCGCACGCCGGGCGTTCTGGTGGATTACCTGCTGAACCGGGGGGCTTGAGCCATGGACGCGCAGACCATCATCGTCAAGCGGGTGGCCCAGGAGCTGAAGCCGGGCACCCTGGTCAACCTGGGCATCGGCATGCCGACCAGGGTGTCCAACCACCTGCCGGCCGGCGTCACGGTGTTCTTCCAGTCGGAGAACGGACTGCTCGGCATGGGTCCGGTGCCGCCCGACGGCATGGAGGACCCGGACCTGACCGACGCGGGCGGCGGCTTCGTCACCGCCCTGCCGGGGGCCGCGGCGTTCGACAGCGCCATGTCGTTCGGCCTGATCCGCGGCGGCCACCTGGACGTCACGGTGCTCGGCGGCCTCCAGGTCGATCGGCTGGGGCGGCTCGCCAACTGGATGATCCCGGGCAAGATGATCCCCGGCATGGGCGGGGCCATGGACTTGGTCTCGGGAGCCAAGCGGGTGATCGTCGCGATGACCCACACCGCCAAGGGCGCCCCGAAGATCCTTCGGGAATGCACCCTGCCGCTCACGTCGGTGCGGCGCGTCAGCCTGGTGGTGACCGACATGGCGGTGATCGGCTTTACCGATGACGGTCCGGAGCTGCGGGAGACGGCACCCGGCGTCACCGTCGCGGAGGTGCTGGCGGCGACCGAGGCCGAACTGATCGTGCCGGACCATGTGCCCGTGATGGCGGTGTGACGCCCGGCGTCAGCCGCGCGCGATCGACAGGCGGGGAGGCGCCAGGAACCCGTCGAGGGCCAGGGCGATGCCGCCCATCGGGACGGCATCCTCGCCCAGGGGCGAAACCCGCACGCTGACGCCCGCCGCGGGCGGGCCGAGCGCATGCTCGGCAATAGCCCGCTCCAGGCCGGGCACGATATGGGCGCCGACGACAGCCAGGTTGCCGCCCAGGACGATCAGCCCCGGATTGAGGATGTTGACGATGTTGGACAGGGCAAATCCCAGGTGCCGCGCGACCTCGTCCAGCAGCTCCCGGACCCCCGCCCGGCCCTCCGCCGCCAAGCCGGCGACGGCGCCGATGTCGGCCGCGTCGATGCCCCGGTCCGCCAGGGTACGCAGGATCGCGGCTTCCGACACATAGGTCTCCAGGCAACCGCGCCGGCCGCAGCCGCATCGCCTCCCCTCCGGCGAGACCTTGGTGTGCCCGATTTCCCCGGCGAAACCGCCGGCGCCCCGATAGACGCGGCCGCCCAGCACCAGCGCGCCGCCGACACCCGAGTCGCCGGTCAGATAGACGTAATCGTCCGTCTCCCGGCACAGCCCGAACAGGCGCTCGGCGATGGCGGCGGCCTTGGTGTCGTTGTCGACCTCGACCGGACAGTCGAAGATCTCCTCCAGCATGGCGCGGATCGGCACGTCCCGCCAACCGAGGTTCGGCGCCAGGATCAGGGTGCCGTTCCGGTCCATCAGTCCGGGTATGCCCACGCCCAGGGCCCGGACCGACGACCAGGTCTCGCCGATCTCCGCGATCTCGCGATCGACCGCCTTGCGCAGGGTGACCAGCGCCGCCTTCATGTCCAGGCTGCCCGGAAGCTGGCAATGGCCGAGCACCTCGCCGGCGAGGGTGGTGGTGACGACCCGGATCGTTGCGGGCTCCAGCCGGATGCCGACCAGCACGCCGGCGCTCCTTGGAATGGACAGCGCCGTTTCCGGCCGGCCGACCCGGCGCGCCTTGCTCTGTTCCGACCGCTCGACCAGCCGCAGATCCTGCAGCTGGGCGACGACCGTCGAGACCGTCGCCTTGTCCAGGCCGGTGAGCTTGCCGAGATCGCGCTGGGAGCTTTCCGGATGCTCCCGCAGGGCGTGAAAGACGCGCGCCAGATTGATCTGGCGAATCAATGCCGAGTTCACCCGGGCTGACACGGCGATGTTCTCCTCGCCTGCTTGACCATGCCTAAACTCTAGGCTACGCTTATTTTTGTTCGATGGTCTATCTAATTTGAGACCGAGCGCACACAAGACGCCGCCCCATCGAACGGGAGGGAGAAACGCCAGTGCCGCGCACAGACCCGCGCCAGCAGAGCCATCCCCGCACCATTCCCTCCCTGCGTCCGTTGTCGATATGGCGGCACGGCGCCAAGCGGCTACGCTTCGCGGACAGTCCGCTCCATCCCCGGGAGGACCCGACCAGATGAAGACGATCAAGGGACCGGCCATCTTTCTCGCCCAGTTCGCGGGAGACTCCGAGCCGTTCGATACCCTCAAAGGCATCGCCGGCTGGGCGGCGCAACATGGCTTCAAGGGCGTGCAGATCCCGTCCTGGGACGCCCGCCTGTTCGATCTCGCCAAGGCGGCGGAGAGCAAGACCTATTGCGACGAGGTCAAAGGCATCCTGAACGAGGCGGGCGTCGAATTGACGGAGCTGTCTACGCACCTCCAGGGCCAGCTTGTCGCCGTCCATCCCGCCTACGACCTGGCGTTCGACGGATTCGCGGCTCCGGAAGTGCGCGGCAACCCCGCGGCGCGCCAGCAATGGGCGGTCGAACAGCTCCAGCTGGCGGCCAAGGCCTCCGGCAATCTCGGGCTGACGGCGCACGCGACATTCTCCGGCGCGCTTGCCTGGCCCTATCTCTACCCCTGGCCGCAAAGGCCGGCGGGGCTGGTCGAGACGGCGTTCGACGAACTGGCGAAGCGCTGGCTGCCGATCCTCAACGAGTTCGACCGGGCCGGCGTCGACCTCTGCTACGAGATCCATCCGGGCGAGGACCTGCACGATGGCGTCACGTTCGAGATGTTCCTGGAGCGGGTCGGCGGCCATCCTCGCTGCAACATCCTGTACGACCCCAGCCATTTCGTGCTCCAGCAGCTCGATTATCTCGGCTACATCGACGTCTACCACGAGCGTATCCGGATGTTCCACGCGAAGGACGCCGAGTTCAACCCGTCGCCGCGCCAGGGTGTCTATGGCGGCTTCCAGCCCTGGATCGACCGCGCAGGGCGGTTCCGCTCGCTGGGGGACGGGCAGGTCGATTTCACCGGCATCTTCTCCAAGCTGACGCGGTACGGGTTCGACGGCTGGGCCGTGCTGGAATGGGAATGCTGCATGAAGCATCCGGAGCAGGGTGCCGCCGAGGGGGCGGCCTTCATCGAGGCGCACATCATCGAGGTGACCGAGCGCGCCTTCGACGACTTCGCCGAGGCCGGCACGGACGATGCCGCCAACCGCAGCATGCTGGGCCTCGACCGCGCGGGAGGACAGCCATGACGATCGAAGGCAGCCAGGGCGGGGCGCCGAAGCGGCGCCTCCGGCTCGGCATGGTCGGCGGCGGGCGCGGCGCCTTCATCGGCGCGGTCCATCGCATCGCCGCGCGCCTGGACGACCGGTGGGAACTGGTCGCGGGCGCCCTCTCCAGCGATCCGCAGCGGGCGCGGGACAGCGCCGCCGATCTCCACATCGCGGGCGACCGCGCCTATTCCGACTTCGCCGAGATGGCGCGGGCCGAGGCGGGGCGCCGTGACGGCATCGACGCCGTCGCGATCGTGACGCCCAACCATCTGCACCATTCCGCCGCCCGCGCCTTCCTGGACGCCGGCATCCACGTGATCTGCGACAAGCCGATGACCGCGACGGTGGCGCAGGCCGAGGATCTGGCGGCGGCGGTCGAGGCGAGCGGACGGCTGTTCGCCCTGACCCACAACTACACCGGCTACCCGATGGTCCGGCACGCCCGCGCCTTGGTGGCCGAAGGCGGGCTCGGTACCGTCCGGGTCGTCCAGGTCGAGTATCCCCAGGACTGGCTGACCGTCTCGCTGGAGGAGACCGGCCAGAAGCAGGCGGCTTGGCGGACCGACCCGGCGCAGACCGGCGGGGGAGGGTGCATCGGCGATATCGGCACCCATGCCTTCAACCTGGCGGAGTTCGTCTCCGGCCTCCACTGCACCCAGATCGCCGCCGATCTTTCCAGTTTCGTGGAGGGACGGCGGGTGGACGACAACGTCAACATGCTGCTGCGCTTCAGCAGCGGGGCGCGGGGCATGCTGTGGTCGAGCCAGGTGGCGCCCGGCCATGAGAACGGTTTGCGCCTCCGGATCTTCGGCGACAAGGCCGGGCTGGAATGGCACCAGGAGCAGCCGAACCACCTGCGCGTGACCCGGTTCGGCGAGCCGCCGCAGCTGGTCACCCGCAACGGCCCGGGTTCCGGCCCCGCGGCGGCGCACGCCAGCCGGATTCCCGCCGGCCATCCCGAGGGCTACCTGGAGGGCTTCGCACAGATCTACAGCGACATCGCCGAACAGGTCGCGGCACGGATCGAGGGCCGCGAGCCCGACCCGGCCTCGCTGCTGGTGCCGACCGTCGAAGAGGGCGTGCGCGGAGTTCGCTTCATCTCCGCCGCCATCGATTCCAGCCGCAACAACGCGGCCTGGACAGCGCTTTCGACCCATTGATCCGCCGGAGCTTCAGCCATGACTGCCCCGTATTTCGAGACTATCGGCCGCATCCCCTTCAAGGGACCGGAATCCGACGATCCCCTGGCGTTCCGCCACTACGAACCCGACCGCCTGGTGCTGGGCAAGCGTATGGAGGACCATCTGCGGGTCGCCGTCTGCTGGTGGCATACCTTCTGCTGGCCCGGCGTGGACATGTTCGGCGCCGGCACCTTCGACCGGCCCTGGCAGGCGGCGGACACCCTGGAGAACGCCGAACTGAAGCTTCATGCCGCCTTCGAGTTCTTCGAGAAGCTGGGCGTGCCGTTCTTCTGCTTCCACGACGCCGACGTGGCCCCGCTGGGGGAGACCATCGCGGAGGGCGACGCCAGCCTCGCCCGGATCGAGGAACTGATGCGGGACGGCATCGACCGTACCGGCGTCAAGCTGCTGTGGGGGACCGCCAACCTGTTCTCGCACCGGCGCTACATGGCCGGCGGGGCGACCAACCCCGACCCGGAGGTCTTCGCCTTCGCTGCGGCGCAGGTCGCTCGGGTACTGGAGATGACGCACCGCCTGGGCGGCGAGAACTATGTGCTGTGGGGTGGCCGGGAAGGGTATGACACCCTGCTCAACACCGACATGAAGCGGGAGCTGGACCAGCTCGGCCGGTTCATGTCCCTGGTGGTCGAGCACAAGCACCGGATCGGTTTCAAGGGCACGATCCTGATCGAGCCGAAGCCGATGGAGCCGACCAAGCACCAGTACGACCACGACGCCGCGACGGTCCACGCCTTCCTGCGGAAGTACGGGCTGGAGAACGAGATAAAGCTGAACCTGGAGGTCAACCACGCGACGCTGGCCGGCCATTCCTTCGAGCACGAGGTCGCCTATGCCATCGCCAACGGCCTGATGGGCAGCTTCGATATCAACCGCGGCGACCCGCAGAACGGCTGGGACACCGACCAGTTCCCCAACGACGACCGGGAGGCGGCGCTGGCCCTGTACCATGTCCTGTCGGCCGGTGGCTTGACCACGGGCGGCTTCAACTTCGACGCCAAGGTGCGGCGGCAGTCCATCGACCCGGAGGATCTGTTCATCGCCCATATCGGCGGCATGGACACGCTGGCGCGCGGGCTGCTGATGGCGGAGCGGATGATCCGGGACGGCAAGCTGGCCTTCCATGTCGCGGACCGCTATGCCGGCTGGAACGAGGGGCTGGGGGCCGACATCCTGGACGGCCGTGTCGGGCTGGGCGATCTCGCCAAGCTGGCCCGCGACCGGAACCTGAAACCGGAACCCCGCTCCGGCCGGCAGGAGTATCTGGAGAACCTGGTTAACAGGTATTAGGGTGGCGTCCACGCCTGAGGAAAACGAGGAGCCGACACCATGAAACTGCGGGATATCGCCGCCGCCCTGAACTTGGACGCGGAGCTGCTTCAGGGCGGTACCCGCATCGTCCGCAGCCCGATCGACGGCACGGAGATCGGCCGTTTGAGGGACGACACGCCCGAGACGGCGGATGACAAGATCGCCGCCGCGGCGGAAGCCTTCAAGACGTGGCGGTTGGTGCCGGCTCCCCGGCGCGGCGAGCTGATCCGCCTGCTGGGCGAGGAGCTGCGCGCCCACAAGGAGGCGCTGGGCAGCCTCGTGACCCTGGAGTGCGGCAAGTCGATCCAGGAAGGCTATGGCGAAGTTCAGGAGATGATCGACATCTGCGACTTCGCGGTCGGCCTGTCCCGCCAGCTCTATGGGCTGACCATCGCTTCGGAGCGTCCGGGCCACCGGATGAGCGAGACCTGGCATCCGCTGGGTGCCGTCGGCGTGATCTCCGCCTTCAATTTTCCGGTCGCGGTCTGGTCTTGGAACTTCGCGCTGGCCATCGTCTGCGGCGACCCGGTGGTCTGGAAGCCGTCGGAGAAGACCCCGATCACGGCGCTCGCCTGCCAAGCCCTGTTCGAGCGCGCAGTGGCGCGGTTCGGCGACGCTCCCGTCGGACTGTCCTCGGTGCTGGTCGGTGGCCGGGAGATCGGCGAGCGGCTGGTGGACGACCGGCGCATCGCGCTGGTCAGCGCCACCGGCAGCACGCGCATGGGCCGCGAGGTCGGGCCCCGCCTCGCACAGCGCTTCGCCCGCTCGATCCTGGAGCTCGGCGGCAACAACGCCATGATCGTGACGCCCTCGGCCGACGTGGAACTGGCGGTCCGCGCGATCCTGTTCGCCGCGGTCGGCACGGCGGGGCAGCGCTGCACCAGCCTGCGCCGGCTGATCGTGCATTCCGACGTCTACGACACGCTGGTTCCGCGGCTTCGGCAGGCCTATGCCGGGATCCCCATCGGCAATCCGCTGGACAAGTCCAAGCTGGTCGGGCCGCTGATCGACCGCGACTCATTCGAAGGCATGGCCCGCGCGCTGGAAAGCGCGACGGCCGAAGGCGGCAGCGTGACCGGTGGCCGGCGCGTGCTGGCCGACGAGTTCCCGGATGCCTTCTATGTCGAGCCGGCGCTGGTCGAGATGCCGGGGCAGACCGACACGGTGCGGCACGAGACCTTCGCCCCAATCCTCTACATCCTGCGCTACGACGCCCTGGACGAGGCGATCGCGTTGCAGAACGACGTGCCGCAGGGGCTGTCGTCCTGCATTTTCACGACCGACCTGCGCGAAGCCGAGCGGTTCCTGTCCGCCGGCGGCAGCGACTGCGGCATCGCCAACGTCAATATCGGCCCGAGCGGTGCGGAGATCGGCGGCGCTTTCGGCGGCGAGAAGGAAACCGGCGGCGGCCGCGAGTCGGGCTCGGACGCCTGGAAGGCCTATATGCGCCGGCAGACCGCGACGGTGAACTATTCCGACGCGCTGCCGCTGGCGCAGGGCATCGTGTTCGGCTGAACCCCGGCGAGTATCACGCTTTCGGTACGGGAGGGCGGGCGGAAAGCGCCCTCCTGCCATTCCCCGTGTGACGCGGAATACAAGTTGACTAGGAAACTTAATTCGGCTAGTTTCCTAGTCAACAAGGTGGAGGCGATAGGTGCCGACCGTTTCAGACGTGACTGCCCATACCGGCTATTGGCTACGGATAGTTTCCAACGCGGTGTCGCAGGACTTCGCCCGCAAGGTCGCGGACGAGGGGGTTACGGTGGCGGAATGGGTCTTCCTGCGCGCGCTCCATGATGCCGATGCGATGGCGCCCTCGGTCCTGGCTGAAAAGATGGGAATGACGAAGGGCGCGATCAGCAAGCTTGCCGAACGTCTTCTTGAGAAAGGACTGCTTTCACGCACGGATAACCCAGGCGACAAGCGGGCGCACAGCCTGTCCCTGACGGAAGCCGGGCGAAAAAAAGTACCGGTCCTGGCGGCGCTGGCCGACGAAAACGACGCCGAGTATTTCGGGACGCTGACGGCACGAGAGCGTGAAGCACTCGATCGTACTTTGAAGAACCTCGCCGCAAGGCGGGGATTGATGAACACTCCGGTGGATTGATCCGCCGAATTTATCGACCATCCAGATGTGAAAGGATCTGCGCCATGGACGCGGAAAGGATCTCCATTGCCAGCGCTTGTCTGCACGCAGCCCATGACGGCAGCGTCAGCTTTCCTGAGATCGTCGGCAAACTGATTGCCGCCGGCTTCGAGGGCTACGCGGTGGACTATCGGCGCAACACCCAGACCTACTATCTGCCGGATGGCGACAGCGTGATGCTGGATATGCCGCCGTCACCCGGGGCCGTTGCGCCCACGTTGGATCCCGCCAGGGTCGAGTCGTTGGTGCGGTGGGCGCAGGCGAATGGTCCCGACTACAGCTACTCGGGATTCTGCGAGGAGGTGAAAGCGGCAGGCTGCGCGGGGTACATCGTCTCGTTCTCCGGTCGCCGCGTGGTCTATTTCAGCCGTATGGCCGAGATCCATGTCGAGCATTTCCCGAATTGACTCCAGAACGCTTGGACGCCGGGCCGAGCGGGCTCCCGAGGCGGATCTCAGTCCGATCGACTGACTCCACAGGAAGCCAGCAGATCGGACAGCGGCGGGCCGCGCCGCTGGCGAGTCAGTTCGACGAGACCGAGCTTCGACATGCCGTACACGTTGACGCCGGCGGGGTCGTCGGCGGTGGCTTGGCCCAGTGCGCCGAGCAGGTGCTCGACATCCCGACGGGCAGTCATGTTGATGAAATCCACGATGACGATGCCGCCTATATTGCGCAGGCGGAGTTGCCGGGCGATCTCTTCCACCGCGTCGAGATTGGTCGCCAGGGCGTTCGGGCGTTCTCCGCCATTGACGTCGATCACGGTCAGCGCCTCCGTCCGGTCGATCACCAGGCTGCCTCCGCCGGGGAGCGGGACCGTGCGGCCGGAAAGCTCCCGGATCGCGCCTTCGATATCGTAACGATCAAACAGGGCTTCCTGCCGGATCTCTACCAGCGCTGCGGCGTCGGGAGCCAAGTCCGCCAGTTCGCCCCTGATGGCGGCATCGGACACGTAGATGCGAGCGATGCGCCGGCCGCCGGTCTCGACGACGGCGCGCACCGCGGCCGAGGAACCCGTACTCAGGGTCCGGGGCGGATCCCCGGCAACCTGCCGCTCGATCTGCCTCCAGGCCAAGGCCAGGGCTTCGGCTTCCGACGCCAACAATTCAGTTTCCACGCCGAGGGCGCTGCCGCGGACGATCCAGCCACCGCCCAGGCCGCCGGTGATCTCGGAGATCATCTGGGAAAGCCGGCCCCGCGCGTCGCCCTGCGCCAGCCGGCGGGAGATGGAGATGCCCGGCTTGAACGGGGTCATCACCAGGAACCGGCCGGGCAGGGTCACGTCCATGGTCAGGGATGGCCCCTTGCCGCCGCCGGGCTCCGCCTTGACCTGGACCAGTACCGGCTGGCCGGCCCGAAGGGTGGTTCCGGCGCGCGCCGCCTTGCGGCTCGTGGGGGCTGCCGTGCGCAGATCGGCATTGTTCAGCAGGCCGGCAGTACCGCCGATATCCACGAAGGCGCCGTTCAGGGCGGTGACGATCCGGTCCACCCGCCCCAGCACGATTTCTCCCAGTCGGCTTGGCCGGACGGCGCTGTCGATATGGAGATCGGTCAACCGTCCGTCCTCGACCACCGCGGCGCGCAGGAGAGGTCCGGCACGATCGATCAGGATCTCGATGTCCCGGGACGGGCCGGTCACGTGGGAACGGGAGACGGGGAGGCGGGTACGAAGCCCGCGCCGCGCAGCATGTTGGAAACTTCGAACAGCGGCAGTCCCACGACGTTGCTGTAGGAACCGCCGATCCAGCGGACCAGCGCCGCGGCGCGCCCCTGGATGGCGTAACCGCCCGCCTTGCCCTGCCACTCGTTCGACGCGATGTAGTCTTCCGTCTCCTCAAGGCTCAGCACCTTGAAGGTAACGGCGGTTTGCACGACACGATCGAGGCTGCGCCCGTCGGGCAGCACCAGCGTGACGCCGCCATAGACGCGGTGTCGGCGGCCGGAAAGCAGCTTCAGGCAGGCGCGGGCCTGCTGTTCGGTCTCGGCCTTGGGCAGGATGCGGCGACCACAGGCCACCACCGTATCCGCCGCGAGCACGAAACTGCCGGTATGGCGCGATGCCACCGCGGCAGCCTTCTCGGCAGCGAGCCTTGCGGCATGCTGGGCGGGAAGTTCGTCGCGGAACGGGGTTTCATCGAGGTCTGCCGGGTCGATGCCGGCCGGATCGATTCCGATCTGGCGCAGCAGGTCTAGACGCCGGGGCGAGGCAGAGGCGAGCACCAGCGTGTTAGATGCCGGTGGAACTGTCATGACGTGAAGGTCACGGTCTGTCCGACGCGGCAGGTCACTTGAAGCGGAATGTGATACGGCCCTTGCTGAGGTCGTAGGGAGTCATTTCCACATTCACCCTGTCGCCCGCGAGCACGCGGATGCGGTTCTTGCGCATCTTGCCCGAGGTGTGCGCCAGCACTTCGTGGTCGTTATCCAGCTTGACCCGGAACATGGCGTTCGGGAGCAGTTCCATGACGGTGCCGGAGAATTCGATCAGATCTTCTTTTGCCATAAGTCCTTTGGTCCGTTCAGGAGATTCCGCGGAGATAAGTGATCGCCGGAACCACGCGGGTCAAGCGGTTTCCCGGCGCGGGCGCACAATAGGCCGATGCGCGGGAAAACGATACTGCCCATTCGACAAAAACCCGCCACAAAGTGCTTCCCCGCAAAAGGCCCTCCGGAAGGAGAGGCCCCTGAAAGATGACAGCGCCAGCGCCGTCTCCGCCCGTGTGCGGAGACGGCGCTGGCGCCGCGGGACACCGTGCCGGGCCGAAGCTTCCGGTCTTACTGTCGCTCGACCATCAGCTTCTTGATTTCCGCAATCGCCTTGGCGGGATTGAGACCCTTTGGGCAGGTGCGGGTGCAGTTCATGATGGTGTGGCAGCGGTACAGGCGGAAGGGGTCTTCCAACTGGTCGAGCCGCTCGCCCGTCATCTCGTCACGGCTGTCAGCGATCCAGCGATAGGCCTGGAGCAGGACGGCCGGGCCGAGATAGCGGTCGCCGTTCCACCAGTAGCTGGGGCAACTCGTGGTGCAGCAGAAGCACAGGATGCACTCGTAGAGGCCGTTCAGCTTCTCGCGCTCTTCCGGGCTCTGCAGCCGCTCGCGGTCCGGCGGGGTGGCCGACTGGGTCTGGAGCCACGGCTTGATCGAGGTGTACTGGGCATACACCTGGCTCAGGTCGGGGACCAGATCCTTGACCACCTTCATGTGCGGCAGCGGGTAGATCGCGACGTCGCCCTTCACTTCCTCGATCGGCTTCAGGCACGCGAGCGTGTTGACGCCGTCGATGTTCATGGAGCACGAGCCGCAGATGCCCTCGCGGCAGGACCGCCGGAAGGCGACTGTTCCGTCGATGTCGTTCTTGATGTGGATAAGGGCGTCCAGCACCATCGGTCCACACTTGTCGAGATCGATTTCGAACTCGTCCAGGTGCGGATTCTGGCCGTCCTCGGGGTTCCACCGGTAGATCTTGAAATTCTTGGCGCGCTTGGCGCCCTTAGCGTTCGAGACCCTCTTGCCCGGCGTGATCCGCGAATTGCGGGGTAGCGCGAACTCAACCATCGTATCAAATCCTCGAATACCTTGCCCGCCGCCAGCCGCGGCCCGGAACCGGAACGGCCGATGCCGCCCCGGCCTTGTTGTGGCCTGTCAGGTCAGTACACGCGCGCTTTCGGCGGGAACACCTGGACTTCGTTGGTCAGCGTGTAGAGATGGACGGGACGGAACTCGAAAGTCGTCTTGCCGCTCTCGTCGATGCTGACGACGGTGTGCTTCATCCAGTTTTCGTCGTCGCGGTCCGGATAGTCTTCCCGGGCGTGGGCCCCGCGGCTTTCCGTGCGGTTCGCGGCCGAGTTCATCGTCACGACCGCCTGATACATAAGATTGTCAAGCTCCAGGGCTTCTACAAGGTCCGAGTTCCACACCATGGTGCGGTCGGTGATGCTGACGTGCGGACGCTTCGCCCAGGCCGCCTGCATCAACTGGACGCCTTCCTCCAGCACCTCGCCGGTGCGGAAGACGGCGCAATTGTTCTGCATGTTGCGCTGCATCTCGGCACGCAGGTCGGCCGTCCGGACCTCGCCCTTGGCGTGGCGCAGACGGTCGAAACGCTCCAGCGCCAGCTCGGCGCTGCCCGTCGGAAGCGAACGATGGGACGCGCCCTTCTCGATGATCTCCGACGCGCGGATGGCGGCGGCCCGGCCGAACACGACGAGGTCGAGCAGCGAGTTGGAACCCAGCCGGTTGGCGCCGTGGACCGACACGCAGGCGGCTTCGCCGATCGCCATCAGGCCGGGGACGACCTGGTCGGGGTTCTCCGGCGTCGGCCGGACCACTTCGCAGCGGTAGTTGGTCGGGATGCCGCCCATGTTGTAGTGGACGGTCGGCAGCACCGGGATCGGCTCCTTGGCGACGTCGACGTCGGCGAAGATCTTCGCGGTCTCGGCGATGCCGGGCAGCCGCTCGTGGATCACCGCCGGGTCCAGGTGCTCCAGGTGCAGGTGGATATGGTCCTTGTTGGCGCCGACGCCGCGGCCCTCGCGGATCTCGATCGTCATCGAGCGGCTGACCACGTCGCGGGACGCCAGGTCCTTGGCGGAAGGAGCATAGCGCTCCATGAAGCGCTCGCCGGACGAGTTGGTCAGGTAGCCGCCCTCGCCGCGCACGCCCTCGGTGATCAGGCAGCCGGCGCCGTAGATGCCGGTCGGATGGAACTGCACGAACTCCATGTCCTGGAGCGGCAGCCCGGCCCGCAGGACCATGGCGTTGCCGTCGCCGGTGGAGGTATGGGCCGAAGTGCAGGAGAAGTATGCCCGGCCGTAGCCGCCGGTCGCCAGCACCACCATGTGGGCGCGGAAACGGTGGATCGTGCCGTCGTCCAGGTTCCAGGCCATGACGCCGCGGCAGACGCCGTCCTCGTCCATGATCAGGTCGAGCGCGAAATACTCGATGAAAAACTCCGCCTCGTGCTTCAGCGACTGCTGGTACAGGGTATGCAGGATCGCGTGGCCGGTGCGGTCGGCGGCGGCGCAGGTGCGGTAGGCGCGGCCCTCGCCGAATTTGGTGGTCATGCCGCCGAACGCGCGCTGGTAGATCTTGCCCTCGGCCGTGCGCGAGAACGGCACGCCGTAGTGCTCCAGCTCGATGATCGCGGGGATCGCCTCCCGGCACATGTACTCGATGGCGTCCTGGTCGCCCAGCCAGTCCGACCCCTTGACGGTGTCGTACATGTGCCAGCGCCAGTCGTCCTCACCCATGTTGCCCAGCGCCGCGCTGATGCCGCCCTGCGCCGCGACCGTGTGGCTGCGCGTCGGGAACACCTTGGTGATGCAGGCGGTCTTCAGGCCCTTTTCAGCCATGCCGAAGGTGGCCCGCAGGCCGGCCCCGCCGGCTCCCACGACGACGACGTCGTAGGTGTGGTCGATAATCTGATAGGCGCTCGCCATCGCTGCCTCAGCCTCCGAATGCAATCTTGAGAACGGCGAAGATGCCGGCGACCGCCAGGACGAAGCACAGGAACTTCGCCACGACGATCGCTACGACCTTCGCCCATTCGTTATGAACATAGTCTTCCAGGACGACCTGGATACCGGAGGCTGTGTGGTGAAACGTCACACCGACGAACAGGATCATCATGATCGCGGAGAAGGGCGACTGCAGCCACTGGACAGCGGCGGCATGGCCGTCGCCGATGATGCTCAGCACCCCGAACACGAACCACAGGGTCAGCGGGATCAGGGCGATCGACGTCAGCCGTGACATCATCCAGTGATGCGAGCCCGCCTTGGCCGAACCGAGGCCGCGGACGCGGCCGAGCTGGGTGCGGAGGCCGGGATTTGAGCTTGTGCTAGCCATCTGTCTTCCTCACCAGGCAATCAGGACGGCGATCCAGGTCAGGATCGTGAGGCCGGCGGCGGCCCCGATCACGATCCAGCCGCCGAGATACACCTGGGGGAGCTCCAGGCCGTAGCCCGTGTCCCAGACCAGGTGCCGGATGCCGGCGCAGAAATGGAACCACATCGCGAAAGTCCAGGCGAACAGCAGCAGCAGGCCGAAGAACGATCCCATGAACCCGGCTGCGCGCGCGTAGCTTTCCGGTCCCGCGGCGGCGGCGAGCAGCCACCAGACCATCAGTATCGTGCCCACCGCAAGCCCGATGCCGGTCACGCGGTGCGAAATGGAAAGGACGGACGTGATCTGTGGTCGGTAAATTTGCAGATGGGGTGAAAGCGGCCGACTGCCGTTCGACATATCTGACATCCTCGCTTGGGCTGCCGCAACTCGACGCGCGCGGCTGTGCGAAAACCCGGATTTTTATTTTGCGTGCTTGATTTACGCCGCTGGTCCCACCGAGTCAACGGCACCCGGCCGCTTCGACCGCACTGCGGCATCGCGGTGCAGCATGATCCGTGCTTCCAATGGTTGCCCAGCCTGACACCGCGGGGACGGACGTCAAACGGCCGATATGTGCGTGGTCACAGCCATGAAGTATCCGATTGCAGCGGACATAGTCCTGTGCTGCCGCCGGTCCGCTAACGGGTGTTCGTCTCTTTCCACGATGCGGGAAGAAGCCGACCTTCTTGGAGCGCGATCGCCAATATGTGTCGGTTTTATTGAACCGGACTGGCGCACCACTAACGATATGGCAATTTATTATATCAGTGTGGCGGAATTATGGGCATCGTTGCCGCTGAAACCGGATCTGCCTTGGAGGGGCCGCGACCATTTGCGCCAGTGGGCATTTTTTTACGATCGCACTGCGGAAAACCCGGTTGTATTCCGTCGCGCCCAACCCTGGGAGACCTCGAACCCCGTAGGGCAGGGTTGCCCCGCCGCCAGAGGCAGTCCGGGATTCTATCACGAGTGGGCGCGGAACCGTTTGCCGTTGGTCAGGATATCGTTGTTGAAACCTTCGGCGACGCGATCATCGCCATTGGAGGCAAGGCAGAGCGTGATGTTGATCGAGGCAAGTATCGCCTGGTCGATCTGGTCGGGATCCCGGACATAACGCTTGATAGCTTGGAGCGCGCGGGTCACGGACTGTGCCATAACACTTAATCTCCGAAAGAATGCCGGCGTCCGTTGGTGTGTGTCCATCGGACCGTTACCGACATCCTGGCCTTGAACAGATCGTTTGCCTGTGAAGCGGACCACGGCGGACCGTGAATAGTCGCACGGCTTACCTGCGGTTCTGCTTCGGCGAATATCGGCTGGTTGCCACTGACTTATAGCGTTAAAGAAATTAACTATAAGTGAATGGCGTGAGTGGCCGGCATACTACCACTTTCGTGCGGCTTGTCTTGCGGCGGAGTGAAGCATGGAGCGGCGCTGGAGGCGGCCTCAATGCCCGCCCTCGACCGCCGCGCGGGGCTTGCGGACCAGCGGCATGAACAGGAAGGCTGCGGCGAAGACGCACGCCATCAGCAGCAGGCAGTCGCTGAAGGTCAGGACCATGGCCTCTCGCTCGACCAAGCCGTGGATGATTTTCAGCGCGGCCTGGTCGGGGTCGCCCGCGATCACGCCGGACAGCCGGCTGGACAGGCCGTCCAGCATGTCCTGGACGCCGGGCCGGGCGGTGGTCACGTTGTCCGACAGCCGCGACATGTGGAGGGCGAAGCGGTCGATCAGCACCGTGTTGATCGCGGCCAGGCCGATGGCGCCGCCCAGGTTCCGCATCAGGTTGTAAAGGCCGCTGGCGTTCTTGAGTTGGTCGGGCGGCAGGGTGCCGAGCGCCAGGGTGTTGATCGGGATGAAGCACATCATCAGGGAGAAACCTCGGACCGCCTGCGGCACGAACAGCTCCCAGAAATCCGACTCGGCTGTGAGGATCGAGTTGAGATAGACGCCGAAGCCGAACATCCCGAGGCCCAGCGCCAGCATCAGGCGCAGGTCCATCTTCCGGGACAGGATGCCCGCGACCGGCGCCGATATGAACTGGAACATTCCGGTGACGAACATCACCATGCCGATCTGAAGGCTGTTGAGGCCGCGGATGCGGTCCAGGAACAGCGGCATGATGTAGACGGCACCGTAGAGCCCGACGCCGATGACGAAGCTGAACAGGCAGCCGATCGCGAAATTGCGGTCCTTGAAGGCGCGCAGGCCGACAATCGGATTGTGATAGGTCAGGACGCGGCGGAAGAACAGCACGGCGCTGACGGCGCAGACGGCCGCCGCCGTCGCGATGGCGTGATCCTCGAACCAGTCGTTGCGCGGTCCTTCCTCCACCACGAACTCCAGCGTGCCCAGGAACAGCGCCATGAACAGCAGGCCCGGGAGGTCGAACCCCTTGAGCACGCCCAGGTCCGGCTTGTCGACGTCGACGAAGCTCCAGACCAGGGCGGACACGGCCAAGCCGGGGCCGACATTGATCAGGAAGAGCCAGTGCCACGACAGGCTCTGCGTCAGATAGCCGCCCAGGGTCGGCCCCAGGGTCGGGGCCATGGTCGCTACCAGGCCGATCATGACCGAGACGCCGGCGCGCCGGTCCGCCGGGAACAGGGAGAAGCTGGTGGCGAACACGGTCGGGATCATGGCGCCGCCCAGGAAGCCCTGCAGGGCGCGGAAGACGATCAGCGACTCGATGTTCCAGGCGAAGGCGCAGGCGATGCTCATGATGGTGAAGCCGATCGCCGACACGACGAACAGCCAGCGGGTCGACATGACGCGCGCCAGGATGCCCGACAGCGGGATCATGATGACTTCCGCGATCAGGTAGGAGGTCTGGACCCAACTGATCTCGTCGGCGCTGGCCGACACCCCGGCCTGGATTTCCGCCAGGCTGCTCGACACGATCTGGATGTCCAGGATCGCCATGAACATGCCCACGACCATGGCGAAGAAGCCGATCCAGTCCCTCGCCGTGACGCGCCGGGCCCCCGCGGCTTCGGCCGCCATCACTTGCGTCCCGGTTCGGCCGCGGCGGCGGTTCCGAAGATCCCGCCGGCCGCCAGCGGCCCGATCCCCTCGTCCCGGGTGTCCACCGAAACCTCGACCGAAAGCCCGGGCCGGAGCAGGCCGGCCAGCGGGTTGTCGGACGGCACGGCGATGCGGACGGGGATGCGCTGGACGACCTTTGTGAAGTTGCCGGTCGCGTTCTCCGGCGGCAGCAGGCTGAACTGTGAGCCGCTGGCGGGCGCGAAGCTGTCGACGGCGCCGCGCAGCACCTGTCCGGGGAAGGCGTCCACCGACAGGTCGACCGGCTGGCCGCGCCGCATGCCGGCGAGTTGGGTTTCCTTGAAGTTCGCGACGACGTAGACGTCGGGGAGGGGAACGATGGCGAGAAGCGCGGAGCCCGCCTTGACATACTGGCCCAGCTGGACCCCCTTGTTGCCGATCACGCCGCCCACGGGTGCGCGGATCACCGCATGGCCCAGATTGTCCCGCGCCAGGTCGAGGTTTGCCTCGGCCTGCCGAAGCTTCGCCTCCGCCTCCTTGCGCGACGCCTGAAGCACGCCGAGCTGGTCGTGCTCGGCCGCCAGGCCGGCGATCGCCTTGTTCAGCGCAGCTTCGGCCTTTCGGAGGTCGGCCTCCGCGGCGTCGTACCGCTGGCGGCTGACCGTGTCGCCGCTGACCAGGCTTTTCACCCTGTCGTAATCCTGCCGGGCGCGATGCAGGTCGGCCTCGGCGCCCGCGACCGTCGCCTGGCTCTGCACGATCATCGAGTGCTCGAGGGTGATCCGGCTGTCGATGCTGCCGATGGCGGCCCGCGCGGCGTCCATCGCCGCGTCGGCCTGTGCTTCCTGCGCCCGGTACTCGGCGTCGTCGATCACGACAAGGATGTCGCCGGCCGCGACCTCCTGGTTATCGGTGACACGGATATCGGCGACGTAGCCGGCGATCTTCGGGCTGACGATCGAGATGTCGCTGTGCACATAGGCATTGTCGGTCGATTCCAGGAAGCGCCCGACCGTCCACCACTGCCAGCCGAAATAGCCGCCGGCCGTCAGCACCAGGACAGCCGCCACGACCAGAACCGACCTGCGCATCATCCATAAACTCCCCAAAGAGCGCCGCCCCCCGGATCACCCGGACCTACCCGGCGTGACCGAACTGAACGGTTCAGTTCACTCTGCTCTTCCGGAAAGTGAGCAGGTCGATAGGTCTTGTCAATGCAAAACTGAACGGTTTAGTTTAGTGTCCGATCCCTGCTTTCCGGAGATGACGAGATGCCCAGGATGGTCGTTCAGGACCAGCACCGCGAGAATCGCCAGGGGCAGAAATCCGCCCAGATCATGTCCGCCGCGAAGACGCTGTTCACCAGCCAGGGGTTCGGCGCGACCAGCATGGATGCCATCGTCCGCATGGCGAACGTTTCCAAGGCGACCCTCTATGCGCATTTCTCCGGAAAGGAGGAACTCTTCGCCGCCATCGTCAGCCACGAGTGCCGGACCCAGCAGAGCCTGCTGTGGGCGCCCGGCGTGGAGGAGAAGGAGGTCGAGGACGCGCTCGGCGAGATCGGCCGCAATTTCCTGGGACTGATCCTGTCGGCCCCGGCCGTGGCCATCTTCCGCGTCGTCGTGGCGGAGTCCGCCCGGTTCCCGGATCTCGGCCGGATCTTTTTCAATTCCGGCCCTAACCAGATGAGGCAGAGCCTCAGTTCGTATCTCGCCAAGGCGACGGCGCGCGGCCGGCTCGACATCGACGACCCCTGGCGCGCGGCCGAACACTTCATCGGGATGCTGCAGACCCCGGTCCACTTCAGCGTGCTGTTCGGCGTGAAGGATCATTTCTCTCGGGATGAACTCGACGGGATCGTGAAGGACGCCGTGGGGGCGTTTCTCCGTGCCTATCTGCCACGCGATCGGATGGAGAAGTCGTGACATAAGTGGTACATTGTTTGAGGGGTTGCTGACTTCAAAGCGCTTTGTTCGTTGTTGAGCAGTCATCGAACGTACTGCCCCTGTCAGCGACATCGGTTTCCCTGGACATCCTGAACAATCGGCCGGACGTGGATTCATCAACTCTGCTGACGGGCGCTTAAAGATTTAGCTTAAATTGAGAGACACGGAATCGGTCATGACTCAGGAACTCGCCGTCGCGGAGCATTCACGACCGGCACAGGCCCGTATCGCGGTCGCCGTGATCTTCTTCGTCAATGGAACCGCCCTGTCGAGCTGGGTCCCCCATATCCCGACGGTGCAGCAGAAGCTTGGCTTGAGCACCGGTACGCTGGGGCTCGCGCTGCTGGGAATCGCGGGCGGATCGCTTGTATCCATGCCCATAGCCGGGTGGCTGATCGCGCGGCACGGCAGCCGCGTCGTCACGCTTACGGCGGCAATCCTATACTGCCTTGCGACGCCGCCGTTGCTTCTGGCCTCGAGCCTGCCGGCGTTGATCATGGCCTTGATCCTGTTCGGGGCGTTCAACGGCGCGATGGACGTCGCGATGAACGCCCACGGCGTGGCTGTCGAGCGCGCCATCGGACGACCGGTGATGTCGTCGCTCCACGCGCTGTTCAGCATCGGCGGGCTGGTAGGGGCGGGGAGTGCGGTGGTCCTGCTGCCGATCGGGATGACGCCGGCCGCCCATGTGACCGCCGCGGCGACCGGGGGGCTTCTCCTTGTGCTCGCCTCCGCGCGTTTCCTGCTGCCGCGAGGGGTCGATATCAGCACGGGCGGCGGCCCTCGTTTCGTTTTGCCGCGCGGGCGGTTGCTGGTGCTGGGGGCCATGGGCTTCTTCATCCTGATGATGGAGGGCGCCATGTCGGACTGGACCGCGGTTTACCTGAAGATCGACCTGGGAACCGGCGCCGCCTTCGCAGGGCTCGGATATGCCGTCTTCTCCGCAGCCATGGCGGTCGGGAGACTGACCGGGGACCGTATGGTCGCCAGCTTCGGCCCGGTCGCGATGGTCCGGTGGGGATCGCTGCTGGCGGCGGCCGGCCTGGGTGGAGCATTGCTGTTGCACGATCCGGTGGCCGCGGTCGTTGGCTTCGGCCTTGTCGGGCTGGGCCTCGCCAATATCGTGCCGATCCTGTTCAGCGCGGCCGGGAGGACTCCGGGCATGGCTCCGGGACTGGCGATCGCAGCCGTGACGACGGCCGGATACTTCGGCTTCCTCGCAGGGCCACCGCTAGTCGGGCTCGTCGCCGAAGTGCTCGGGCTGCCCGGTTCCCTCGGAATCCTTGCCGCTGCGGTCGGATTGATGGCGTTTCGGTCAGGGGTACTGGAACCGCGCGAAGGGCGGGTTCAATCCTGAGAAATGCCGGTTGGACGGGGAAATGGTGCCGCGAAGAGCGGGACGGGAGTTGACGGTAAGCACCCTGCGGCGGACCGGCTCCTAGCGTTCGCCGGGCGACCGCAGGGCAGAAGAAAAGCCTGTGCTTTTCCTCAGTGGCGGGAGAGCCGCGCCAGTTCGTCCTTTACCCTGAGTTTATCAAATTTAAGTTTCTTGATGTCGATATCTTCGGAGCCCGGCTGCTTCTGCAGGGCTTCTATCTGTCTGTCGAGCGAGGCATGGCGGTCGCGTAGAGCCTGAATGTGATTCTCGTTCACCATGTGACGTGCTCCATGTCTTTCAGACTATAACATGAGAAGCATACACGCTCTCGAAGGGATTGCCAGCCTCTTCGTGTATGAAAATGAAAGAATCCCGATGTTTCACGCAACATTGAACCAGTTTAAATGCATACCAGAATAATTTTTCTTAAGATTGCAAACGAAGGTCTGGTTAACCAATGTTTCCCGGACTTTGGGGCCGATCTGTGGGGCAGGAGGGTTTCGGCAACGGCCACATCAGGGCATGCATGACTTGACCACGCGGGTACTCAACGTGGGGTTCAAAGCGTCATCAATCTGATAAGGGAGAGATGGTGCCCAGGGACGGATTTGAACCGCCGACACGGGGATTTTCAGTCCCCTGCTCTACCAACTGAGCTACCTGGGCGCCGCCGTCATTCCGCATCGGCCAAGTATGCCGTGCTGCGGTGGGGCAGGGACGTGCTTATAGAAAAGTTCGCCGAGGCTGTCCAGGGGAGAAGTTGCCGGAAGCGCTTGCCGTCGTAATCCGGTTACACGACATTGCGGAAGGAATTCCCCTTGCGGAGGCTGGCAATCATGGTCGATCCCACCGCGTCGAGGCGCGTCCGGCGGTATCGCGCGGTCCAGAAGAACCCGCGTGACATCGTGCGGGCGGACCTCCAGGTTCCGAAGCTGGAACTGGCCGATCTGAAGGCCGCCGCCAAGGAAGCGCGCGATCGGCATGCCAGGGCTTGCCTGGCGAAACGCGAACTGGACTTCGTGCTTGCCACGATCAATGCGCCGCGCCCTTGCCATCTGGATGCCCAGGGATTGGTTCATTGCCTCCATACCCCCAATCCCGACCCCGCTTGGCTTCCCCATGTCGAAGCGCTGTTCGACGAGGTTTCGGTCGAAGGCATCCACGATCTCGTGCTGGCAGGGGTCATAGACTTCGAGCAGCTCTATCGCGCGTCCCGCACCTGGAGAGTAACGCATGGGCGAAACGTCCCCTGGATCAAGGAAATGGCCGACCTCAGCTTGGCGAGACCTGCTGACTTCGACGATCCAGCTGTTCGACACGCTGCCCGAGACCCCTGAATGGAGTTTCGGCGAAGGCACATCGCTGGCAGTCCATTGCGACCACCGCTACAGCCATGACATCGATGCTTTCGTCAGCAGCGCCGAAGTCATTCGGGCCCTGTCGCCCAATCGCAATCCTGCCACCAAACGGCTTCCGGATGGTCGCAAGTACGAATATCCTGGGAATTACCTGAAGCTCGTACTCGATCGCGGCGAGATCGACTTCATCATCGGCGGCAGTCGTACGGATCGAGCCGTCGAGTCATGAGAGTTCGACGGCAGGATCTTGAACATCGATCTATCGGCAAGGAAGTGGTGCCCAGGGACGGATTTGAACCGCCGACACGGGGATTTTCAGTCCCCTGCTCTACCAACTGAGCTACCTGGGCATCCGGTCCGGCGTGGCCTGAAGCGTCGCCGTCGGGGCGTGCTTGTAGGAAAAATTACGGGGCCTGTCCAGCACCGGATTTCATTTTCGTGCAGATTTCGTGAACCAGGCGCCCGGCCATCCGGATGCCATGAAGGGAGTAGCCGTCCGCGTCCCGCATTCCCGGTACGCGCCGTCGATGATGCGGCGCAGCATGGTATCCTGTGAGATCATGTCGCAAGGTGCCGAAAGCCCATGACGGTATGATGACAGCAACCAGCATCCAGCCCGAAGGGGTGACGTCATGAAGATCGTCGCGCGCGAACAGAACAGCTTCCGGATCACTTGCCCGAACGGCCATGACTTTACCGCTCCGCGCCACAGCATCTCGGTGGAATGCCCGACCTGCGGCGCTACCGGGAGCACCCGCGAACTCGTGGACAGGATGATCAGGACTGCGGAGCGACCCCAGGCGACGGCCGCCTGAGGGTTTGAGGCCCTTGCGTCCGCCGCACCACGGCCCACCCGGGCCATGGTGCAACGGATGACGCCGGCCGTCAGGTCAGGCCGCGGCGGTGCCGCCGACGGTCAGGCCGTCGATCCTCAGGGTCGGCTGGCCGACGCCGACCGGCACGCCCTGGCCTTCCTTGCCGCAGGTGCCGATGCCCGGGTCCAGTGCCATGTCGTTGCCGATCATGCTGACCTTGGTCAGCGCGTCGGCGCCGTTGCCGATCAGGGTGGCACCTTTCACCGCGGGGCCGACCTTGCCGTCCTCGATCAGGTAGGCCTCCGAGGCGGAGAAGACGAACTTGCCCGAAGTGATGTCCACCTGCCCACCGCCGAAATTCACCGCGTAGAGGCCCTTCTTGACCGAGCGGATGATTTCCTCCGGGGTCTTGTCGCCGGAGCGCATCACGGTGTTGGTCATGCGCGGCATCGGATGATGGCCGAAGCTCTGGCGGCGGCCGTTGCCGGTCGGCTTGACGCCCATCAGGCGCGCGTTCATGCGGTCCTGCATGAAACCGACCAGGATGCCGTCCTCGATCAGGGTGGTGGACTGGCTCGGCGTGCCCTCGTCATCGACCGTCAGCGAACCGCGCCGACCCTCGATGGTCCCGTCATCGACGACGGTGACGCCCGGAGCGGCGATGCGCTGGCCGAGCAGCCCTGCGAACGCCGACGTCTTCTTTCGGTTGAAGTCGCCTTCCAAGCCGTGGCCGATCGCCTCGTGCAGCAGGATGCCGGGCCAGCCGTTGCCCAGCACGACCGTCATCTCGCCGGCCGGCGCCGCGATCGAGCCAAGGTTGACCAAGGCCTGCCGGAGCGCCTCGTCCACCTGCCCCTGCCAAGCGGCAGGGTCCAGGTAGGCGTCGTAGCTGGTTCGTCCGCCGACGCCGTGGCCGCCGCTCTCCATCCGGTCGCCGTCGGCGACCACGACCGAGATGTTCAGGCGGACCAGCGGGCGGACGTCGGAGACTCGCAGCCCGTCGGCGCGGATGATCTGGACGGCCTGCCACTCGCCGCCGATCGACGCCGAGACCTGCCGGACCCGGGGGTCGCGGCCGCGCGCATAGGCGTCGATATCCGACAGCAGCTTGACCTTGGTCTCGAAATCTACCAGGGCGAGCGGGTTGATCGCTTCGTAGAGCGCGCGGTTGGTGCCGGTCGGCGGCTCGGCCATGGTGCCGCTGTGGCCGGCATGGACCGCCTTGACGGTCTCCGACGCGCGTCGGATGGCGTCTTCGGACAGGGTGGAGGCGTGGGCATAGCCGGTCGACTCGCCGGAGATCGCGCGGAGGCCGAAGCCCTGGCTGGTGTCGAAGCTGGCGCTCTTCAGCTTGCCGTCGTCCCAGGCCAGGCTTTCGGACTGGCTGTATTCCAGGAAGAGTTCGCCGTCATCGGCACCCGCCAATGCTTCCGACACGATCGATTCGGTACGTGACCGGTCGAGACCGGCGCGGTTGAAGAAGATGTCGTCGGTTACGGCGAGGGTGCTCATACAAGACTCCGGAACGGGGGGATGCCGTGGCAGTTGGCCCATCATAAGGGTAGAATACTTATGTGGGCCAGCCCCCGCGGATGTGAAGGGCCGGCCGAGGTCCACCCTTCGACGGCGGTTTTTCAGCCGGGGTTCTGCGGCCCGACCTCTCGCTCCAGCGCCTGGGCGATCAGATCACGGGTATTGCCGATGCCGTACAGCTCGATGAAGCTGCCCATGCGCGGCCCCATGGTCTGTCCCAGCAGCACCTCGTAGAGCGCCTGGAACCAGCTCTTCAGGTCGGCGAAGCCGTGCCGCTTGCCGATCTCGTAGACCTGGAACTGGATCTCCTCCGCCTTGGCGCCGTCCGGCAACCGGCCCAGTTCTTCCAGCAGCTCCCGCATGGCCGCGCGCTCCTGTTCGGTCGGCGCGCGGTACCGCTTCGTCGGCTTGACGAAGTCCTGGTAATAATTGACCGCGTACTGCACCAGCCGGTCCAGGAACGGTGCGCTCTCGGGATTGGCGTCGGGCGCGTAGCGGGTGATGAAGCCCCACATCACGTCCTTGCTCTCCGCGTTGGCGACGCCGGCCAGGTTCAGCAGGATGTTGAAGCTCAGGTCGCTGCGCGCCTCCGGCGGGTGGCCGCCATGGATGTGCCAGGCCGGGTTCTCCAGCTTGCGGGCCGGCTCCTCCGACGGGAACTTGGAGACGAAGGCCAGGTACTCGTCCACCGCCCGGGGGATCACGTCGAAGTAGAGACGCTTCGCGACGCGCGGCTTCTGGAACATGTAGAGCGACAGGCTCTCGGGCGGGGCGTAGCGCAGCCATTCCTCGACCGACAGGCCGTTGCCCTTGGACTTGGAAATCTTCTGGCCCTTGTCGTCCAGGAACAGTTCGTAATTGAAGCCCTCCGGCGGCTGGGTGCCCAGGATTCGGCAGATCTTCCCGGCCAGCTCGACCGACGGGATCAGGTCCTTGCCGGACATTTCGTAGTCGACGCCCAGCGCGTGCCAGCGCATGCCCCAGTCCGGCTTCCATTGCAGCTTGCAATGGCCGCCGGTCACCGGGGCTTCCTTCTTCCTGCCGTCCTCGTCCTCGAACACGATGGTGCCGGCATCCACGTCATGTTCCAGGATGGGCACCTGGAGCACCCGGCCGGTGGTCGGGGAGACCGGCAGGAACGGGCTGTAGGTCGCCGCCCGCTCCTCGCGCAGCGACGGCAGCATCACCTTCATGACGGCGTCGTAGTTGCGGAGCACCGTCAGCAAGGCCTCGTCGAACCGGCCCGAACCGTACCATTCTGTCGCGGACTGGAACTCGTACTCGAACCCGAAGCCGTCGAGGAAGCCCCGCAGCATCGCGTTGTTGTGGTGGCCGAAGCTTTCGAACTTGCCGAACGGGTCGGGCACCCTGGTCAGCGGCTTGCCCAGGTGCTCGCGCACCATCTCCTGGTTGGGGATGTTGTCCGGAACCTTGCGCAGCCCGTCCATGTCGTCGGAGAAGGCGAACAGGCGGGTCGGCACGTCCGGCGCCATGAGCTGGAACGCGCGGCGCACCATGGTCGTGCGCGCGACCTCGCCGAAGGTGCCGATATGGGGCAGTCCCGACGGTCCGTATCCGGTCTCGAACAGGACATAGCCTTTGGCCGGCGCTTTGCCCTTGTAGCGCGCGATCAGCTTGCGCGCTTCTTCGAAGGGCCACGCCTTGGCCTGCAATGCCAGTTCCTGTTCGCCAGACATCGTACTTCACCGCTCGGGATATAGTTTGGAAGCGGCGACCCTAGGGAACTTGGGAGCGCCGGTCAATCGCGACGCGACGCCGGCAAAGGGGGCCGGGGGAGTTGTCGTGCGTCGGGGGGCTGGCTACCATGGCATCCTTCCGGCAACTCCGACGGTTATCATGATGCAGGACGTGATCGACGCCTTCGCCGCCGCAGGCGGCCTGATCCTGGGTTTCGACGACCAGCTGGCCCAGATCGTGCTGCTGTCGCTGCGCGTCACCCTGACGGCCGTCGGGATCGCCATGGTGATCGGCCTGCCGTTGGGCGCCATGCTGGGGATCGCCCGGTTTCCCGGCCGGGGAGCCGTCATCGTCCTGTTCAACGCCCTGATGGGGCTGCCGCCGGTCGTGGCCGGGCTCCTGGTCTACCTGATGCTGTCCCGCTCCGGTCCTCTCGGCGGGCTGGGCTTGCTGTTCACGCCCGCCGCCATGGTCATCGCCCAGACGGTCCTGGTCACTCCCATCGTCATCTCGATCACCCGGCAGGTGGTCGAGGACATGTGGAGCGAGTACGAGGAGCAGCTTCGCTCCCTGGGATCGACGCGCCGGCGCGCGATCCCGACGCTGCTGTGGGATGCGCGCTTCAGCCTGGTCACCGGAGTGCTCGCCGGTTTCGGCCGGGCCAGCGCCGAGGTAGGGGCGGTGCTGATCGTCGGCGGCAACATCGCCGGGGTCACCCGCACCATGACTACCGCCATCACGCTGGAGACCGGCCGCGGCGACCTTGCCCTGGCGCTCGGGCTCGGCATCCTGCTGCTGGTGCTGACGCTGGCGATCAACGCCGCCGCCTATGCCGTCGGGCAGGTGGCGCGGAGGTCCGCCGGCTGAGCGGATGGCTTCAGTCGTCGTACCGGCCCCATTTCTTCTTCTTGCCATGGTGATGGTGGTGATGGACCTCCCGCCCGCCGTCGGGCGTGGTCAGTGCGCCCAGCAGGGCGCCGCCGGCTCCGCCGACCAGGGCGCCGCCGAGGGGGTCGTAGCCGAACAGGTAGCCTCCCGCGGCGCCCGCGCCAGCACCCAGCGCGCCGCCCGTGGCGGCGCGGCGTTCGGCATGGTTCAGCGTGCAGGCCGACACCAGGATGCAGCCGGCCAGCAGGAAAACGGTACCCAACTTCATCGTCATGGAAGAGCCTCATGGATCAACTGGAGGCAGCCTGCCGCGTTACCGGCGCATGCCCTGTGACCAGCATCACCCGGCGCGAAATAAAGCGGTAGTGCCGCTTCCGGACCGGGCCGCGGCCGGAGGGATTACGCCTCGGCCAGCAGCAGGTCGGCGGGCGGCGCGACGGTCCGCCGACTGAACAGGTTGCCGCCTGGGCGTTGGCAGATGCCCTTCGCCCCAAGCCTCAGCTGCCCGGGGACTCGTCCAGCCAATCCTCGCAGCGCAGCCCGTCGACGCGTCTGAATTCGCGCAGGTTTCCGGTGACCACGACGAGGCCTCGGCTGCGGGCGTGGCCGGCGATCATCAGGTCGTACGAGCCAATCACCATGCCGCGGCGCTTCAGGTCGGCCCGGATGTCGCCGTAATGCGCAGCGGCCTCGTCGTCGAACGGCAGCACCTCGAGACGGGCGGCCAGCCGTTCGACCTCACGGCGCATGTCAGCCGGCCGGTCCGACTTGGCAGCGCCATGCAGCAGTTCGCCCAGGGTGACCGCCGAAATGGACAGGCCATCGGCCTCGTCGTTGAAACGCGTCCGGGCGCTGGCCGGCCGATCGCGCAGGACCCGGATACACACATTGGTGTCGAGCATGAAGCGGCGCATCACAGCGCTTCGCGCTCCTGGGCGGCGGGCTGGTCGCGGTCCGGGAAACCGATGCCGGGGGAATCGAAAAAGTCGTCCCATACACTGTCGGCCGGGATGATGATGCGTCGGGGACCTTCGCGCAGGATCAAGACGTCGCGCACTCCCGGCGGGAACGAAACGTCTTTCGGGAGTCGGACGGCTTGGCTGCGGTTCGAGTGGAACAGGGTGGTACGGGCTTGCATGGGACGCCTCAGTCCGGAGTTCTCGTAGGAAGGCCGCTATTGGATATACGATTGGGATACACATCGCCTCGTCGCGGACGACAAGGACCTCCACGCCGGGTCTTGATCGGGCGACTCGCCCGACGTTATCCTCAAGACTGCGCAGCGCCCGGCGGCACTTGGCCATTTTGAAGAGCCGTATCACGCCTCCGCCAGCAGCAGGTCGGCGCTCAGGCCGCCGCCGGGCCGGTTGCGGAGCGTGACGTCGCCGCCATGGGCCCGGGCGATCGTGCGAGCGACGGACAGGCCGAGGCCGGTGCCGCCGGTATCGCGGCTGCGCGACCGCTCCAACCGGTAGAAGGGGGCGAAGACCTTCTCCTGCTCCTCCACCGGGATCCCCGGCCCGTCGTCGTCTATGCGGATCGCGACGTGCCCGTCTTCTTGATGGTCCAGCAGCGCCACCCGGGCGCAGCCGCCGTATTTCAGTGCATTGTCGATCAGGTTGCCGATCGCCCGGCGCAGCGCGACCGGCCGGCAGGCGATCGTCCTATGCTCCGGCCCCGAATACTCGACCTCGTATCCGGCATCCCCGAGGTCGTCGACGAGGCTCTGGAGCAGCGCCGCGAGGTCGATCGGGACGCGCGGCTCCTTTCGCGCGTCGTCGCGCGCGAAGGCCAGGGTGGAAGCGATCATCGCCTCCATCTCCTCCAGGTCGGCCAGCATCTTGCGCTGCTGTTCAGGATCCTCGACGAACTCCGCGCGGAGCCTCAGGCGGGTCAGCGGCGTGCGCAGGTCGTGGCTGATCGCCGCCAGCATCTGGGTCCGATCCTCGACGAACCGGTGCAGGCGCGTCTGCATCTGGTTGAAGGCGCGGGTCGCCTGCCGCAGCTCGCGCGGTCCGGCCTCGGGCAGCAGCGGCGCCTCGCCGTCGACGCCCAGCCGCTGGGCCGCTTCGGCGAACCGCTTCAAGGGCGCGCTCAGGCGGCGCCCGGCCCACAGGGACAGGCCGAAGATGACCAGCCCGACGAGACACATCCACAAGCCGAAGCGGATCAGGCGGAACGGGCCGTCCCGGTCGGGGTCGGACCGGAACACCAGCCAGGTTCCGTCCGACAGGGGCAGCGCCATCTGCATCACGTTGCCGAACAGCCGCGCCTCGATCGGGGCCAGGGGACCCGGGCTGGGCGGGCCGTTCCGCACCTCGATCAGGATCTCCCGCGTCGGGTCTTCCAACGCGTTGCGCAGCCTCCGGCGGAAGCCGTCCAGGGGGAAGCCGACCTGGTTCCGCTCGATGTCCGGTGCCCTGGGCCGCCACTCCACCTCCAGGCCGGGCGCGTCGACCGCGCGGACGACGCGCGGGCGGAACTGGGGCGGAGTCTCGTCGGCCAGGCGGACGATGGCCGCTACCCGTTCGACCATTTCCCGAGGGCCGTGGCGCGGATGGCCTTCGCCGCGGTCGGTCACGTACACCAACGCGCTGACCGCCTGGGTCAGCGCCAGCGCCATCAGCACCGTCAGGCCAAGCCGGACGGCAATTCCCGCCGGAAGGAACCTCCGCTTGAACCTCTCCCACATGTCAGGCCTTCGTGACGGCAGGTGTGAAGATGTAGCCGCCGCTGCGCACCGTCTTGATCAGGGTCGGCTCCTTCGGGTCCGGCTCGATCTTGCGGCGCAGGCGGCTGACCTGGACGTCGACGCTGCGGTCGAACGGCATGGCGGTGCGCCCGCGCGCGAGGTCGAGGAGCTGGTCGCGGTTCAGCACCCGCTGGGGATGTTCGGCGAAGGCCACCAGCAGGTCGAACTCGCCGGCGCTGAGCTGGACCAGCACGTCGTCGGGCGACCACAGCTCCCGCTTGGCGACGTCGAGCCGCCACCCTTCGAAGGTCAGCCCCCGACTGGCCGGTTCGGCCGAGGCCCCGACCGGCAGGCCGGTGGAGCGTCGCAGCACCGCCTTGGCGCGGGCCAGAAGCTCGCGCGGGTTGAAGGGCTTGGCCAGATAGTCGTCCGCGCCCATTTCCAGCCCGACGATCCGGTCCGTCTCCTCGCCCATGGCGGTCAGCATGATGATGGGAATGGCGCCCGCCGGCCCGGGCTGGGCACGCAGGCGGCGGCACAGCGCCAACCCGTCCTCGCCCGGCATCATGAGGTCGAGGACGATCAGGTCGATCCGGGATGTCTCCAGCACCTGCATCATCTCCGCGCCGTCGCGGGCGCTCGACACGCGGTAACCGTGCTTGGTGAGGAACTGGGAGATCAGGGTGCGGATTTCCCGGTCGTCGTCGACCACGAGAAGGTGGGGCTGCTTGTCCATGGCCGGCATCTTCCTTCAGGGCAGGTCGCATGGGTAAGGCATTTGTTGTAACTGATCGTTACAGCGGGGGCGCCGGTTACACAACGTTACCAAATGCCTCTGCCGGAGACATCAAGCGGCAAAGGTCGGGCCCCATCTTCAGGTCATCGAAGCGACGATCCGCTTCGCAGGACAGATGGAGACAGAAAATGAAGCGTACCGTTTTGGCAACCGCCGTGCTCGGCACGATGCTGGCAGCCGCCGTCCCGGTCTTCGCCCAGGGCGGTCCCGGCGGTCCGGGCGGCGGTCCCGGCGGCCCCGGTGGTCCCGGTCCGCGCTTCGAGCGGATGTGCGAGAACCTGGACGCCCGCGTCGCCGGCATGCTGGCCTTCGCGGAGACCCGTCTGAAGATCACCGACGCCCAGCGTCCTGCCTGGAACAACTTCACCCAGGCGGTCAAGAACAGCGAAAGCCCCATGAAGCAGCGTTGCGAGAACCCGGAGGCCTTCACCCGCCCCGCGACCTTGCCGGAGCGGGCCCAGCGCATGGAGGAGATGATGACGGCCCGGCTTGAGCAGGTCCGGCAGATCCGTCCGGCGCTCGACCAGCTCTACGCCGGCTTCTCGGACGAGCAGAAGAAGACCGCCGACGAGATGACTGAGCGCATGATGCGGCACGGGCGGGGCGGCTTCGGAGAGTTCGGCCAGGGGCATGGTCACGGGCACGGGCATGGCCACGGCCGTGGCGACGGCCCGCGCGGCGACCGCGGCCCGATGTAACCGACGAATTTGGATGTCCGGCGCGCTGGAGCGCGTGCCGGACATCCAGCGTCGGCGGCACGCCGTTTTCTCTTTGAGAGCCGCCGCGTCGCCGCTATGTAGGGACCGTGAACCAACTGACCAAACTCCTGATCGAAGCCGGGCCGCTTGCGGTCTTCTTCGTGACCAATTCGAATGCCGGCATCATGATCGGCACGGGCGCCTTCATGGCGGCTACGGCCGTGGCCGTGCTGCTGTCCTGGCACCTGGAACGCAAGCTGCCGATCATGCCCCTGGTCGGCTGCTTCTTCGTGATCCTGTTCGGCGGATTGACCCTGTGGCTCGATGACGACCTGTTCATCAAGCTGAAGCCGACCGTGGTCAACCTGCTGTTCGCCACCGTTCTGTTCACCAGCTTGGCGCTCCGCCGCAACGTGATGAAGCCGCTGCTCGGGACGGTGCTGAACCTGAGCGAGGAGGGCTGGCGCATCCTGACGGTCCGCTGGGCCTGCTTCTTCGTGATCCTGGCCGTGCTCAACGAGGTGGTGTGGCGCACCATGACCACCGATGCCTGGGTCAATTTCAAGGTGTTCGGGATCCTGCCGCTCACCCTGGTGTTCAGCGGCCTTCAGATGCCGGTGATCATGAAGCACCAGATCCCCGACGAGGCCGAGGCCAAGGAGCCCGCGCGCGCCGAATGACCGCGGAAAGCGTTCCCGACTATCTGCCGTTCGCCGAGGGGCCGTTCCGCATGGCGATGGGCCTGATGGCCCTGAAGCCGGCGGACTGGATCGAGATAGACGGCAATTACGCCTCCGAGATCGCTCTGCGCGACCGCCTGCTGATCGAGCGGCGCGGCGACGTCCTGGCCATGCGGCCGGGGGCCGCCGGGGCCTGCCGCGAGGTGCTGGACCAACTCGCCGGCTTCCTGCCGGAGCGGTTTCCCGAACATTTCCAGCGAACCGGCCCGGAACTGCTGAACCACGTCACCGGTGACCGCTGGCAGGTGGAGGGCGAGCTGTCCGACCCGCTGGAGATCGCCGGGCGTCTGGTCCAGGAAGACCTCTGCATCCTCCAGGAGGTGGATGGGGAGCTTCGCCTGACCGCGGGGGTCCTGTGCTTTCCCAACCGCTGGAGGCTCGCCGACAAGCTGGGTCTGCCCATGCTGGGCATCCATGCTCCGGTACCGGCCTACGCCGACCGTCTTGGCAGGCCGGTGGACCGGTTCCTCGGCCTGATGACGCCGGACAGGCCGGTCTGGCGGCTGAACTGGTCGCTGACGGACGATCCGACGCTGTTCCAGCCGGTGGGGCATGGGCGGCTCGAACCCGATCGGAGCATGACGGCGGAGAATGCCGGGGTGCGCGTCTTCCTGCGCGTCGAGCGGCAGACCCTGCGGCGCCTGCCTCGCACCGGGGCGGTCCTCTTCACGATCCGGACCTATCAGCGTCCGGTCGAAGCCCTGGCTGCCCGGCCGCAGGAGGCGGCTCGCCTGGCCTCGGCGGTCCGCGCCTTGCCCGACGACACCGCCCGTTATAAAAGCGTCATGCCATTCCGGTCGGCTCTGTTGGCCTGTCTGGATCGTATGACCGGTCTGTCCGCTAGTAATAGTCAGCAAGATAGATCGTAAGCCGGTCCGACAATGCGTTGACCGAGGGAACTGGATCCGGGCGGTGGCTCATAATTGTAACGGTACTTTCCATAGTACACGGACTATTGCTGCCTCCCAGATGGTATTCCTTTGAGGTGATGAAATGACCGAGCCGACTGCGCTCGATCAATACCTGATCGAATTGATCAATCGGGCGCGACTGGATCCCACCGCGGAAGCGGCGCGCCTGGGGATCGATATCAACCAGGGGCTTTCCGACGGACAGATCAGCACGGCGCCCAAGCAGCCGCTCGCCTTCGATCCGGACCTGACCGAAGCGGCGCGCGGACACGCCGGATGGATGCTGGATAGCGACGTGTTCTCCCACACCGGCGCGGAGGGCAGCAATCCCGGCACGCGCATGGCGGACGCGGGCTACGAGTTCACCGGGAATTGGCGCTGGGGCGAGAACATATCCTGGCGCGGCACCATCGGACCCGCCGAGGATGCCGCAGCGTCGGTGGGGCGCCAGCACGATGCGCTGTTCCTTAGCCCCGGCCACCGCGAAAACATCCTTCAGGACGATTTCCGCGAGATCGGTGCCGCCACCGTTTCCGGTGACTTCCAGGGTTACGACACGCTGATGGTCGCCGAGAGCTTCGGGAAGACCGGCGACGACGTGTTCCTGACCGGCGTGGCCTATGATGACCTTGACGGAAACGATTTCTACACGCCGGGCGAGGGAAGGGGAGGCATCAACGTCACCGCGACCCCGATGGGATCGGCCGAACCGGTCAGCCTGACGGACCTCACCGGCACGGCCGGCGGCTACGAGATCGCGGCCCAGCCGGGAACCTACTCGGTCACGTTCTCCGGCGGTGGGCTGGCAGCTCCCGTGGTGCAGACCGTGGAGCTGGGAAGCGAGAACGTGAAGCTCGACCTGATCGATCCGGAAGTCGCCCCGCCCGCCCCGGGCAGCGAGGTGGCCGGCGTGTCCGGTATCGGCTCGCTGGCTTCGCTGATCGACTATTTCGCGGCTGAAACCGAAGGCCTGGACTTCGCCGCGCTGGTCGATCATGTCCAGACCGGCGAACCCTTGCCGGATGCCTGGGTCGACACGATTCAGGACGGAGTCGAAGTGCTGCGCACGGTCGACGTGGATGCGATCGCGGACGAGCTGTCGGGTTTTATCGGCCTTGCCGGCCTGCCCGATGTCCGGAACGCCGACGACGGCCAGTGGATCTGACGCGAAGGGCCGGCCCGGTTATCCCGGACCGGCCCTGACGGTCTTAGTAACGGTAGTGGTCGGGCTTGTACGGGCCGGCGGCCGGAACACCGATATAGGCCGACTGCTTCTCGGTCAGCTCGGTCAGCTTCGCACCGATCTTGCCGAGGTGCAGGCGGGCCACCTTCTCGTCCAGGTGCTTGGGCAGGACATAGACCTTGCGCTCGTATTTGGCATGGTTCTGCCACAGCTCGATCTGGGCCAGCACCTGGTTGGTGAAGCTGGCGGACATCACGAAGCTGGGGTGGCCGGTGGCGCAGCCGAGATTTACGAGCCGGCCCTTGGCCAGCACGATCAGCCGCTTGCCGTCGGGGAACACCACCTCGTCCACCTGCGGCTTCACCTCTTCCCAGGCGTAATTGCGCAGGCTGTCGATCTGGATCTCGCTGTCGAAGTGACCGATGTTGCAGACGATCGCCCGGTCCTTCATCTGGCGCATGTGATCCTGGGTGATCACGTCCACATTGCCGGTCGCCGTCACGAAGATGTCGCCCACCGGGGCGGCGTCGTCCATGGTGGTGACCTGATAGCCTTCCATGGCGGCCTGGAGCGCGTTGATCGGGTCGATCTCGGTGACCAGGACGCGCGCTCCCTGGCTGCGCAGCGAGGCGGCCGAGCCCTTGCCCACGTCGCCGTAGCCGGCGACCACGGCGACCTTGCCGGCCATCATCACGTCGGTGGCGCGCTTGATGCCGTCGACCAGGCTCTCCCGGCAGCCGTACAGGTTGTCGAACTTCGACTTGGTGACGCTGTCATTGACGTTGATCGCGGGCACCTTCAGCGTGCCGGCCTTGACCATCTCGTAGAGGCGGTGGACCCCGGTGGTCGTCTCCTCGGACAGGCCGCGGACGTCGTTCAGCATCTCCGGATACTTTTCGTGCATGATCTGGGTGACGTCGCCGCCATCGTCCAGGATCATGTTCGGCGTCCAGCCGTCGGGGCCGCGCAGGCTCTGCTCGATGCACCACCAGAACTCCTCCTCCGTCTCGCCCTTCCAGGCGAACACGGGGACCCCGGCGGCGGCGATGGCGGCGGCGGCCTGGTCCTGGGTCGAGAAGATGTTGCACGAGGACCAGCGGACGGTCGCGCCCAGGTGGGTCAGCGTCTCGATCAGGACGGCGGTCTGGATCGTCATGTGCAGGCAGCCGACGATCCGCGCGCCCTTGAGCGGCTTGGAGTCGCCGAATTCCTCGCGCAGAGCCATCAGGCCGGGCATCTCGGTCTCGGCGATCGCGATTTCCTTGCGGCCCCAGCCGGCGAGCTCAATGTCCTTGACCTTGTAATCAGTGAAACCACTGGCGACGGCCATCTGGAAAACTCCTTGCGGTAACTGCGGTACGAGTGACTGCGCAGGGTTTATCAAGACCCGCTCTTCCGGGCAAGCATAAAGATATCTTTATGTCTGCAACAATGTACGGCAAGCCCACCGGATTGAAAGTTGCGGCGGCCTGTCGCATCGGACGTGCGCTGCCGCCTCTCCTGCATCGTTACGGTTATGGATCGATCGCCGAGAAGAAACCGGTGGACCGCTTATCCGAATGGCATATAACCATCGACTGATCTTCGCACTTGCGGTATCGCGGGATTTTTCCGGATCGCCGTGACCGCCGCGAATTGATGCATGATGATCCTTTGGAGCCGATGCCATGACGGAGCCGAGAGACCAGCCGGAAGCGCAAGCCGCTCCTGTTCGCACGATTGGGACGGCCCTGCAGTTCCTGCTGGTGATCGCGTTCCTGGCCGACCTCGTCTTCCTGGCGACCTTGGGGCTTCATCTTTCCGACGGCATCGAGGCGACCGGACTCACCCTTGCAGCCGGAAGCGCGATCCTGCTGTTGGCGGCATTGATCCGCGTCACCCGGCGGATCGGTGCGTCCGGGCCGGCGGAGCAGGGATGAGAAGGCGCCGCGCCGTGCCTCTCACGCCAGGGCGTTGAAATCGTCGAGCAGGATGGCGATCCGGCCCGCATCGCTCTGCTCCATGATGACCCGGGCCCGGCGGGTCGCCTCAACGAGGTCAAGTGCCCGGATCCGGCGCTTGACCGCCAGCAGCGATCCGGGCGACATCGACAATTCCCGGATGCCGAAGCCCAGGAGCAGGGCGGCATACCGGGGATCGCCGGCGATCTCGCCGCACACGCTGACGGGGATGCGCGCCCGCAACGCCGCTTCGGTCGAGAACTGGATCAGGCGCAGCACCGCGGGGTGGAGCGGGTCGTAGAGGTGGGCCACCTGCTCGTCGCCGCGGTCGATCGCCAGGGTGTACTGGGTCAGGTCGTTGGTCCCGATCGCAAAGAAGTCGCAGGTCGTCGCCAGCGCGTCCGCCGACAGGGCGGCGCCCGGGATCTCGATCATCACGCCCAGCGGCGGCAGCGGATCGGCGATCCGCACGCCGCGCCGCTTCAGCCGGTTGGCGACGCGGATCAGGATCTCGCGGACCTTCCGCACCTCCGAGACCGTGCAGATCATCGGCAGCAGGATGCGAACCGGGCCGTGCGCGCCCGCCCGCAGCATCGCGGCAAGCTGGGTCTCCAGCAGCTTCGGCTCGCGCAGGGACAGCCGGATGGCGCGCAGCCCCAGCGCCGGGTTGGCGCAGTCCGCGAAGTGACCGCCCAGCGAGGTCGCCAGCTTCTCGCCCCCGATATCCAGGGTCCGCGCGGTCACGGTGCGGCCCTGCATGCCTTCGACGATGCCCTTCAGGCTCTCGTACTGCTCTTCCTCATCCGGCAGGTCGTCCCGGTTCATGTAGAGGAACTCGGTCCGCAACAGGCCCACTCCGGCGGCACCGCAAGCCATGGCGCCCTCGACGTCGCGCGGCATCTCGATGTTCGCGTTCAGCACGATCGACGTGCCGTCGCGGGTCACCGCCGGCAGGTCGCGCAGGCGCTTCAGCGACTCCCGTTCGCGGGCCAGATCCTGCTGGCGCGACTGAAAACCGTTCAGCGTCGCCACTCCCGGATTGACGAAGACCCGGCCCGAGATGCCGTCCACGACCACCCGGTCACCGGTGCGCACCCCGTGCATCAGCCCGGCGACACCCAGCACCGCGGGCAGGCCCAGCGACCGCGCCATGATCGCGGTATGGCCCTCGGCTCCGCCCAGCACGGTCGCGAATCCGCCGATCCGCCGCGGGTCCATCAGGGCGGTGTCGGCCGGCGTCAGCTCCTCCGCGATGATGATGCTGCCTTCGGGAACCTGGGAGAACGCCTGGAACTTGCGCTGCATCAGCACCCGGATCAGCCGGGCGCCGACCTCGCGCACGTCGGCGATGCGCGCCGAGATGTAAGTGTCGTTCATCTCCGCGAAGCTGTGCGCCAGTGCCGCGATCTCGGCCTGGACGGCGCCCTCGGCGTTGATCCGGTCGTTCAAGATCCGGCGTTCCACTCCGCGGGTCAGCCGGGAGTTGGACAGCATGGCCAAATGGGCGTCGAGCAGGAAACCGACATCCTCCGCCGCCGATTCAGGAAGCAGCGATGCCTTCTCCTTCAGCTTGCGGATCTGCCGGCAGGCCTTGCCCGTGGCCTCGGCAAAGCGCGCCCGCTCCGCCTCGATCTGCTCCGGGTCGATCTGGTATTCCGGCACCTGGAGCGTTCCGCTGTCCACCACATAGGCAGGGCCGACGGCGATGCCGGAGGAAACGCCCAGGCCGCGCAGCATGCGTTCGGGCGACGCATGCCCCACGGGTGAGGTTCCGGGGATCCTGCTTTCCGGCGGCTCGGTCGGCTTGGAGGGGTCCCGGTCAGTCTTCATCGAACTTGCGCCCGATCAGGTCCACCAGCGCCGTGATCACCGGCTCCGCCTGGTTCCCATAGGCGCGCAGGGTGACGGTGCAGCCCTGGCTGGCCGCAAGCATCATGAGGCCCATGATCGATTGGCCTGACACGATCATGTCGTTCCGTTCGACCTCGACCTCCGCGTCGTACAGGGCGGCCAGCTTGACGAACTTGGCCGCCGCGCGGGCATGCAGGCCGCGCTGATTGCAGATGGTTACGGTGTCGAAGGCGTCCGGGGCTTTGCCGCCGGAGGCATTCTCAGTGCCGGATACCGACATTTTCCAGTCCTTGGGCTCAATTATCGGACAGCAGCGTCGAAGCGACGTTGATGTATTTCTGCCCGGCATCGCGGGCGGCGAGCACCGCATCCGCCAGCTTTTCGGAACGCCGCACGCTGGCGAGCTTGATCAGCATGGGCAGGTTCACGCCGGCGATGACCTCGACCTTGGCCTTGTCCATCACGCTGATGGCGAGGTTGCTGGGAGTGCCGCCGAACATGTCCGTCAGCAGGACGACGCCGCTGCCGTCGTCGACTTCCGCGACGCTGTTCAGGATGTCGAGCCGGCGCTGCTCCATGTCGTCATCGGGACCGATGCAGACCGCCGCGACCTGCTCCTGTTCTCCCACGACGTGCTCGAGTGCCGCGATGAACTCGGTCGCGAGACGCCCGTGCGTTACAAGAACCATTCCGATCATCGAACTTCCTTCTATCAACCGATCTGAACGCCGGCTTGTCATTTCAGCGTCATCCCTGCCGGGTGCCGCTCCGTTCCAGGTCGCGATGCGTAAGCCCTACCTTGTAACCCTGGCCGCCGAGCCACTCGGCCAGTGATTTCGCCACGAAGACCGACCGGTGGCGGCCGCCGGTGCAGCCGATCGCGATCGTCAGGTAGCTCTTTCCTTCCTGGTTGTAGCGCGGCAGGAGCGGCTGCAACAGGTCCGTCAGATGACTGAAGAAGGCATCGAAATCGGGATCCTCCGCCACCCTTGCGGCGACCGGTGCGTCCAGCCCGGTCAAGGGCCGCAGGCGCGGATCGTAATGGGGATTGGTTAAGAACCGTACATCGAAGACCAGATCGGCCTCGCGCGGCACGCCCTGGCGGAACGAGAACGACGTGACGAAAACATGGAGCGTCGGCTCCGCGCTCAGTTTGAAGTGTCCGGCGAGGATGCGGCGCAGGTCGTGGATCGACAGCAGCGACGTGTCGATCGTGACGTCGGCCCGGTCCTTCAGCGGGGCCAGAAGGGTTCGCTCGCGGAGGATGCCGTCGGCGACCGGACGGTCCACGGCGAGCGGATGGCGCCGCCGCGTCTCGGTGTACCGACGCTGCAGGATCTCGTCGGCGCACTCCAGGAAGATCAGCCGCACCGCAAGGTCCGGCCGGGCGGCCAACGCCTCGATCCGCGCCATCAGCGCGTCGGAACTGAAGTGCCGCGTCCGGGCGTCAACCGTGATGGCTATGGGCCGAGACAACAGGTCGCCCTGCTCGACCAGCGCGTCGACCATGTTCATCGGCAGATTGTCCACCGCCTCGTAGCCGAGATCTTCGAGGCACTTGAGGGCGGTGGAAAGGCCGGCGCCCGACATCCCGGTGACGATCGCGACGGCGCGTGGCTTTGGCGGGTCCTGGGAGAACTCGCCGGGAACCGTCCCCTCGGAAACTGGCATCGTCATGGGCGTTCCGGAACAGGCTCGAGTGCCCCCGCCTTGAGGCGCGCGGCGGCGAGCCTCACCTTGGCCGGCGTCGAAGCGTGGAAGGGGGCGAGGGCCACCCGGCGAATCGGGCGGTCCAGAAGCGGGCAGGTCTCGACCTCGGGCAGGCGCTCGATCCGGTCGTCATCGCCGAGATCGACGACGAGCCCGACCGGAGCGGCCCGGACGGCATCGACGGGCAGGATGCCGATTCCCCGAACCTCCAGCAGTCCGGCAAGCGGCTTGGGCGCCCTGGCCATCACGCGGCCCGCCGCATCCAGGCTCAACTCGACCTGGTCATCGGCGACCAGACGCGCGCCGCCATCGATCAGGCGCAGAGCCAGATCGGACTTGCCGCTGCCGGAGGGTCCCCGCAACAGGACCCCGAAGCCCGACAGCGCTACGCACGTGCCGTAAATCATTAACATGGTCTGGGGAGGTTGCTGTGCCCGCGTCCCGCTGTCAATGCTCAGCCGCTGGAATAAATAGCTCTTTCGGGATTTGCAATGCGATTTCGATCGGTCCGGCCGTGCGGTCGGAAGCGCCGCCGCGTCCGGTTCCGGCGCGGCGGCGCTTCGAGGGTTCAATGAAGCTTCAGTTCCGCATCGACGAAGCGGCATTCGCCCGGCTTTATCAGGGAATTTGACGCCACCTTCACGGAGTGGAGCTTGCCATCCAGCTCGCGTTCCCAGAACGTCAGGAACTTGCGCAGCACGGGGTAGCGGGGAGCTATGTCCAGGTCCTGCCAGATGTAGCTTTGCAGCAGACCCGGATGGTCCGGCATGTGGTACAGGATCTCGGCGACGGTCAGGCGATAGTCACGCAGCTGAAGACTCAAACTTGCCATGCAGATCTCCTCCGTGGTTGCGACCGGTGGGACTCCCGACATCTTGGTCTTGGCCTGAGTGTGGCCTTGGACAATTTCCCTGGCAAGCGAAATCAGCCTTTATAATCAGTAAGTTAGCAGCCGATTGCGGTGGCTGCTGCCAAGCCGGCGAACGGCCTCGAAAAAATCCGCAAAAACCCTCTTGAAACGAAATCCGGCTTCAATTAGCTAGTTGGCACTTCTCGGGCGAGAGTGCTAACAGCGCGCGGCGCGGCATCCTCGGCCGGGGTTCATTGATCCCATGTCTTGAGGGCCGGCACGACCGGCCCGGTTCTGAATTTGGAGGAGATTCCGCGATGAAGTTCCGTCCTCTGCATGACCGCGTGGTGGTTCGCCGGGTGGAGCAGGAAAGCAAGACCGCCGGCGGCATCATCATCCCGGATACGGCCAAGGAGAAGCCGCAGGAAGGCGAAGTGATCGCCGTAGGCCCCGGCGCCCGGGACGAGAGCGGCAAGGTCCATGCGCTCGACGTCAAGGCCGGCGACCGCGTCCTGTTCGGCAAATGGTCGGGCACCGAGGTCAAGATCGACGGCGTGGACTACCTGATCATGAAGGAATCGGATCTGCTGGGCGTGCTCGAAGCAGCACCCGCCACCGCCAAGGCCGCCTGACCGGCGCCGCCTCATCCGGACTTAACATTTCCAGCCTCAACATTTCCAATCAGGGTTTACGGACATGGCTGCCAAGGAAGTCAAGTTCAGCATCGACGCGCGCAACAAGATGCTGCGCGGCGTGGACATTCTGGCCGACGCCGTCAAGGTGACGCTGGGCCCGAAGGGCCGCAACGTGGTGCTGGAGAAGAGCTTCGGCGCTCCGCGCATCACCAAGGACGGCGTCACGGTCGCCAAGGACATCGAGCTGTCCGACAAGTTCGAGAACATGGGCGCGCAGATGGTGCGCGAGGTCGCCAGCAAGACCAACGACCTGGCCGGCGACGGCACCACCACCGCGACGGTCCTGGCCCAGGCGATCGTCCGCGAGGGCGTCAAGTCGGTCGCGGCCGGCATGAACCCGATGGACCTGAAGCGCGGCATCGACCTGGCGGTGGAAGCCGTGGTCGAGGCGGTCAAGGCCTCCTCCAAGAAGATCAACACCAACGCCGAGGTGGCCCAGGTCGGCACGATCTCGGCCAACGGCGAGCGCGAGATCGGCGAGATGATCGCCCGCGCCATGGAGAAGGTCGGCAACGAGGGTGTCATCACCGTCGAAGAGGCGAAGTCGCTGGAGACCGAGCTGGAAGTGGTCGAGGGCATGCAGTTCGACCGCGGCTATCTCAGCCCCTACTTCGTCACCAACGCCGACAAGATGCAGGCGGAGTTGGAGAACCCCTACATCCTCCTGCACGAGAAGAAGCTCTCCGGCCTCCAGGCCCTGCTTCCGGTCCTCGAGTCCGTCGTTCAGAGCGGTCGTCCGCTGGTGATCGTCGCCGAGGACGTCGAGGGCGAGGCGCTGGCCACACTGGTGGTCAACAAGCTGCGCGGCGGCCTGAAGATCGCCGCGGTCAAGGCCCCGGGCTTCGGTGACCGCCGCAAGGCGATGCTGGAGGACATGGCCATCCTGACCGGCGGCCAAGTCATCAGCGAAGACCTCGGCATCAAGCTGGAGAACGTGACGATCGACATGCTCGGCACCGCCAAGCGCGTCGTCATCACCAAGGAGAACACCACGATCGTGGACGGCGCCGGGTCGAAGGACGACATCAACGCCCGCTGCACCCAGATCCGCCAGCAGATCGAGGAGACCACCAGCGACTATGACCGCGAGAAGCTGCAGGAGCGGCTGGCCAAGCTGGCCGGCGGCGTCGCGGTGATCCGCGTCGGCGGCGCCACCGAGGTCGAGGTGAAGGAGCGCAAGGACCGCGTCGACGACGCGATGCACGCGACCCGCGCGGCGGTCGAGGAAGGCATCGTCGCCGGGGGCGGCGTGGCCCTGCTGTACGCTACCAAGGCGCTCGACGCGATCAAGCCGGCCAACGACGACCAGCGGGTCGGCGTCGAGATCATCCGCCGCGCCCTGCAGGCTCCGGCGCGCCAGATCGCGGTGAACGCCGGTGTCGACGGTTCGATCGTGGTCGGCAAGCTGATCGAGCAGACCGACACCGGTTTCGGCTACAACGCCCAGACCAACCAGTACGGCGACATGTTCCAGTTCGGCGTGATCGACCCGACCAAGGTCGTCCGCACCGCGCTGCAGGACGCCGCTTCTGTCGCCGGCCTGCTGATCACCACCGAGGCGATGGTGGCCGACAAGCCGGAAAAGAAGGCTCCCCCGGCCGGAATGCCCGGCGGCGGCATGGGCGACATGGACTTCTGATCCGATCGTTCAATATACTTGTATCGATGCAATCGCCTTGGGCGGCCCGCTTGGGCCGCCCTTTTTCTTGACGGTCCTTGGCGGCTCCGGACCGCCGACCCGGCAAAACGCTCTGTCGCTCCCACATATCCGCGGCTATCTGTGTCATCTGTGGCCGAGAATGGAAGAGCACTGCGATGGAATGGTGGCATCCCGACAGTTTCGCCCGGCGGCGCCCGTTCCTGGAGGGCAGGGCGCTGATCGCCTCCAGGGTGCGGGGCTGGTTCGAAGGGCAGGGCTTCATCGAGGTCGAGACGCCGGCCCTCCAGGTATCGCCCGGGCTGGAGCCTCACCTGATCGCGTTCTCGACCGAGCTTGTCGGTCCCAATCCGGACGACCGGCGCACCCTGTATCTCCACACCAGCCCTGAATTCGCCATGAAGAAGCTGCTGGTGGCGGGGATGCCGAAGCTGTTCCAGCTCGCCAAGGTGTTCCGCAACGGCGAGCGGTCGGGCACCCACAGTCCGGAATTCACCATGCTGGAGTGGTACAGGGCAGGGGCCGGCTACCGGGACCTGATGGAGGACTGCACCGCCCTGGTCCGGACGGCGGCCCGGGCGGGCGGGCGCGAGGGGTTCCAGTGGCGCGGGCGGTCCTGCGATCCGTTCGCCCCATGGGAGGTGCTGACCGTCGCCGACGCCTTCGACCGCCACGCCGGCATAGACCTGCTCGCCACCGCGCCCGATCCGCTGGCACCCGACGCGGAATTGCTGGGACGCGAGGCGGAGCGGATCGGAATCCAGCCCCATTCCGGGGATTCCTGGGAAGACCTTTTCTTCCGCATCTCCCTGGACCTGATCGAGCCCAATCTCGGCATGGAGCGGCCGACCTTCCTGACGGACTATCCCGTCTCCATGGCGGCATTGTCCCGCCCCAGGCCCGACGATCCCCGCGTCGCCGAGCGCTTCGAGCTTTATGCCTGTGGCCTGGAACTCGCCAACGCCTTCGGCGAGCTGACCGATGCCGCTGTCCAGCGAGCCCGGTTCGAGGCAGACATGGATCTCAAGGAGCGGCTCTACGGCACCCGCTATCCGATCGACCCGGATTTCCTGGCGGCGCTGGAGTTCGGCATGCCGGAGAGCGCGGGAATTGCCTTGGGGTTTGACCGGTTGGTCCTGTTGTGCACCGGGGCGGAGGATATCGGCGATGTCCTCTGGGCTCCGGTGGCCGGTTTCGAAAGGTGATGGGATTGATCGGATTTCTGTTGAACAAGGTTCCGCTGCGGCTCCTGCTGTCCGCGGGGCTGCTGCTGACCGCTTCCTGTGCCAGCCTGGAGCCCAATCCCTTGCTGGGCCGCTGGACCCTGTCCTCGCCGGTGGCTCCCGGCTTGGTGCTGGGCACCTACGAGTTCCGGCGCTCCAGCATGACTGCCTTCGGGATGACCCAGCGGGTGGAATACTCGGTCGAGGGCAATGACGTGCTTGTCCTCCCCGAGGCGCTCGGGATCGGGTTGGAGATCACGGTGGTGGACGAGGACACCGCCCGGCTCAACGATCCGGTGACCGGCGGCCTGGTGACGCTGCGCCGGCTTCGGAGCTGAGTTCCGGGGAGTTGAGTTCCGGGGAGTTGAGTTCCGGCGCCGCGGCGAGCCGCTGCTCCCGGTGGAAGACGAACAGGCCGCTGGCGACGATCAGTGCCGCCCCCGCCGCGACCCACGGGTCGGGGACATCGCCCCAGATGATCCAGCCCAGCGCCAGCGCCCAGACCAGCGACGTATACTGGTAAGGCACCACGACCGCGGCGGGGCTTAGCTTCAGCGACTGGTTGACCAGCGCGTGCGCGGCCAGCGCCACGACGCCCAGGATGCCGAGGAGGCCCAGGTGCGGCCATGTCGGCAACGTCCAGTAGAACGGAACGGCGATGGCCCCCGCCGCCCCGACGCCCAGCGTCTGGAAAACCAGCAACGTCAACCCGCCGGTTCCCCGCAGCGAACGCGTCGAGATCAGCATCAGGGCGAAGGTGAAGCTGCCGCCCAACGCCGCCAGCGCGCCGAAATTCAGGATGTCGCCGGTCGGCCTGAGCACCATGAGCACGCCTGCGAAACCCACGGCGATCGCGCACCAGCGCCGGGGTCCGACCTTCTCGCCCAGCAGCGGCACCGACAGGGCCGTCACGAGCAGCGGGGCCGCCATGTAGATCGTCAGGACGTCGGCCAGCGGCAGCACCCGGACCGAGATGTAGAACAGGGCGACCTCGGCGATCATCAGCGCGACCCTCACGAGATGCGCGATCGGCTTGTCCGTCCGCAACACCCGGAGCGGGCCGGCGCGCATGATCAGGGGGGCCAGGATCAGCAGCGACGCGGCGCTTCGGATGGCGAGGATCATCGGGACCGGATAGATCTCCACCAGCCACTTGCCCATCGCATCGTTCAGCGTGAACAGCGACATGCCCAGGATCATGCAGAGGATGCCGAGCCGGTTATCCGGCCGTTCCTCCATGGAGGCGGAAGGGGATCCGGCCGCCGGGACGGCGCGGGAGGCGGGAGAAGACAAGCGGGAAACTCCGGATCAGGCGGCGTCGCGCTCCAGGCGGCGGTGGAGAAAGGCCAGAACGGCCGCTTCCTCCGGCTTGAGGGCGGCGAGGCCGGAGCGCAGATCGTCTTCTACCTGATCCTTCAATTGGGTGACCAGATCCCCTTCGAGATAGCAGTCGAGCACCTGGGGGTGGATATAGCATTTCCGGCAGATCGCCGGCGTGTTGCCGAGCCGGGCGGAAACCCGTTCGATGGCGGCGCGCAGATTGCGCTTGGCGGCGGCCTTCGTGTCGAAGCTCTCGAACTCGGCCAGAGCCAGCGCCGCCAGCACGGTTCCGGCCCAGGTGCGGAAGTCCTTGGCCGAGAAGTCCTTGCCGCTGATTTCCCTGAGATAATCGTTCACGTCCTGCGAGGTGACGCCGTGGCGGGTGCCGTCATCGTCGAAGTACTGGAACAGGTGCTGGCCCGGCACGTCCTGGCAGGACTTGACGATGCGGGCGATCCGCCGGTCCTTGACCTGGAGGTTCCAGACCTTGCCGCTCTTCCCCTTGAACTCGAAACGCAGCTTGCCGCCATCGACCTCGACATGCCGATCCTGCAGGGTAGTCAGGCCGAAGCTCTTGTTTTCCTTGGAATATGTCGCGTTGCCGACGCGGATCAGAGTATTTTCCAGCAGGTGGACGACGGTCGCCAGGACCTTCTCGCGCGGCAGCCCGCGCTTGCCCATGTCGGCCGCTATGCGGTCCCGGATCGCGGGCAGTGCCCGGCCGAACTCCAGCATGCGCTCGTACTTGGTGCTGTCACGCACTTCCCGCCAGCGGGGATGGTAACGGTACTGCTTGCGGCCCCGGTCGTCGCGGCCCGTGGCCTGGATGTGTCCCCGGGGGTCGGGGCAGATCCAGACATCCGTGTAGGCCGGCGGGATCGCCAGTGATCTGATACGCTCAAGGTCCGCCTTGTCCTTCAGGACGCTGTCGTCGGGGTTCCTGTAGCTGAATCCCTTGCCCGACTTCCGCCGCCGGATCCCGGGCTCCTCGTCCGAGACATAGACCAGTCCGGCCTGTTCCGCCGCCGCCGGCGGATCGACGACAGTGCCTTCCTCTTCGTTCACGCGGATCGCGCCGTCCTGCATTCTGACTTCCTTGGCCTCGGTTACTTGGCTGGGCTACTGAGCAATAACGCTTTGAAAAGAAAATCAGCGCGGTCGAGTTGCCGGACGGGACCTTGCGGGCACTTCGGTTGTTCTCTCGTCACCTGATGCCAAACCTGCGATCTCCAAAATTTCCATCGAGGCCGATCCGTGAGCAGAATGCCGCCTGTTGTCAATGTCGTCCGCCGGTCCCGTATCCAGGAAGGTCTCCCTTTTCCCCTGGGCGCGACCTGGGACGGGTTGGGAGTGAATTTCGCGCTTTTCTCCGCTCACGCCACGAAGGTAGAGCTTTGCCTTTTTGACAGGGACGGCAAGAGGGAGCTGGAGCGTATCGAGCTGCCGGAGTACACCGACGAAGTCTGGCACGGCTATCTTCCCGACGCCAGACCGGGCACCGTGTACGGCTACCGCGTCCACGGCCCCTTCGAACCGACCGCGGGCCACCGCTTCAACCCGAACAAACTTCTGCTTGACCCCTATGCCAAGGCGCTGGTCGGCCATATGCGCTGGTCCGACGCCCATTTCGGATACCGCATCGGCTCGCCGCGCGACGACCTGTCGTTCGACCGGCGCGACAGCGCGCCGGGCATGCCCAAGTGCCGCGTCGTCGATCCGGCCTTCACCTGGGGCCATACCCAGGCGCCGCGGATTCCCTGGGAACGGACGATCTTCTACGAGACCCATGTGGGCGGCTACACGATGCGCCACCCCGCGGTGCCGCCCCAGCTCCAGGGGACCTATGCCGGGCTGGCCCACCAGGACGTGGTCGATTACATCCGCAGCATCGGCATCACCTCGATCGAGCTCCTGCCGGTCCACGCTTTCCTGGACGACCGGCACCTGCTTGAGCGCGGCCTGCGGAATTACTGGGGCTATAATACGATCGGCTTCTTCGCGCCGGAGCCTCGCTATTCGGCCTCCGGGACGATCGGCGAGTTCAAGGAGATGGTCGCCCGTTTCCACGACGCGGGCATCGAGGTGATCCTGGACGTCGTCTACAACCACACCGCCGAGGGTAACGAGCGCGGCCCGACTCTGTCCTTCAAGGGCATCGACAACGCCTCCTACTATCGCCTGGCGCCCGATCCGCGGTACTACATCAACGATACCGGCACCGGCAACACGCTGAACGTGTCCCATCCGCGGGTGCTGCAGATGGTGACCGACAGTCTCCGCTACTGGGCGACCGAAATGCGGGTGGACGGGTTCCGTTTCGACCTGGCGACCATCCTGGGACGCGAGCCGCACGGCTTCGACCAGGGCGGCGGATTCCTGGATGCCTGCCGCCAGGACCCCATCCTGTCCCGCGTCAAGCTGATCGCCGAGCCGTGGGACATCGGCCCCGGCGGCTATCAGGTCGGCGAGTTCCCGCCGGGCTGGGCGGAGTGGAACGACCGTTACCGCGACACCATCCGCAGCTATTGGAAGGGTGACGAGGCCAAGCTGCCGGAAGTGGCATCCCGTCTGACCGGCTCCAGCGACTTCTTCGAGAAGCGCGGCCGCCGTCCCTGGGCGAGCGTGAACTTCATCACCGCCCACGACGGCTTCACCCTGAACGACCTCGTCTCGTACAATGAGAAGCACAACGAGGACAACGGCGAGAACAACAACGACGGCCATTCCAACAATCATAGCTGGAACCATGGCGTCGAGGGACCGACGGACGATCCCGAGATCAAGACGCTCCGCGAGCGGCAGAAGCGCAACATGCTGGCCACGCTGCTGTTCTCGCAGGGAACGCCGATGATCCTGGCCGGCGACGAGTTCGGCAATACCCAGGGCGGAAACAACAACGTCTACTGCCAGAACAGCGAGATCGGCTGGATCAACTGGGACAAGATCGATGAAGACGATCAGGCCCTGATCGAGTTCGTCCGCGAGGTGGTGGCGCTCCGCCAGTCCCATCCGCTGCTGGGTCTGCCGAAGTTCCTGCACGGGCACCAGGACAAGGAACTGGGGTTCAAGGACATCACCTGGATCACCCCCGCTGGCGTCGAGAAGAGCTCGGAACAGTGGCAGGATCCGATGGCGCGCTGCGTCGGCATGCTGCTCGACGGACGGGTCGCCCGCGGGCTCCAGCAACAGGCCAAGGGCAAGCCGGGCGATATCCTGATGCTGGTGATCAACTCCTACCACGAGGATCTGCCGTTCAAGATGCCTTCCGTGCCGGGAGTGGTCGGCTGGCAGTCCCTTCTCGACACGGCCAGTCCGGGCAAGAAGCCGTCCCTGCTCGACACCGACGGCCAGATCACGGCGGCCGGGCGCAGTCTGGTGCTGCTGACGGCGCTCCATGACGGTGCGGTCTGGACCAGCGCCGAGTCCACCCGCGAGCGGCTGTCCATGCCCGAGTTCGACCCGGTTCCCGAGCCGATGGAGGACGATGTTCCCCTCGACGCGCCGACTGCGGCCGAATTGGCGGCGGTCGATCCCGCCGACCACGGACGTCCGGCCGAGGAGGCTTCGCCGGAGGAGGCCGAGGCGCAGCAATCCGAACCCAGCGAGACACCGGCAAAATGAGCGACATGCTGGGGCCTGACGAGGAGCGGTTCCGCGCTCTTGCCGACAGCGCCCCGGTCCTGATCTGGATGTCCGAGACTACCGGGCGCGGCATCTACTTCAACCGCGCCTGGGTCGACTTCACCGGCCGCCCGCTTGAGCGGGAGGTCGGTGAAGGCTGGCTGGAAATCCTTCATCCCGACGATCGCGGGCAACTGGATGATGCGTTCGAGGCTTTCAACGCCCGGCGCCCGTTCCAGATCCAGTTCCGCCTGCGACGACGGGACGGCGTCTGGCGCTGGATGCTGAACACCGGCAAGCCGCGGTTCACGCCGGAGGGAAACTTCTCCGGCTATACCGGCAGTTGCGTCGACATCACCGAACGGTTCGAGGCGGAGGAGGAAGCGCGCCGCCAGCTCCGGCTGATGCGGACGATCACCGACAACGCCGCGGAAGCGCTGTTCCTGATGGACGGGCAACGTCGGGTTTCGTTCGTCAACCCAGCGGCCGAGCGCATGTTCGGCTGGCCGGCAGAGGAATTGGTCGGCAGGGACCTGCACGATGCCCTGCACTACCGCTATCCGGACGGCCGGCCGTTTCCCATAGAGGAATGCCCGCTCAACGCGACCCTCTCGACCCGCAGCACGCTCCGTGAACACGAGGATGTCTTCTTCCGTCGAGACGGCTCCAGGGTCGACGTGCTCTGTTCGGCGGCGCCGATCCTGAGCGGCGACAGGGTCGACGGCGCTGTTCTCGTCGTCCATGACATCACCGAGCAGAAGCGTGTCGAGGCCAGCATCCTGCAAGCCAACCAGGAACTGGTGGCGGCGCTGGAAGAGCGCGAGGTCCTGCTGAAGGAGGTTCACCATCGCGTCAAGAACAACCTTCAGGTGGTGGTCAGCCTGCTGCGGCTGCAGGCGAGCCGCCTGCGCGACGAGACCGGGGTCGATGCCCTGCGCGAAAGCCTGAACCGGGTCTCGGCGATGAGCACGATCCACGAACTGCTCTACCGCTCGACGACCCTGGCCGACATCGATTTCGCCGAGGTGCTGCGGACACTGACCGCCAACCTCCAGGATGCCTACAACCTGCCGGAGGAGCAGGTGGTCAGCGTGGTGGAGGCCGCCGTGCCCGTGCCGGTCAGCATGGATGCCGCCGTGCCCCTGGCCCTGATCGCCAACGAGCTGATCTCGAACGCCTACAAGCACGCGTTCCCGAACGGCGCCACCGGCGAGGTCAGGGTCAGTCTGGCGCGGGAGGATGGTGCCGTGGTATTGCGCGTGTCCGATACCGGACCCGGCTTCACGCCTCCCGCGCGGCGCTCCAGCCTCGGCATCATGCTGGTCGACCGCCTGGTCCGGCAGATTTCCGGCCGGCTCGACCAGGAGCCGCCGCCCGGAACGCGTTACCGTCTGACGTTCTCCCTGGAATGACCCGGGATGTACCGGACCGGTGGATCGGGTCGATGTCTCAGCGGGGGAGGGGAAACCATGGCCGATAGTGGACAGCCGCCGGATTCCGGCGACGTCGACTGGCAGTTCGACACCGTCGCCGGCTCGGCCGGGGAAAGGCGCGATTTCCGGATCACGCTCGGGCTGCGGGAGGGCTGGAGCCGCTCCGGCAGGATCTACGACATCGAGCAGGCGGTCCGGGTCGCCCACGACTGGATGAAGCGCCGCGCCGATGCCGGGCAGCCGTTCCTGTCCGGCATGTTCACCCGCGGCGAGGTCGTCTATGCCTGGCCGGGCGCCGGAGGCGCCGGGAGCAAAGGCGCCGCCGGCAGCGACCGGGAGCCGGTGGCGATCTTCACGGGCGAGGCCCTGCCGCTCTACAGCGGCGACCTGGACGACGAGTCGATCTGCGCCCTGCTCAACGATCTCGCTTCCGAGATGGGGCGGGTGCTCGGGCAGGAGGATCTCCACCTCGCCTACAAGGACCGCGCCTGGGTGCTGCGCCGGGTGCGGGACAAGGGCGACGGGCGGGGATAGCGGCTCGCGCCGGGCGCCGAATCGCGGCAATCAAAGCGGTCTTTACAAGGAACAGAAGGCGTGATGCATTGGCGTCACGTGACAGGCATGCGGATCGGCAGGAGAACTGAAACTTGATGGCCGCACTTGACGTTCGGCCCGTCTTCTACGTGATCGGCAGCCTCATCACCATCCTGGCAGTCGCCATGCTGGCTCCGATGCTGGTCGACCTCGCCGCCGGAAGCTCGGACTGGAAAGTATTCGGCACCGCATCGGCCTTGACGCTGTTTTTCGGCGTCCTGCTGCTGCTGACCAACTGGACGCCGACCATAACGCTGAATCTCAGGCAGACCTTTCTCCTGACGACGCTCAGTTGGGTGATCGTCTGCCTGTTCTCGGCGCTTCCCTTCATGTTCTCGGTCATCAACCTGAGCGCCACCGACGCCTATTTCGAAGCGATGTCCGGCCTGACCACGACGGGGTCCACGGTGATCGCCGGGCTGGAGACCCTGCCGCCGGGCTTGCTGCTGTGGCGGGCGCTGACCCAATGGCTGGGCGGCATCGGGATCGTCGCCATGGGCATCGCCATCCTGCCGTTCCTGCGAGTCGGCGGCATGCAGCTGTTTCGGTCCGAGTCGTCGGACCGGTCCGACAAGGTGGTGGCGCGGGCGTCCGATTTGGCCATCTGGCTCGGCTGGGTCTACCTGACATTGACGGTCATGACCACCGTCGCCCTTAGGTTCAGCGGCATGACGGTGTTCGACGCGGTGACGCATGCCATGGCGGCGGTTTCCACCGGCGGTTTCTCGACCCGGGATCCCTCGATCACCGCGTGGGAGAGCGATGCCATCGAGTGGGTGCTGGTCGTCGCCATGACTGCCGGCGGCATGCCTTTCGTCCGGTTCCTCAGCTTCGCCAAGGGGGACGCCGGCGCCCTGTGGCGGGACACGCAGGTGCGCTGGTACATCGGGTTCCTGGCGGTGGTCTCGATCGTCATGGGGACATGGCTGTCCCTGCGGGAAGACCTGAGCTGGTACGACGGAGTCAGGCTCGCGACGTTCAACGTCGTCTCCGTGGTGACCACGACCGGCTTCGCGTCGGCAGATTACAACAGCTGGGGACCGCTCGCGATCGCCGCCTTCCTGGTGCTGACCCTGGTCGGCGGATGCACCGGCTCGACTTCCGGCGGCATCAAGATCTTCCGGTTCGAGATCCTGTTCCTGGTGCTGAAGAAGCAGCTTATCCGGCTCTACAGCCCGCACCGCGTGATGCCGATGACCTACAATGAGAAGATAGTCGACAGCGACATCATGCTGTCGGTGATGAGCTTCGGCTTCATGTTCATGGCCCTGCTTCTGATTTTCACCATCGCGCTGGGAGCCGCAGGGCTGGACCTCACCACCGCCCTGTCCGGCGCCGCCACGTCGCTGGCCAATGTCGGCCCCGGCCTGGGACCGATCATCGGCCCGGTCGGCAATTTCGCTCCCCTGCCGGACAGCGCCAAATGGATCCTGACCACCGGGATGCTGCTGGGTCGGCTGGAGTTCTTCACCGTGATCGTCCTGATGAACCCCAACTTCTGGCGCGGCTGAACCGAGGCTAAGGCGCCGCCATCGCTCTCTGGCCGAGTCCCTCCAGGGCCCGCGAGCCGCGGGTCAGCAGCATGTCGGCCCGGCTGGAGCCGCCGACCAGCTCGATCATCCGGATCGCCCCGAACAGGCGGGAGCCGGCCAGCACCGCCTCGGAATGCCGCGTGTCGCCCGATTCGAGTTGCAGGATCAGGGAACCGGCGCTGCGCTCCAACTCCTCCTCGATCATCTTCAGCGTGCTCTCGACCATGCCGCCCAGCCCCAGCGGCGCCGCGATGCGGGTACACCGGCGCAACGCGCGGGCATGGTCCTCGGCTTGCTGGAGCCGCTCCATCGTCAATTCCCCTTCCAGGGCCGCCGGCAGGATCCGGCCGGGGGCGGCGTCGATCACGCCTGACTGGATCAGTCCGCGAACGGCGCCGCGCACCGTCTGGAGGCGGCTGGCAACGGAGTCGTCGTAAGCCGAGTCGAGCGCGCTTCCGGCAGAGATCAGGCCGTCGATCAGGCTTTCAGCCAGGGCAACCGCATCGCCAGGCCGCGTCGCCAGGGTCGCGTCCCCTGTCAGGTGATGGGAGCGCTCCTCCAGGTTCCTGACCACCATCGATCCGAGGCGGGCGATGATCAGCGGCTTCTGCGCCCGGGCATGCTTTCCGAAATCCATGTCCTCCAGGCGCTGGAGCAACGAGGCCGGATTGGCGAGCCGGCCGGCGACCACCAGCAGGATCTGGAACGGCCTTCCCGGGTCCCGCCGGGCGACCATCTGGACCTGATGCTCGATCACCGCGATGTCGGTTGCCGACAGATAGGTGATCGGCTTTTCCGGCAGCAGCGGCTTCAGCTCCTCTATTGCTTCCGCGCTGTCGAGGAAGGGCATCACCGATTCGACGTCGCGGCGCAGGATGGTCGCGGGTATGTCGCCGGCCGGCGGTTCGGGCAGGTCGAGGCGGCGTTTCAGCACTTCCGCGGCCGCCCGCCACAATTGCCGGCCGATGGCCTGCTGCCCCGCCGTGTCGCCCGGATCGGTCGCGGCGCTGTTATGCTGCAGCAGGTTCAACAGTTTCGGGTCGATGCCGTTCTCCACGATCCGCCAGATCGGGATGATCGCGCGCCGCTGGACTCCGCCGATGGTGCCGACCCGGCCGCCGCCATCCAGCACGTCCTCGAAGGGCAGGCACATCAGGCGGGTCAGGGTCGGGCGCCGCTGGGGGCGGACCTGGGTAAGGCGCGGGCGGATCGTTGCCAGCGTATCCTCGACCTCCGGCCGCTCCCGGACCTGCTCGAGCAGCTTCACGATTTCCCGGAACTTCGCGGCAGGTACGTCGAGCAGCCGCTTTTCCAGATCCTTCAGGTCGGTCTTCTGGCTTGTCATGCCGCCTTCGCCTTGACCCGCTCGATGCGCTGGATCATTTCCAGGTCCCGTTCGCCGGTCCGCCAGTCCTCGTAGGGGCGGACCGTCCGGCGCTGGGACCGCGCGACCCTGACCTTCTCGGCATGGAGGTCGGTGGTCGCTTCCCGTGTCGGAACCAGCGGCAGGACGCGGAAGATGTCCTCCATCGCCTCGCACTGCTCCTGCAGTTCCTTCCCCTCCGACTCGGCCCAGCAGGCCACCACGTAGTCCCATCCGTCGAGCAGCCAGGCAAGCCGGATCGACAGGTCGCGGACGTGCGGCATCTCCCGGTGCCAATGGGACAGCAACGGACCGATATCCATCAGCTTGCCGTTGAACGCGGCGAGCACTTCGTGGCCGAGATCGATCGTCAGGCCCGCGACGTCGGCGCAGAACCGGCCGACCGGCGCGCTCTCCTCCGGAGCGGTTCGCGACCATTCCGTCATCTTGTCCCGGCAGGCCGACAGGTCGGCGACGCGGCGGCGGAGCCGTCCCGGCCTGGGCGCCCGTTCCAGGCCGATCGGGCAGATAGCGTCGCTGAGTTCCTCCACCCGGGCGAACAGTTCCGTCGGCGTCAGCTTCAGGCTCGCCGCCGCCCGTGCCATCAGGCCGCGCGCCAGCAGTTGCCCCTGCTCGGTATCGAGGCCCGCCGTCAGGATGTCCGCGCTGTCCAGCCCGACCGCTTCCAGGATGCCGACGATCAGCATGTAGTTCGCCAGGGTCCGGTGATTCTCGTCCTCCCGGAGAGCGGCATCGGCGGCCGCCGCGGCGGGAGGGCCGGCGAGGCCGGTCCGCGCGACCCGCAACGACGCGGCCCGGACCTCGTTGGGCGAACAGACCGGCTCCTTGACGATCAGGCGATGGAGGCAGCGGTCATGCACCGTCATCGACACCATTTCCGGTACCGCCTTCCAGGGAATGACATAGATGCCCTTCCCGGCGGAAAAGCTCGGCACCAGCACCTCCAGCCTGTCCCGATCGTCCTTCCTGATACGGGTCTGGGACAGCATCGGTGTGGTGAATGAAACCGCCGTGCCCCGCTCCTCAAAGGTCGACGGGGCGAATTGTACCGCCTGCCTGCTCACGTCGTAGATCCTGCCTGGGCCGATCCTTCGGGATGTGGAACGGATGGCGGGGACGGTCCCGCCGCCGCGGTGCTCCGTCAGACTGTACAGGCCAATGTTTCTGCTAGTCCAGAAGAGGTAGGCCGATCGGCCGAATTTTCGGCCAGGTGTTGCCCGTCTGCGGATATGCCTTCGACCACCGCGCGGATCAGTCGCAGCCCCACGTCGTCCTCGACCGACAGGATCGACTCCGGGTGGAACTGGACGGCGGCGAGGGGAAGGCGCCGGTGCTCGATCGCCATGACGACGCCGTCCTCGGTGACCGCGGTCACCTCAAGTTCCGCGGGGAGGGAGGCCCGGTCGGCGTACAGGGAATGGTACCGGCCGACGCCGAATCCTGCGGGCATTCCCGTGAACAGCCGCCCGCCGGTCACCCGCACGCGCGACGGCTTGCCGTGCATCGGCTCCTCCAGCACGCCCAGCCGTCCGCCGAAATGCTCTACCATTCCCTGCAGGCCGAGGCAGACGCCGAACACCGGCACGCCCAGGTCCAACGCCTTGCCGAGGGTCGCGGAGACATCGAAGTCCACAGGCCTGCCGGGGCCGGGCGACAGCACCAGCAGGTCGGGCCGGCATGCGGCCATGCCGGCCCGCGCGGCGTCGGCGCGCAAGGTCGTCACCTCGGCACCGGTCTGCCGGAAATAGTTGCCCAGGGTATGGACGAAGCTGTCCTCATGGTCCACGAGCAGGATCCGCTTTCCGGCACCCGGCCGCACCGCCGGTGCGCCTGCGGGCACTCCGTTGCCGGCCGGCCGCCGGATGGCATCGAACAGGGCCGAGCCCTTCAGCCGGCATTCGGCGTCCTCTGCCTGCGGATCGCTGTCGTAAAGCAGCGTGGCGCCGACCCTGACCTCGGCGATCCCGCGATGGAGACGGATCGTGCGTAGCGTCAGCCCGGTGTTCATGCCGCCGTCGAAGGTCAGGCAGCCGATCGCGCCCCCGTACCAGCGGCGGGGAGAGTTCTCGTTGTCCTCGACGAACTGCATGGCCCGCCGCTTCGGCGCGCCGGTCACCGTGACCGCCCAGGCATGGCTAAGGAAACCGTCGAGCGCGTCGAATCCCTCGCGCAGCGTTCCCTCCACATGGTCCACGGTATGGATCAGCCTGGAGTACAGCTCGACCTGGCGGCGGCCGATCACCCGCACCGAGCCGGGCTCGCAGATCCGCGACTTGTCGTTGCGGTCCACGTCGGTGCACATGGTCAGTTCGGCCGCGTCCTTGGCGGAATTCAGCAGGGTCAGGATCTGCGCGGCGTCGCCGATCGGATCGGCGCCCCGCGCGATGGTGCCGGAGATCGGGCAGGTCTCGATCCGGCGTCCCTCGACGCGGACATACATTTCCGGCGACGCCGCCACCAGGAACTCGCCGTCGCCCAGGTTGATCAGCGCGCCGTAGGGCGACGGGTTGGCCCGGCGCAGCCGGCGGAACAGGGTGGCCGGACCGCTGGGCGAGGGCTCCGCGAAGACCTGGCTCAGCACCGTCTCGAACAGGTCGCCCCGCTTGAAGGCTTGGCGCGCCCGCTCCACCGCAGCGGCATAGCCGCCCGGCCCGTGGTCGCATGACGGCAGTCCGGAGGCACCGGCCGGCGGCGTGGCGTCGTAAGGGCAGGGGGCGGTCGTCCGGGCCAGCCCGTGGGTCCGCTCGCCCGCCGCGGCGAACTCGTAATGGTGGATCGTCGCGGTGGCCGTGACATGGTCGACCACCAGCACCTCGTCCGGCAGGTACAGCACCATGTCGCGCTGGTCGCAGGCCCGCTCCAGCCGACGCCGGATCGGCTCGAATTGGAAAGCCAGATCATACCCGAAGGCGCCGTACAGGCCGAGCCTGCGGTCCTCTGCCGACTCGAACAGGCCGGACACCGCCCGCAGCACCGAGAAGACGGAGGGTTGCCGGCTGCGTTCCTCCTCGGTGAAGCCCGGCGTCGCCTCCCGTACCCGGCACTGGATCAGGCCGGGTGCAGTTTCCAGCCGTTCCAGGGCTTGCAGGTCCGCCAGCGCCTCGCAGATGGCGCGGAGCAGCACCCGGCCGCGCGGGTTCAACGCCTCGATCCGGACGTCGCGGTCGCGGGCGGTCAGCATCACCGGCGGGTCGACGAACCCCAGGTCCCACCGGGTATAGCGGCCGGGATAGTCGAAGCTGGACGACAGCAGCACGCCGCGCCGCCGCTCCAGCGCGTCCACCAGAGGTTCGACGGCGCCGTCGTAGGGCTGCGGGATCAGCCGGCGCTCGACCTGGATGCCGCCGCGCGTGCGATAGGTGAGGGACTTGGGAAGCTCTGCCATGGTCGTGGTTTCCTTCGGGGCTCGCGATTCCAGGTGCCGCGACGGAGACCGAACGGAACTACCACGTCCTCTCGCTGAAAAGACGAAGGCCGCCCGGAACCCGTGGCGGCCTCGATGTCGATCACAGTGATCGTCAATGCATGAGGGTTGGCCGCCCGGTTACACGGGCCACCACCAACGCTGCGCTGCTGTGACGACGAAGCTGTTCATGCCGACGACGGTGACATGGCGTCCGGGAACGGTCAAGCGCCATTCCGACGCTGCCGCCGCCCGACGAGCCGGCCGGTCATCCCACACCCTCGACCGCCGTTCCCGTGACCGCTCCCGCTTCGCCCTCGCCTGCCTGGGTGAACAGGTAGGGGACGAAGCTGCGGTGATGCTCGTTCACCGTCAGGTGGCTGCCGATCGGCGGGAAGGCCCGCTGCTGGCAGTCCTCGCGCTCGCAGATCCTGCAACTCACCCCGATCGGGACGGCGGCGTCGGCGTTGCTGATATCCAGCCCGGCCGAGTAGACGACCTCGGACGCGTAGGCCGCCTCGCAGCCCAGGCCGATGGCGAACTGGCGGCTCGGCTTCAGGTAGGCCCCGGCCCGTTTCGTTACGCTGCGGGCGACGCAGATATAGGCGACGTTGTCCGGCATGCGGGCGAGCTGGACCAGGATCTTGCCCGGCTGGGCGAAGGCCTCATGGACGTTCCACAGCGGGCAGGCGCCGCCGAACCGCGCGAAGTGGAACCGCGTGGCGCTGTGCCGCTTGGTGATGTTGCCTGCCATGTCCACCCGGACGAAATAGAACGGCACGCCGCGGGCTCCCGGCCGCTGGAGCGTGCTGAGCCGGTGGCAGACCTGCTCGAAGCTGACCGCGAAGCGGCTCTGGAGCTGCTCTATGTCGTGGCGGACGGCCCTGGCCTGCGCGGCGAACGCGCGGTAGGGCATCACGAGCGCGCCGGCGAAATAGTTCGCAAGCCCGACGCGGCAGATCGACTTGGCGTCCTCCGTGGTGAAGTTCGCCTCGGCGATCAGCTGTTCGATCGTCTCGCTCTGGCCCAGAAGCGCGATCTGGTGCGCCAGATGGAAGGCCCGGCTCGGCCCGCTCAGCAGGGCCGACAGGAACAGCGTGCCGCTCGCCGAGTCGTAGCGCCGCATCGCCGTCTCGCCGTCATGGTCGGCGACGATCCTGATCCGCACGTCGTGGCGGGCCTTCAGGTGGTTCATCAGGTCGGTCTGCATGTCGGCCGGGCGGAAGCCCTCCTGCTCCGACAGCTTCTCCGCGGCCTCGTCCAGGGGGCCGACATAATTGTTGGAATAATGGAAATAGTCCCGCACCTCTTCGTACGGGAACTGCGGCCCGGCCAGCGCCTGACCGCGCTCGTGGCTCGACAGGGTCTCGGCCAGCGATTGGACCCGCTCCTGGAGCTTCTGGTAGGCCTGGTGCAGAACCAGTGAACGCCGCGCCAGCTCCGGCGAGGCGGCAGCGGCGTTGCGCAGCTCCGACATGCCGATCGGCCCGCCGGCGAACAGCGGGTCGGCGAGCGCCTCCCGCAGGTCGGAAACCAGCCGGGCCTCCTCGTCCTCCACGAATGTCGCGAGATCGATCTCGAAAATGGTCCCGATTCGCAGCAGAACGGGCAGCGTCAGCGGGCGCTGATTGTTCTCGATCTGGTTCAGATAGCTCGGCGACAGTTCCAGCAGTTTCGCAAGTGCTGCCTGCGTCAATCCGCGCTGTTCGCGCAAACGGCGCAGCTTGTATCCGAGAAAAAGCTTCTTTTGCATACTAATATACGCCGAAAATTCGCAAACTTCGCAGTCTTATCATCCCTTTCGGCGAAGCTTTTTGCAAGTTCGCTCTTTTGTTACGGGACAATCATTGCAACCCTGCCAAGGATGCAAATAAGGTGCGCTGCTGCTCTCGGGTGCCGAAGGCGGGGCTCAGGCGCATGGGTTGCCATCGCTTGGAGCGCGGTTGTGCAGGGCACCGACCCGGGGCGCGCGGGCGTGGATTGAACGGGGGAAACGACGGATCATGCAGGAAGTCCTTGCGAAGCTCGAACAGATGCGCGCCGCGGCGCGGGCCGGCGGCGGTGAACGGCGCGTCGAAGGCCAGCATGCCAAAGGCAAGCTGACCGCCCGCGAGCGGATCGAACTGTTGCTCGACGAGGGCTCGTTCGAGGAATGGGACATGTTCGTCGAACACCGCTGCGCCGATTTCGGCATGCAGGAGCAGAAGGTGCCGGGCGACGGCGTCGTCACCGGCCACGGCACCGTCAACGGCCGGCTGGTGTTCGTGTTCTCGCAGGACTTCACCGTGTTCGGCGGCTCGCTGTCCGAAGCCCATGCCGAGAAGATCTGCAAGGTGATGGACCAGGCGCTCAAGGTCGGCGCGCCCGTGATCGGGCTGAACGATAGCGGCGGCGCCCGCATCCAGGAGGGCGTCGCGTCGCTGGGCGGCTACGCCGAGGTGTTCCAGCGCAACGTCATGGCCTCGGGCGTCGTGCCGCAGATCTCCCTGATCATGGGTCCGTGCGCCGGCGGCGCCGTGTACTCCCCGGCCATGACCGACTTCATCTTCATGGTGAAGGACAGCTCCTACATGTTCGTGACCGGGCCCGACGTGGTGAAGACCGTCACCCACGAGGTCGTCACGGCGGAGGAACTGGGCGGCGCCATGACCCACACGGCCAAGTCGGGCGTGGCCGACCTGGCGTTCGAGAACGACGTCGAGGCGCTGCTCCAGACCCGGCGCTTCATCGACTTCCTGCCCCTGTCCAACCGCGAGAAGCCGCCCGTCCGCGTGACCGCCGATCCCGGCAACCGCGACGACTTCTCGCTCGACACGCTGGTCCCGGCCAATCCGAACAAGCCCTACGACATGAAGGAGCTGATCCTGAAGGTCGTGGACGAGGCCGACTTCTTCGAGATCCAGCCCGACTACGCCAAGAACATCATCACCGGCTTCGGCCGCATCAACGGCGGCACGGTCGGCGTGGTCGCCAACCAGCCGATGGTGCTGGCCGGCTGCCTGGACATCCAGTCCGCGATCAAGGCCGCCCGCTTCGTCCGCTTCTGCGACGCCTTCAACATCCCGATCGTGACATTCGTTGACGTTCCGGGCTTCCTGCCGGGGACCGCGCAGGAATACAACGGCATCATCAAGCACGGCGCCAAGCTGCTGTTCGCCTACGCCGAGGCGACGGTGCCCAAGGTCACCGTGATCACCCGCAAGGCCTATGGCGGCGCCTACGACGTCATGGCGTCCAAGCACCTGCGCGGCGACGTCAACTATGCCTGGCCGACCGCCGAGATCGCGGTCATGGGGCCGAAAGGCGCGGTGGAGATCATCTTCCGGTCCGACATCGGCGACCCGGAGAAGATCGAGCAGCGGACCGAGGAGTACCGCCAGAAGTTCGCGACCCCCTTCGTGGCCGGCAGCCGCGGCTACGTCGACGACGTGATCATGCCGCACGGAACCCGGCGCCGCGTGTCCAAGGCTCTCGCCATGCTGAAGAACAAGCAGCTCGAGAATCCCTGGAAGAAGCACGACAACCTCCCGCTCTGAAGGCGCGACCACCATGTTCTCCAAGATCCTTATCGCCAACCGTGGTGAGATCGCCTGCCGCGTCATCAAGACCGCCCGGCGCATGGGCATCAAGACCGTCGCCGTCTATTCCGAGGCGGACGCCGCGGCGCTGCATGTCGAGATGGCCGATGAGAAGGTCCTGATCGGACCGGCGCCGTCCGCACAGAGCTATCTGGTCGCCGACCGCATCATCGAGGCGTGCAAGCGCACCGGCGCCCAGGCCGTCCATCCCGGCTACGGCTTCCTGTCGGAGAAGGCGGAGTTCTGCGAGGCGCTCAAGGCCAACGGCATCACCTTCATCGGGCCTGACGTCCGCGCCATCGCGGCGATGGGCGACAAGATCGAGTCGAAGAAGCTGGCCCACGCGGCCGGCGTCAGCACCGTCCCCGGTTACCTGGGCGTCATCCCGGATGAGGACGACGCGGTCCGCATCGCCAAGGACATCGGTTACCCGGTGATGATCAAGGCGTCGGCTGGCGGCGGCGGCAAGGGGATGCGCGTCGCCTGGAACGACGAGCAGGCCCGGGAAGGCTTCCGCTCCGCCCGGAACGAGGCGCGCTCCAGCTTCGCCGACGACCGCGTGTTCGTCGAGAAGTACATCGAGCAACCGCGCCACATCGAGATCCAGGTGCTGGGCGACGCCTTCGGCAACACCCTGTACCTGGGCGAGCGCGAATGCTCGATCCAGCGCCGCCACCAGAAGGTCATCGAGGAGGCGCCGAGCCCCTTCATCGACCCGGCGACCCGCAAGGCGATGGGTGAGCAGGCGGTGGCGCTGGCCAAGGCGGTGGAATACAAGTCGGCCGGAACGGTCGAGTTCATCGTCGACGCCAACCGCAACTTCTACTTCCTGGAGATGAACACCCGACTCCAGGTCGAGCATCCGGTGACGGAACTGGTCGTGGGACTGGACCTGGTCGAGCAGATGATCCGCGTCGCCGCCGGCGAGAAGCTGAAGCTTCGCCAGGAGGACGTCGAGTTGAACGGCTGGTCGATCGAGGCCCGCGTCTATGCCGAGGACCCGACCCGCGGTTTCCTGCCCTCAACCGGCCGGCTGACCCGCTACGTCCCGCCGGCGGAGGACGCGCACACCCGCGTCGATACCGGCGTCTATGACGGCGGCGAGATCAGCATGTTCTACGATCCGATGATCGCCAAGCTGATCAGCCGGGGCGCCGACCGCAACAGCGCGATCCACCACATGCGCGAGGCGCTGGACAAGTTCCAGATCCGCGGCGTGGCCCACAACATCAGCTTCCTGTCGGCGCTGATGAACCATTCGCGGTTCGTCGAGGGCCGCCTGACCACCAACTTCATCGCCGAGGAGTTCCCCGACGGCTTCCACGGCCTGTCGCTCGATACCGACACCAACGAGCGGCTGATGGCGGTCGCCGCCTCCGTCCAGCGCAAGGTTGAGGAGCGGGCAGCCACCATCAGCGGCCAGATGCCGGGAGCTCGCCACAAGGTGGCACGGGACTGGGTGGTGCGGACCGAGCGGACCAACCATCCCTGCACGGTCGAGGCGGTGGACGACGGCTACGACGTGTTGTTCGGCGACAAGCGGTTCGAGGTCCGCTCCGACTGGGAGATCGGCCAGCCGCTGTGGACCGGTACGGTCAACTACCGGCCCTTGTCGATCCAGCTGGACCGGGTCGGCACCGGCTACCGGCTGATCCATGCCGGGGCCGAGATGAAGGCACAGGTGCTGAGCCCCCGGGCCGCCCAGCTCGCCGACCTGATGCCCGTCAAGCTGCCGCCCGACATGTCCAAGTTCCTGCTGTCGCCGATGCCGGGCCTGCTCGCCCGCGTCGCGGTCGAAGTGGGGCAGGAGGTCAAGGCCGGCCAGGAGCTGGCGGTCGTCGAAGCCATGAAGATGGAGAACCTGCTGCGCGCCGAACAGGACGGCAAGGTGGCGAAGATCCACGCGGCTCCGGGCAGCAGCCTCGCCGTGGACCAGATCATCATCGAGTTCGCCTGAACGCGCTCCCCTGAAGGACAGTGACATGAAGTCGTATTCCCCGACCCACCCGACACTGCTCGGCACGCTGGCACCCGGCGGAAGCCTGATCCGCGCCGCCGGGTTCGCGCTCGCCGGCAGCGTCCTGCTGGCCCTGTCGGCCAAGGCCCAGGTGCCGTTCTGGCCGGTCCCGATGACCCTGCAGAGCCTGGTCATCATGATGCTGGGCATGGCCTATGGCAGCCGGCTCGCCGTGGCGACCGTCCTGCTCTACCTGGCCCAAGGCCTGGCCGGCCTGCCGGTGTTCGCCGGCGCCGGAGCCGGGCTCGCCTACATGACGGGGCCGACCGCGGGCTACCTGATCGGCTTCGTCATGGCGGCCGGCCTGATCGGCTGGCTCGCCGAGCGCGGCTGGGACCGCAGCCCGCTCAAGGCCGTAGCGGCCATGTCGATCGGCCACGCCCTGCTGTTCATCCCCGGCGTCACCTGGCTCGCCGTGCTGTTCGGGATGGACAAGGCCGTTGCCGTCGGCCTGACGCCCTTCGTCGCCGCGACGCTTCTGAAGACCGCCCTGGGCGCCCCGCTGATGCACGCCGCCTGGACCGTGGTCGCCCGCCGGTCGCAGAATTGGGGCTGATCGGGCACGGGAACGCGCCTCCGCCAGGGGGCGCGTTGCTGCATGCTGCGGCACGTGACCGCATGGCCCGTCGCCTGTTCTGATACGATACCGTTCCGAAGACACCGTCGAACAAGACGCTTAGCCGCCCCGGAGGATTGTCCCATGGTCGATTTCCCCAAGAAGACGCTGGCCGACTGGACCGCGCTCGCCACCAAGGACACCGGCGGCGCCTCGCCCGACACGCTGGTCTGGGACACGCCGGAGGGCATCCCGGTCAAGCCGCTCTATACCGCCGACGACCTCGCCGGGCTGGAGCTGGAGACCCTGCCGGGATTTGCGCCGTATACGCGCGGACCGCGCGCGACCATGTACTCCCACCGGCCCTGGACGATCCGCCAGTATGCCGGCTTCTCCACCGCGGAAGAGAGCAACAAGTTCTACAAGCAGAACCTCGCGGCCGGCCAGATGGGGCTGTCGGTCGCCTTCGACCTGGCGACCCACCGGGGCTATGACAGCGACCATCCGCGCGTGGTCGGCGACGTCGGCAAGGCCGGGGTGGCGATCGACAGCGTCGAGGACATGAAGATCCTGTTCGCCGACATCCCGCTGGACAAGATGACGGTCTCCATGACCATGAACGGCGCGGTGCTGCCGGTCCTGGCAGGCTACATCGTCGCGGCGGAAGAGCAGGGCGTCAGCCAGGACAAGCTGGCCGGGACCATCCAGAACGACATCCTCAAGGAGTTCATGGTCCGCAACACCTACATCTACCCGCCCGCGCCCAGCATGCGGATCGTCGCCGACATCATCGAGTACACGGCGCTGAACATGCCGCGGTTCAACTCGATCTCGATCAGCGGCTACCACATGCAGGAAGCCGGGGCGACCGCCGTGCAGGAACTGGCCTTCACCCTGGCCGACGGGCTGGAATATGTGCGCGCGGCCAAGTCCAAGGGGCTGAAGGTCGACCAGTTCGCGCCGCGCCTGTCGTTCTTCTTCGCCATCGGCATGAACTTCTTCATGGAGATCGCGAAGCTGCGGGCGGCCCGGCTGCTGTGGGCGCGGCTGATGCAGAAGAATTTCGAGCCGAAGGACGCCCGCTCCCTGGCGCTGCGCACCCATTGCCAGACCTCCGGCGTGTCGCTGACCGAGCAGGACCCCTACAACAACATCATCCGCACCACGGTGGAGGCCATGGCCGCCGTGCTGGGCGGAACCCAGTCTCTGCACACCAACGCCTATGACGAGGCGCTGGGCCTGCCGACTCCGTTCTCCGCCCGCATCGCCCGAAACACGCAGCTGATCATCGCGGAGGAGACCGGAATTCCCCACGTGGTCGATCCGCTCGGCGGCTCCTACTATATCGAGGCGCTGACCAACTCGCTGGCGACCCACGCCCAGGCCCTGATCGACGAGGTCGAGGGGCTGGGCGGCATGACCCGCGCGGTCGAGAGCGGCATGCCCAAGCTGAAGATCGAGGAGGCCGCCGCCAAGCGCCAGGCCCGTATCGACCGGGCGGAGGAAGTGGTCGTCGGCGTCAACAAGTACCGCGTCGCCAATCCCGAGAAGGTCGACGTGCTGGATATCGACAATACCGTGGTGCGCGAGCAGCAGGTCGCCCGGCTTCAGAGGATCCGCGCCAGCCGCGACGAGGCGGCATGGCGGGCCTCGCTGGACGCGCTGACCCAGGCGGCGAAGGATGGCAGCGGCAACCTCCTCGACCTGGCGGTCAAGGCGACCCGCGCGCGGGCGACCGTCGGCGAGATCTCCGACGCGCTCGAATCCGTCTTCACCCGGCACCGCGCGGTGATCCGCTCAGTCAGCGGCGTCTATGGCGCCGCCTACGAGGGTGACGAGGGTTTCGCCACGATCCAGCAGGAGGTCAAGGCCTTCGCCGAGGAGGAGGGGCGGCGTCCCCGCATGCTGGTGGTCAAGATGGGCCAGGACGGCCATGACCGCGGCGCCAAGGTGATCGCCACCGCCTTCGCCGACATCGGCTTCGACGTCGATGTCGGCCCGCTGTTCCAGACCCCGGACGAGGCGGCCCGCCAGGCGATCGAGAACGACGTCCATGTCATCGGCGTATCCAGCCAGGCCGCGGGCCACAAGACCCTGGTCCCCTCCCTGATCGAGGAGCTGAAGAAGGCCGGCTCGGACGATATCATCGTGGTTTGCGGCGGCGTGATTCCGCCGCAGGACTATGATTTCCTGCTGAAGTCCGGCGTCGCGGCGATCTACGGCCCGGGCACCAACATTCCGAAGGCGGCCCACGAGATCCTCGGCATGCTCCGTTAGGAAGCGGGCACCTGCGGCAAATGGACATCCAGGCCGGCGGTTGCGGCATTTCAATGATGCCCGGTCGCTGGCCGTCGCATGTTCGGGCGACAGTCGCCGCACCAGGAGTTTCGCAAGCATGCGCATCGCCCTCACCAGCCTCGATCTGGAAACCGTCACCCCTCATGCCGGCCGGTGCCGGAGCTTCCTGGTCTACGAGGCCGAAGCGGGAACGGAACCGGTCAAGGTCAAGGACCTGTTCCTTGCGGAGGATCAGATCTTCCATGTCTTCGAGGGCGATGGTCCGCATCCGCTCGACGAGGTTACCGTCGTCATCACGGGGAATGCCCGGGAGAAGTTCATCCGCAAATGCGCTAGCCGGGGCATCGAGGCCGTCCTGACGTCGGAGACGGACCCGGTCGTCGCGGTAAAGGGCTACTTCGTCGGCACGCTACCGGCTCCGGCGCCGCTGCCGGAAAAATGTTATCACGAACACTGAAGGGTTGCGGCTATCCGACGGACCGGCCGGCCAGCGTCGGCTTGGCGTCGCCAGGGCGCGGCGTGAACACGGCCTGGGTGATCGCCCGCTCGATCTGCTCGCGGGTGAACGGCTTTTTGATGACCGGTCCCAGATAGTCGAGACCGCGCTGCTTGAGCTCCTCGGCGAACGCCGTCACGAAAATGATCGGCAAGGCCCGCGACTCCCGAAGTGCCTGGGCCGTGGTGATGCCGCTGCCGCCATGGGCCAAGCGCAGGTCCATCAGCGCAAGGCTGGGCTGGTTGGCGGCGGCGGTCGCCAGCGCCTCCTCCATCGTGGCGGCGGTGCCACAGACCTTATGGCCCATGGCCAGCACGGTCTCGGTCAGGTCATAGGCGATGATGGCGTCGTCCTCGACGATGAGGATGTTCGCGACCAGTTGCTCCCGCATGGCGTTCTGGGCCCTGCCGAGAGCCTCCCGCACCTGCTCTACCGGCTCTCCGATCACCTCGGCCGCCTGCGTCGTCGGCAGCTCTTCCAGGCTGACCAGCAGGAAAACGCGGCGTTCGAGCTCCGGAAGGCTGCTCAGCGCCGCTTCGATCGGATGCCCGGGCTCCGGCGCTTCTGCAAGTGCGGGTTCGGTATCGAACAGACTGTTGAGCAGCGCGTAAAGCCGACGTCGCGTCACCGTTTCCGCGTCGTCTTCCAGATGATAGCGCTCCGGGTCGGCAAGTGCGGCTTCCACCGCGCGCGTAACCAGATCGTCGCCGCGCGACGTGGAGCCGGTGAGCGCGCGCCCGTAGCGTCGCATGTACGGCAACTGAGCCATCAGTCTCCGGGCTTGCGCTTCCATATATCCTCCGCAGGTCCCCTTCCGTTCCTTGAAGGGATGATGTCTGTTTATCCCGCGCGCGGAACGAATTCAAGCCGACTGCGCAAGTGTAGTCCCCAGCCTCATGTTTGAACGAGCATAAAGAGTAGTGCGGCAAATGATGGTGTCTGCTGCGCGAAAGGTTAAGTCTTTCGGGATATAGCCCGCCGGTGCATTGCCGACAGAGGCAATTGGCCGCTGCTATTCTTGCCGCGCGAGATTTCGAATTGCTCTATGATCGCATAGATAACCCACTGTTCGGCAAATGCCACTGCGGGCCGTCAAATGGTCGCGCCGCATTATCAATGGATCTATCGTATCATCGCAGGGAGTCATCATGAAGGAGTATGATAAACGCCCCCCGGAGCGGTCCGTGGCCGTCTGGGACCTGCCGGTGCGGCTATTCCATTGGCTTCTGGTAGCCGCGGTCGGGGTCTCGTGGGCAAGCGGGGAACTCGGCTGGATGCGGATTCATTTCGTCACCGGTTATTTCATTCTGACGTTGTTGCTGTTTCGAGTGGCCTGGGGCTTTGTCGGCAGCAAGTCTGCCCGGTTCAGCGATTTCCTGAAGGGGCCGGCTGCGGCATTCGAGCATCTGCGCGAGCTGCGGTCCTCCGGCAAGCACGCCCACCCTGTTCTTGGACATAATCCGCTGGGCGGATGGATGGTCGCGGCGCTTCTCCTGATCCTGGCGGTGCAAGTGGGAAGCGGCCTTTTCACCAGCGACGACATCCTGGTCGATGGGCCGCTGGTCGCCCATGCCGGGAGTGCCGTGGTGAAGTTGCTCAGCACTGTCCATCGTCTGGCTTTCAACCTGATCCTGGCGATGGTCGCGGTTCATATCGTCGTAATCGTCGCTTACCTGCTCCTCCGCGGGGAAAATCTCGTCCGGCCCATGCTGACGGGTCGCAAGATCGTCCCGGGCGGCATCACCGTGGAACCACCCCGCCAAGCAGGCCTTCTGCCGGCCGCCCTGATCGCCTTTATGGCTGCGGCATTGGTCGTGACTCTGGTGACGGCCGCCTGACCGGCCGGCGCCACAGGGGATTCCCCCGGCGCCGGTCCAGCCGGGATGAAGGACTATTCCGCCCGATAGGTGTCGTGGCAGGCTTTGCAAGTGCCGCCGACGGCTCCGAACTGCTTCTGCACCGCCGCCTTGTCTCCGGACGCGACCACCTGGACGAGCTTGGCGCTTTCGGTTTCGAACGCCTGGGCCTTGGCGGTGAAATCGGCGGGACTGGTCCAAATCGTCGGCTTGGCCTTCGTGTCGCCCTTGTCGGACCCGGCCGGGAACAGCCCGGGTACCTGCTTGGCGAACGAGGCGAGGGACTGCGCGGGAGCGGCGGCGCCTCTAAGGTCAGCGCCATCCTCCAGGATCTTCTTGATGGCTCCCATCGCCTTCTTGTTGCCATCGAAGCCCTCCTTGCGGACCTTCACCGGATCGTCGGCGGCGTGGACGCCGGCGGACAGGATGCCGGTCCCGACCAGGAGCACGCCGGCGATGGCCGCAACGGCGGCAATGCTGCTCTTCCGCATGATTGGTATACCTCGCTATAGGGGATTATGTTTTTCGCGGGGAGAGTCGAAGGACGCGGGTCGGTTGTCAAGGTTGCGCCCAGGGACTGCCGGTACGAGTAACGTGCCGCCAGTTCGAAAGTGTTCGTTCCAGACCCGGAACCATGCCCCTGAACGGTGGGTTATCCCATCGCGATGCAGGATCTATTGCTTCTCACTCCCCACATTCCGCACCCGGAGCAATCCGGTTCCTCGCAACGCGCCTGGCGTATGCTGCGGTATCTTTCGGGGCGCTATCGGGTCCATCTCGGCTGCTTCGCGGACGACTCGATCGATCGGCGGCAGGAAGGCTTTGTCCGTCAGTTCTGCCACAGCGTTTTCTTCGCCCGCGGCTGCCCGCCGGCAGCCAAGGGATCGGGACCGGCGGGCCTGTTCGGGTTCAACCGGCCTTTGCGTACGGGCAGGGATGCCGGGCTGTCCATCTGGGTCGAGCGGATCTGGAGCGCGCGTCGTCCAACCCGTGTCCTGGCGCTCTGTGCCGCCATGGCGCCTTATGCCCTGATGCGGCCGGATTTGCCGGCGCGGCGTGTCCTTGACCGTTCGGATATCGAAGGCGATCCCTGGGGAGGGGACCCCGCTCCAGAGCAGTGGCGGCCCGCCCAAGGAATATGGCGCTGGCTCCAGACCCGGGAGCTGCGCGCGATGCTGCTTCTGGACCAGCACCGCCTTGCCTCCTGGGATGCCAGCCTTCTGAGTTCGGCCCCGGCGGTTGCCAAGCTCCGGCAGTTGTTGCCCGACGTCGCCGGCCGGATCCATCATGTTCCCGACGGCATCGATACCGTCCGCTTTGCGCCCAACGACGGCCGTTACGCCCCGCCGCTGCCGTACGGCGGCCGCTCGATCCTGATGGCCGGCGCGCTGGATGGTCAGGTTGACGCGGAAGCGGCGAAGTGGTTCGCCGTCGAGGTCCTGCCCCGTGTGCGCGCCGTGGCGCCCGACTGCAGGCTGATCCTGGCGACACCGGATCTCGGTTCGGGACTTCCGCCGCCCACGGCCTGCCCCGGGGTCACCGTTGCTACCGGCGTCCGCGACATGCGCCCCTGGCTCGCCCATGCCGCCGTCGTTGTCGCACCCTTCAGCCTACCCAATCCCCGTCCAGTGCTGGAGGCGATGGCGATGGGGCGTCCGGTCGTCGCGACGCCTGGCGCACTCGGCTCCTTCCGTGAACTGATCGAGCAGGACCTTTGGCTTGCTGCGGAGCCGGCGGACGTCGCCCAGGCCGTTCTGGCCGCCCTGTATGTGCCGCTGGGGACCGCGGTCGGGCGGGCCGCTCGCGCCCGCGTCCTGGCATACCACTCCTGGGAAGCGGGATTGGCACGGCTCGACGCGGTACTCGAAGGGCGCGCCATGCCCTGCATCGAGCGGACCCGCCCGATGACCATGGGGTGAAGCGGATGTCGCCCCTATCCGGTGAGAGTGCAGCCTCAGCGGCATCTCGCCGCAGCTCCATCGTATGGCCGCCGCCGGATTCGTATAGGTCGGGCATCGCGGGTTCAGCCATGCTATAGCGCGGCCAGCAGGCGGTCATCGGGCCCCATGGCGGTCCTGCCGGCGGATTGATGGCTGCTGGCAGGCCACTGGACCGGACCGCCCTCCCGATCTGAGTAAAGGAGGCTTTCGGTGCCCAACAAGCAACTGCTTCACCTTGTTTTCGGCGGACAGCTGGTCAGCCCTGATTCGACCGAGTTCGTAGATCCGAACAAGCTTCACATCGTCGGCATCTTTCCGAACTATGCCGAGGCTTACAAGGCGTGGCGCGGTGCCGCTGCGGCCACCATCGATGATGCGCACATGCGCTATTTCATCGTCCACATGCACAGGTTCCTCGATCCCGCGAGCGATGGGGACGGACACGCCCACTGACCCTCTTCCGGGCGCAACTCCGACGGCAAGAATGCAAAGAATGCCGGGAAGGGGCGTGCCGTTAACCAAACTGCAAGAGATTGCGAAATAAGGTTAACGCGCCCTAGCTGAGGGTGAGGCAAGTGTTCCCGACCTAGGGTGCGGCTGTCAGGTTTCTGGCGACGCACCCTTTCTTTCCCTGCCGGGCACTGAGTCTGCTCGTGTTCTGCAAGGCAAGCGGTCCGGCCTGTCCTTCATCCTGAAATTGTTCGAGGCGTGAGAATTCTTCGGAACCTGACAGGCGAAGGCGTGTTCCCAGTGCAATGGTGTGATTCCTCCCTGAACCGCCAGCCACTGCGAAGCCGCCATGCGGGTCCTATGTCCGCTGGCGGCCTTTTTTGTCACCTCTCTGTCATTTCGGCTAGCAAATCCCACCGGTTTGCCGATGGTTTCTGGTAATGTCCATGGGATATGGTTGCGATCTCACCGGGTTTAGTGCCGCCGTATACCTGTCAAGGTTGATGTGTCTTTGGGCTTTTGCAGTATTTCTTTGTCGAGCCGGATTTGCCCATGTCTGAAGAAGAGATAGACGCCCAGATTCTCCAGGGCATTCCGGACCACGAGCTTCACGACTTCCTGGCATGGCGCGACCGCGTTCGCGACGCCAACATTTCGGGCAAGACCCTGCTTGCCACGGATTACCTGAACCATTTCAACGAGATCGTCATGCTGATCGAGATGGTTCCGGACATGCCCGACATGGTCGAGGATTGCCGGGCCTGGCATCCCAAGTCTTACCAGCAGCATTTCCGGGACAGCGGCTTCTCCGAGAAGGATCTGGCGATCGAGGCCTATGACCATGTCCCGAACAAGTTCCGGTCCCCGTTCGAAGCGACGATCGCGCAGATGGATGCGGTGATCCTATTCACGCTCGACCGAATGGAGTCGGCCATCGCCGCCGACGATTCCGACCGGCTGCGCTTCGATTGCTCGACCTCCGTCGAGATGCTTCACAAGATCATGCAGGTGGCGAACGGCATCATCCATGGCACCACCCACGTGATGCAGCAGACGGAAATCGACGATTACATGGGCAGATAGCCAGCGGCGATCGGCGCTCCGGGCTCCAGTTGCCGGCCGCCATCCCGGCATGGTACGACCAATCATGTCCCTGACGAGCGGTAGCGGCGCTTTCCTTACTCCCGATGCCGGACGCGGCGAGGCCGGCCCGGTAGATGCGTTCGTGCGCGATAGGCTGCCGCCTCGAGATCAATGGCCGGAGTTGGTCTTCGACCAGCCCCGATACCGCTTCGAGGGTCCGCTCAACGTCACCGTCGAGTTGGTCGACCGCCATGTGCGCGAGGGGCGCGGTTCCCGGCCATGCTTGATCGAAGCTGAGTCTGGGCGGCTGACTACCTATGCCGAACTGGCTGACCGGATCGATCGCATCGCCGCGCTGCTTACCGGCGCCTTCGGCCTCGTTGCCGGCAACCGCGTCCTGCTGCGCGCTCCCAATTCGCCGATGCTGGTGGCCTGCTGGCTAGCGGTTGCGAAGGCCGGCGGAGTCGTCGTCCCAACGATGCCTTTGCTACGCACCCGCGAACTCGGCGTGATCTGCGCCAAGGCCGAGGTCGGCCTGGTGCTGTGCGACGACCGGCTGCTGCCGGAGTTGGCCGTCCTGGATACCGTAGCGGGTTCCAGGCCGATTGTGTTGCCGTTCGGCGAACTGGCCGAACGGATGGCGGAGCAGCCCCCCGGCTTCCAGGCCTGCGCGACCGACGCCGGCGATGCATGCCTGATCGCATTCACGTCAGGAACCACAGGAAACCCCAAGGCCGTCGTCCATTTCCAGCGCGACCTGATGGCCGTAACGGAAGGGCTCCCGCGCGAGATCCTGAATGCCGGACCCGATGACGTGTTCTGCGCCGGGTCCTCCCTGGCCTTTACCTATGGCCTAGGCGCCGCAGTCCTGTTTCCGTTGCGGCTCGGCGCAGCGAGCGTCCTGGTCGAGACTGCCACGCCCGAGGCGCTGCTCGATGCGGTGGCCGACCACGGCGTCTCCCTGATCTTCTCGGTTCCGACCGGCTATCGTGCCATGGCCGACCTGGGGCGCGGCAGGGCATTTCCCAACCTGCGCGCCTGTGTCTCGGCAGCCGAGGCATTGCCCCGCCGGACGTTCGATGCCTGGTTCGAGGCAACCGGCCTGCCGATCATCGATACCATCGGCTCGACCGAGATGCTGCATACCTTCATGGCAAACCCACCCGATGCGCTTCGCCCCGGTGCCACGGGCAAACCTCTGTCGGGATATCGCGCCATGGTCGTGGACGAGGCCTTCCGTCCGCTTCCGGCCGGGCGGGTGGGCCGCTTGGCGATCCGCGGCCCGGTCGGCTGTCGCTACCTGGACGATCCCCGCCAAGCCGAGTACGTGCAGCATGGCTGGAACCTGCCCGGAGACGCATTCCTGGTCGATGACGACGGCTATTTCTGGTACCGGGGGCGCACCGACGACATGATCGTTTCCTCCGGGTACAATATTTCCGGCGTGGAGGTCGAGGAAGTGCTGCTGGAGCATCCCGCCGTGCGCGAGTGCGCAGTCGTTGCTTCGCCCGACGACCGGCGAGGAACCGTCCCCAAGGCTTTCGTCGTTCCGACCGACGGCGTGCGGGGCGACCCCGAACTGGCAGCGGAACTCCAGGCCTTCGTGAAAAGATATCTCGCCCGCTACAAATACCCGCGCGCGGTCGAGTTCATGACCGCCCTGCCGCGGACTGAAACGGGCAAGATCCAGCGTTTCAAGCTGCGTGACCTGGAACTGGAGCGCGCAGCCGAGAGAACCTGCCTTCTATAGGTTCGTTCCATTATCATTACGTGTCCATGGATTGGTAACTTCCCGTCAAGAATGATTGGGTAGGGTGCATGCTGAGCGATGCCGCAGTGACGGTTACGAGGTGTCGCGCGCTAGTTCCATGAGTCGTCCCGAGCCCATTGCGCACCTATGCCCATCGTCGTCGTCGTGGACGATCGCCGCATCAATTTGAAGATCCTTTCAAAGCTGGCCGGATCGCTGGCCGCTGACATCATCGTCCACGCCTTTGCCGATCCGGTGGAGGCTCTGGACTGGACCGCATCCAACTGTCCGGACCTTTGCATCACCGACTTCAAGATGCCGGTTCTGGACGGTGCCGCCTTCATCCGCCGCTTCCGGGCCCAGCCGGATCGCACCCATGTGCCGGTCGTCGTCGTCACCGCGTTCGATGACGCCAGGCTGCGCCGTCAGGCGCTTGAAGCGGGTGCGGACGATTTTCTGCTGGGACCGGTCGACCCCCTGGAGTTCCGCGCCAGGGTACGGACGCTGCTGACGCTGAGACGCCAGCACCTGCTGCTCCGTGGACAGGGAGTGCGCGCAACCGTGGCTCGTTGTCGCGACCTGGTAGAAGTGCTGGACACGGTTCCGGCCATGGTCTCCGCTACTGGGCCGGATGGAAGGTACCAGTACGTCAACCGTACCTATGCGGCGGCGCTGGGAGTTACGGCGGAACGGGCGGTCGGGCGATCCCCTGCGGATCTGCTTCCGCGTGATGGCGGGACGCGTGCCATGGCGCTGGATCGGCGTGTGGCCGCCCGAGGCGAACCGATGACGCCGTTCGAGGAGGAGGTCGAGATGCCCGACGGCGTGTGCCGCACCCTGGTTACGCTCAAGACACCCGTGCGTGACCGGGCCGGCACCATCGTGCGAATCGTCACAGTGTCGATGGATGTGACCGCCTGTGCCCGGACCGGCGATGGAGAAAAGGCATGACCGGGCAGATCCCGGACCAGACCATCGATCCCGATGGAGAACTCGACTTGCCGGTACCTCCGCCAAGTCGGGTTCGTGGTCTGTTGATTTCCTTCGGCTCCGCCGCACTGGGTTTGTCCGCGGCCCTGGCGTTTCATGCCCTTTCCGGCGTCGACTCCCTGCTGATGCCGGCTCTTGCGGTTGCCCTGCTGACGGCCGGACCCGTCGGGACGGGATGGATCGCGTGGCGGCGCACTCTGCGCGATGCGTGGCGGGAGATCATGTTCCGATGCGTGGACGAGGTCGTCCTGGCAATCCTGCGCATCCTCGGACTTACCGCCATGATGCTCTATGCCGCCGGCGTCATGGTTCTTTCTCCCGTTCCGGAGGTCCAACGGCTGGAAGCGGCGATGCTGGTCCTCCAGGCTGGATCGCTTTGCGGCTGGATTATCCTGCTCGACCTGCTGCGACGCAGGCAGGCTTGCCGAAAAAGGCGCATCGGCGCAGCCTGTGCGGACCTGGTTTGCGTGACCGCACTTCTATGCCTGGGCGGCCCGCCCATGCAGGTCTGGATGTTCTGTTATCTTGGCATCGCGCTCGCCAGCGGCCTGGGTGACGGCCGCACCGGCCTGATCCTGGCTTCGGCCGGAGGCGTCGCCGGGCTTGCCGTGGTCGCGGCTTTCACCGGTGTTCTGTCCGAGACGCCGTTCCTGATCGTCGGGGTCGGAGTGGGGTTGCTGCTGTTGCCAGCCCAGTCGGTCTTCCTGGCCGGCTCCGGCCTTGGCCGGACGATCGGTCCGCCGAAAAGGAGGTTTCGGATCCTTCTCGCGGAGAATAGCCGGTTCGGGTTGCGCAGCCTTCGCCGGTTGCTTGAACGCGCAGGACACACCTTGCTCATCGCCGAGGATGGAAATACCGCCCTCGACCTGCTGCACAAGGGGGGGGCTCGATGTCATGCTGCTCGACGTGCAGCTGCGAGATCCCAATGCACTCGACCTCGTCCGCATGTATCGGTTCATGCGGTCGGAGGACGCGCATCTGCCGATCGTCGGGCTGGTGCCTGGGCTGACCGATCCGGCCCGCAAGCGGTGCATCGCCGCCGGAATGAACGAGGTGCTGCCGGTGCCGGTCGAGGAGTTCCGGCTACTGGAGGCGGTCGACCGTCTCGGTGCGGCATCGCTGAGCGCCCGCGAGGCCTTGGAAACGGGCGTCATAGCGTCGATCTCGGCCCATCCCCGCTTCTCCACCGTCGCAGAGCCCTGCATCGACGAAGATGCGCTCGACGCGCTCCAGTCGCTGGACCCCGACAATGGTTTTCTGGAGGACGTCATCGCGGTTTTCCTTGCCGATGGTGCCGAACTGATCGATGCGATGGTCAAGGCATTGAACGAAGGGGACGTGGTCAGCTTCCGGGATCACGCCGACTCGTTGGGAAGCAGTTCCACCCACATAGGTGCAATCCGCCTCGTCAAGTTACTGGCCCGATGTCGTGACATGCCGACACGGGGCTTTCGAGAGGAAGGCAACCAGAAAATGCTGCAGATCCAAGATGAGTTCAGGCGCGTCCGAACCGCATTGCAGAGCCATGTCTGGACCCTGCATCACAGCAACTTCAACTGACCGGCACTCCCTTGAACCAGAAGAACATCCGGCACTGTCACCGCAAAATGCCAAGCGGCGAAGATTACTTCCGGAACCTGCTGAGACACAGGTTCCGTTTGTTCAGCAACGCGGGCAACCCGTGCCCGCCCAACCAGTCGTACTCGACCCGGCGCTGCTCGACCACCGGATCGACCGCTCTCAAGGTGTCGTCCGGAATGCCGGGATGACACATTACCAGCCCGATGCCAGCCTGCGGCTCAGGCAGATCCTCGACGAAGCGGTCCATCATCGCACCGAACGGCACGGGTCTGGAAAAATCATAAACACCACGAAAACTGATGTTGGTCGCAATCGTATGCTTCCGCGCAAGTTTGTGCAAGCGCCTAGACAACATTGAAACAAAAAAGGACTTGGGAATAGCTATTCCACGCGTTAAGATAGCAGAAGCGCCGTCATGACACGATCTTAGATATGGGGTGGCCGTGGTAGGAGACTTCCCCTTCAGCCGGCCGGACAGTGCCCGGATCACCGCCTCCCGGATCGTTGGAAGCTGGTGGACATGCTGATGCCCGTCGATGAAGGCAGGCGGACGGCCCAGTGCGGCCTCGAAGGCGTCGATCTGGCGGTTCAGTTCTTCATCGACCTCGTCCGCGTCCAGTCGGCGACTGTAGGCCAGCCTCATCAGCGAGCCGAGGGAAGGCAAGCGCCCGCCGGGAGCCGTTCGGGGCATGGGACCGATCGGCTGCTGGTCGGTCAGCGTCAGGTGAAGTCCCACGTCGATCTGGTCGACATAAGGAAGAAGCCAAGTCGCGTGATCCCGCCAGAACGGGGACGAGGTCATGCAGCTGGTGGCCGACAGCCTTTCGCGGTCGATCAGGTCGCGGATCGCCGAACTGACCCCCGGCGACAAGCCATAATCGTCGGCGCAGAGTACGAATGGCTTGGGGGAGCGTGTCGGCGGAGGGGGAAAAGCGGCGGTCACGGTGTCGGCTGATCCGTACGGAGGGTGGGGTCGTGCGGCCGGAGATAGAAGCAAAGCCGCCAGGGTTTTGCAACGTGGGTGCGGGCCTGACAATCAAACCCTCGCGCCGGACCAGCACCTTGAGCCATCCCATGTTCACCTTCCGCGCGGATGGAAGGCGTCCTGCGACGGTTTGTCAGCAGGACGTAGGGCACCCGGCGCGCGTTCCCGTTCCCTTGGGCATCGGCAAACGCTTGCCGTTGCCGGATGGACGACTGCCGCACTGTGATGGCCGACATTGACCGTCCCGAGCATTTGGGACAACTTGAAGATACGAATCGATCATCAGGGGCCGGGATCGACACAGGTGAGCGCGACCGGACACATGAAGGGCACTTCATCTCGGGCGGTTTAACTTCATCAAGGAGCGGGATCATGTCCACTTCGCCCAGCATCTTCGTATGGCATGAGCTGATGACCGACGACACGGAGTCGGCCATCGCCTTCTACCGGGCCGTGGTCGGCTGGAACTCCCAGGACTGGGGGGAACCCGGCGCCTATACGCTGGTCGGCCCGGGGGAGGAGCGGGTCGCCGGGATCATGCCTCTGCCCGAGGAAGCCCGGGCGGCCGGTGGCCGACCCGCCTGGCTCGGCTATATCGGCGTCGCGGATGTGGATGCCGCAACGGTTTCCCTGGTTGCCGCCGGCGGCCGGGTCTGGAAGCAACCCTCCGATATCCCCGAGGTCGGCCGCTTCTCCGTCGTCGCCGATCCGCAGGGCGCCGTGTTCATGCTGTTCAAGCCGACGGGCGGCAATCGGCCCGCGGCCTCCGATGGAGCACCGGGCCATGTGGGCTGGAACGAGCTGTGCGCGGTGGATTGGGAGCAGGCATTCGACTTCTATTCCGGGCAGTTCGGCTGGACCAAGGCGGATGGCATCGACATGGGCTTGATGGGCATCTACCAGCTTTTCTCGGCAGGCGGAGCTCCGATCGGCGGCATGATGAACAAGCCCGAGGCGATGCCTGTGCCGGCCTGGATATTCTACTTCAATGTGCCCGAAATCGACGCGGCCGTGGCGCGCGTGATGGCGGGCGGCGGCCAGATCCTCAACGGCCCGATGGAGGTGCCGGGCGGGAGCTGGATCGTGAACTGCGTGGATCCGCAGGGCGCGATGTTCTCGCTGGTGGCACCCGCCCGCTGAGAGGGCACGCGGGAGAGGTCCGCATATCCCGGTGACAAGGGCCTCTCCCCTCCTTTGCGATCCCCTGGTGTTCCTGGTATCCGATCCCGCCGTCCGTACCGCCGCTGGACATGGCGGACGGCGGCTTGACCGCGCCCGTGGATATGATCATAAGTGGTAATCCGAAAAGAGGTTCCAGGGGCAGGTGCATGATGGGCGGGCGGAAGTTCCGGTTGGTCACCAGAAGCGACTTCGACGGCCTCGTCTGCGCGGTCCTTCTTCGGGAATTGGACATGATCGACGAGATCAAGTTCGTCCATCCCAAGGACATGCAGGATGGCGTGATCTCCATCGGTCCCCTGGATATCACCACCAACCTGCCTTACGTGCCCGGCGTCCATCTGGCGTTCGACCATCATCTCAGCGAGACCAGGCGGGTCGGCCAGCATTCCAACCATGTCATCGATCCCAAGGCACCCTCGGCCGCCCGGGTCGTGTACGACTACTATGGCGGGGCGGAAAGGTTCGCGGGGATCTCCGGGGAGATGATGAGAGCGGTCGATCAGGCGGATTCGGCCGACTATGGGATCGACGACATCCTGCGTCCGGCCGGCTGGACGCTGTTGAACTTCCTGATGGATCCGAGGACCGGGCTCGGACGCTTCCGGGATTTCCGGATTTCCAACTACCAGCTCATGATGGAATTGATCGACCGGTGCCGGAGCCACGACATCGACGGTATCCTGGCTCTGCCCGACGTCGCCGAACGGGTCGAGCTCTACTTCGCCCAGGAGGAGCTTTTCAGGCAGCAGGTCGCCCGCATCGCGGTGGTTCACCAGGACTTGGTCGTCCTGGACCTGCGGGCGGAGGAGACCATCCACGCCGGGAACCGCTTCATGGTCTACGCGCTATACCCGGGCTGCAGGATCTCCATGCATGTCCTGTGGGGCGTGAAGCAGCAGAACACGGTTTTCGCGGTGGGCAAGTCGATCCTGGACCGCACGTCGCCGGTCGCGGTCGGCCCTCTCATGCTCGAGTATGGTGGTGGCGGTCATGAGGCGGCCGGAACCTGCCAAGTAACCAATGACCGTGCGGAAATCGTCAAGAGAGAGCTTATAGAACGACTTTCTACCTTTAAATGAAGCAGTTTCCAGACACTTAGCAAATTATCAACTTGTCGAGCCTAGGCTTGGCAGGTCCCATTGTGAAGCTTGAAGGACGGCACTTCGATGGAGACGGTTCCTGTCGGTCCTCATGGAGGTACCGTCCGTCGCGCAGCGCTCCATGGAGCCCTGCTCATCTGCGTTTCCGTCGGAGCGACGCAGGGCCTTCTGGCCCTGGATCTGCTCGAAGCCTTCGCAGCCCCTCTCATCACCATCCTGATCGCGGTCGCCATTGCGGCGACGGCAATGCTGTTCCGGCTGCGGCAGCGGCTGAGCCGCGCGGCGACCGCGCCGGAAGCGGCCCCGCCGGTCGGTGAAGGTCTCTACGCTTCCATCGTCTCGGCCCTGCCGGAGTTGATCCTGATCAGCCGCAACGGGCGAGTCGATTATGTCAACGACAGCGGCATCCGCATGGTCGGCGTCGCGTCGGCCGATATCCTTCTCGCCCGCCCGGTGCTGGACCTCGTCGACGCCGTCACGGCGCGGGAGGTTCGGGATCGCATCGAAGCGGCCCTTCTCGCCGGGGAGGCCGTTGCCCCGTGCGAGATCTGGCTTTCGCGGTTCGACGGCGCCCCGCTTTGCGTCGAGGCTTGCGGCGTGCCGATGGCCTGCCAACCCGACTCGCTGGTCCTGCTGACCATGCGGGACATCTCCGATCATCGGCGAACCGAGGCGGCCCTGCGCCGGGCCAAGGAGCAGGCGGAGCTTGCGAACCGCACCCGGAGCCAGTTCCTGGCCAATATGAGCCATGAACTGCGCACGCCGCTGAACGCGATCATCGGGTTCTCCGAGATCATCGCCGACGAGGCTTTCGGCCCGACCGGACAGCCGCTCTACACGGAGTACGCCCGCGATATCCGCGATGGCGGGCGTCATCTTCTTACGGTGATCAACGACATCCTGGACTATTCCAAGGTCGAGGACGGCAAGATGGAGCTCTACGAGGACATCGGCGACATAGCAGAGATCATCGCGGCATCCGTGAGGGTCGTCATCGGGCGCGCGGAGAGCGCCGATGTTCGGATCACCCAGGAGATCCAGGAGAATCTACCTCACGTCCTGGCGGACGCCATGAAGCTGAAGCAGGTCCTGCTGAACCTGCTGTCCAACGCGGTCAAGTTCACGGCGCGCGGAGGCAGCGTCACCGTTTCCGCCGCCGTGGCGCCCGATGGCGGACTGGACATCACGGTCGCCGATACGGGGATCGGGATGACCAAAGCCGAGATCGCCATGGCCCTGGAGCCGTTCACCCAGATCGAATCCGACCTGAGCCGGAGATACGAAGGGACGGGACTGGGTCTGCCGATCACGAACTCGCTGGTCGAACTGCATGGCGGGCGACTGTTGATCGCCAGCACGCCCAGCGTGGGCACGCGCGTGACGGTCCACCTGCCGGTCTCCAGAATTCTCCGGCAGGCGGCACCGTCCCTGGCCAGCCGATGATCACCCGCGGCGCAGTGCCGCGAATTCCCGCTGGGAGGCGTTTTCGGTTTGCTTCCCTTCCGGGCTCAACACCAGCAGCTTCACGACGTCACCCATGACGAAATCGTTCCTGACCGGGGTCAGGCGGGCTTCCGGCAGATAGGATTCGTACTGCGCGGTATAGCGCGCCGCGAAGGCGAAGTTCAGCCAGGGCGAAACGACGCGCATCATCAGGCGGACCGGCGCCTTCTTCGACATCGTATAGTCCAGGATGCGGATCGTTCCTGTCGGCTTGCAGATGCGGTGCATCTCACGCAATACCGGGAGCTGAAGCTCCTCCGGCAGGACGCAGAACACGAACGTCGCGGCGATGACGTCGAAATGGTTGTCCGGAAACCTGGTCCTGGTGAGGTCCATCTCCAGGAACTCGGCGGCGACGCCTTCCTTGGCGGCGCGCTTCCGGGCCCTGACCAGCATGCCGGGACTGTTGTCGACGCCGATGACCCGCGCGTTCCTGGGATAGAAGGGGATGTTGCATCCCGTTCCGGCCCCGGCGTCCAGCACCATGCCGCCGGCGTCGCGGAATACATCGTTGCGTAGCCGCCGCTTCCAGGAAACTTCGTAGGCTTTGTCCAGCACGTCGTAAAGAGGAGCAATCCGCTCATACTTTTCGTAACTCACCGCCCATCACCCTTCGCTGGAGATCATCTCAACGGATCGGGTGCGGATACTCGGTGCTGGAACATAAGGCAAATGAACCTTTTAATACCATCCGGTCCCGGGAAAGTAACGGGAACGTCCTGTCAGCTCTTCCCTCCGAGGATCAGGACGTATCGTCCATCCCGCGTCAGGGAAGGAAGGCAGCGGGTGGTCTTCCGCTTCTGGTCCTCGTGGCGTTTGGCCATGACCTCTTCGAGCTTTCGCAGCGGTCGCAGCAGATAGGGGCTGACATTCGTGCTCTTGGTGTCGTCCATGACGCAAATCGCCTGCCGGAAAGCCGTTCTGTTTCGAAGAATATGGACGTTCACCCGGCAGGACGGGAGAGCGATTACGTCTGTAAGCATATGTACTGACGGTTTAGCCATCCGGGAATTGGAGCGGAATCGCTCTCTCATCCGTTGGTGCTCCCGGATGGAGGAAATGCAATGAAAATCATCGAACGCCGCCCCGGCGGTTATCTGGTGGACTGTGGTTGCGCCCATGGGGGTCCGTTCGTTCAGCGCCGTCCGGCGCTGGCGGCGGAATGCCCGAAATGCGGCAAGACCGGAATGATGGCGGAACTGGTGACGACCTGGGTGATCGCCAACGACCGGGAGCGGATCGAAGCCGCGGACTGAGGTCCCGGATCAGAACTGCGCCAAAGGGCGGGAGACCGATGGTCCCCGCCCTGATCCCTCAGCCCGGGACATCGTGAGCGATAGCCAGGGCCCTTTCATAGACGATCGGGTCGACGTTGCCGCCGGAGCATACAACGGCGATCGTCTTGCCCGGCGCGGGTATCCTGCCGGCCAGCACTGCCGCCAGTGCCACGGCGCCACCCGGTTCCACGACCAGCTTCAAATGGTCCCGAGCCACCGACATCGCGCGGCAGACCTCGGTATCGGAGACGGCGAATCCTTCCGACAGGTGCGCCGCGTTGACCGCGAAGGTCAGCTCCCCCGGCTGGGCCGCCAGAAGCGCATCGCAGAACGATACGGCGCCCGGGTCGTTCGACAGGCGCCTTCCGTCGGCCAGCGACCGGCGCGTATCGTCGAAGCCCTCCGGCTCCACGGAATGGACCGCGGTTTCCGGCAGCCGCTCCGCCAGGGCAAGGGCGATCCCGCTGATCATTCCGCCGCCTCCGCAGGGCGCCAGCACCATATCGGGCTGGGCGCCCAAAGCTGCCGCCTGGTCGGCCAGTTCCAGGCCGATCGTGCCTTGTCCGGCCATGACGTAGGGATCGTCATACGGCCGTACCAAGGTGGCGCCCGTCTCCGCCGAAATCCGCGCACCGATCGCCTCCCTGTCCTCCGTCCAGCGGTCGTACAGCACGACTTCGGCACCCCAACCCCGGGTATTGGCGACCTTGATCGCGGGCGCGTCCGATGGCATCACGATGGTTGCCCCGATTCCGAGCATCCTGGCCGCCGCGGCTACGCCCTGTGCATGGTTGCCGGAGGAGAACGCCACCACCCCGCGCGGGCGCTCCGCTTCGGGGATCAGGCTGATGCGGTTATAGGCGCCTCGGAACTTGAAGCTGCCCGTGCGCTGAAGCACTTCGGCCTTGACCAGAAGCCTGCATCCCAGAGCGTCGTTGAGGAGGGGGGACTCCAGCAGCGGGGTGAGGACGGCGCGCCCGGCCAGCCGCCCGGCGGCGGCCACGATGTCGGCGTAACCGGGCAGGTGGCCGGCATCGAGAGTCGGGGAGTTGAATGACATAGAGGGGAAACCCTTGGTGACGGAAGGCGGCGGGACCGTTCAGGCATCCCCACGCGCGACAAGGCCGGGCAGGCGGTCCAGGCTGCGCATCACGAGCTTCGGCGGGCCCGGCAGCCGGTCCCTTGTCTGGTCGAGCCGGTTCAGCCACACGGTTTGGAAGCCGAAATGTGCGGCTCCGGCGACATCCCACCCGTTGGACGACACGAAGCAGATCCGCTCCCGGGCCATGCCGAGCCGCTCGCAGGCGAGCTGATAGACCGAGGGGTGCGGCTTGTAAACACCGACCTCCTCGACCGACAGCACGGCGTCCAGGCTGTCCGTGATCCCGGCGCTCTCGATGCCGGCAGCCAGCATTTCGGGCGTTCCGTTCGACAAGATCGCGGTCTTCAGCCCCGCCAGCCGCAATTCCGCCAGGACCGGGGCGACATCCGGATAGCAGTCGAGCGACAGGTAACGTTCCATCAAGCGGTGCTTGAGCCCCGGGTCGTCGAGTCCGGAGGCATCGAGCGCGTAGTCCAGCGCGTCCCCGGTAACCTGCCAGAAGTCCCGATGCTCTCCCATCAGGCTCAGCAGCCAAGTGTATTCGAGCTGCCGGGTGCGCCAGACGGCGCCGACCTGGTCGGCCTTGTCTCCCATCTCGCCGGCCAGACGGCCGGTCGCCGACCGGACATCCAGGAGGGTGCCATAGGCGTCGAAGACGCAGGCCGCGATGCCGGTCAGCATGGTGTCACCGTCTCAGATCCTCCTCCAGCAGCAGCCTCGCCGTACCGCCGTTCATGCGGGCGCGATAGACGTGGAGAGCCTCCATCACCCGCTGGACATAGTTGCGCGTCTCGTAGATCGGAATCAACTCGATCCAGTCGATCACGTCCACCCCTTCGGCCCGCGGGTCCCCGTTGGCCTGAAGCCACTCGCGCACCCGTCCAGGACCGGCGTTGTAGCCCGCTATGGCAAGGATGTAGGATCCGTTGAAGCGGTCCAGCAATTCCCTCATGTAGGCGCTGCCCAACGCGATATTGTACTCCGGGTCGGCCGTCAGCCGGCCGTTGGTGTGCTCCATGCCCAACTGGTTCGCGACCTGCCTGGCGGTCGCCGGCATCAGCTGCATCAGGCCCCGGGCGCCTGCCGGGCTGACGGCATTCTGGTTGAAGGTGCTCTCCTGCCGGATCAGGGAATGGACCAGCGCGGGCTCCAGCCAGCCGAGCTGCGGCATGTCGACCACGGGATAACCGGCATCGGACAGCGTGACGTCGTCCTGCACCGCCTGCTTGGCGACGGCGACCGCCAGGTCGGCCCGGCCGATCTCCCGCGCCAGCCCGGCGACCAGGGCGTACTCCTCGGCAGTCTTGGCGTTCGACCCCATCCGGCGGACGAAGATCCCCTCCCGGTCGGCCACCGGGTCGATGCGGTTCAGCATCCGGGCCAGCCTCGGCAACTCCCGCCGTCCGAACGCCGCGACCGCATCGGCCGATGGCCGTGCTTCGGCGGGCAGGGCGCCGGCGGCTGGTGCTTGCAGGCGCTGCTGGGCAAGCTGTCCATAGAAGGTCATGACATGCTGGGCAGCCAAGCCGTACCACCTGCGCGCCTCGTCCGCCTGCTTCAGGGACTCGGCGGCGCGTCCCGCCCAGTAGGCTCCCCGGGACCGGCTGATCGGCGCGCTGACACCGGCGTACAGCCGCTCGAAATGCTTCAGCGCCTGCTGCGGCCTGTTCAGGAAGCGGAGCGCCAGCCACCCGGACAGGAACTCGGCTTCGGCCATCGGCAAGCCGTCCCGCTGCCCGTGATTGGAGGCGATACGGTAGGCCTCCGCATAGGCGCCGCGCTCGATCGAGCGCCGGGCCAGGATATGCATCTCGGTCCACCACGCCGCCGGACGGCCCAGTTCGGCCGGCTTGTCCATCAGGATCTCCAGCGCGCCGGCATCGAGGTCCTTCCGTCGGCGCCAGCGTGCGCGCTCGTAGAGCAGCCCCGGGTCGTTGCGCAGACTGGGCGGCACATTGTTGATCAAGGCGTCGACATTGCCCCGCTTCATGCCTGCCAGATGGAACCGCGCTTCCGCGAGCGCCTGGTGCCCGCTGCCGACCAGGGGGAGCATGCGGCGGGCGGCCGACTCTTCGTTGTCCCACATCAGCCGGTCGAACCGGGCCAGATGGTCTCGGGGGCGCAGCAGGTTGCCGAAACGCGAGCGGAAATCCTGCTCCTCCGTCTGGCCGAAGCCGCCGGCGACCCAGCGCTCACGAACCAGTTCGGCGGCCTGCGCGGTCTTGCCGTCATTCAGCAGCACCGTGGCATAGCGCAAGGTGCCGCCGCCGGTCAGCGGAGGATAGGCCTCGAACCAGGCCTTCACGTCGGCGGACGGCATCCAGAGCGGCATTGCCATTTCCGCGTTCCGGCGCAGGGTGTTCAGGTTCGGCCATTCCGGGTTGCCGCGGACGAAGGCGGCGATGGACTCGAAGCTCGCGGCGGTGCCGGGGCGCGCCATGTCGAGCCACTGGATGGCCTTGGCCGGCAGCGGTTCCTCGGCCTGGGAAGCCAGGGCCATTGCTTCGTCCCAGCGGCCGCTCTCCGCCGCCCTGAACGCGGTGCGGTAGAGTGTCAGGTCGCGTTCGTCCAATTCGGCGGCCGACGCGCCTGGCATCCAGGCACCGGCCGCGACGGACAGGGCCAGCACCAGGGCGATTACCATCGCATGGGCGGGGCGGGCGCACTTGCCGTACCAGTCCGCTGCGGCTAATGTGCCTGCCTTATTTCTTGTGCCGGTACGGAGGTCGGTATGTTTTCGGGGTCCATCGTCGCGCTCTTGACGCCTTTCAAGAACGGGAAAGTCGACGAGAAAGCCTTCCAGTCCTTCGTCGATTGGCAGATCGGGCAGGGAACCAACGGGCTGGTGCCGGTCGGGACGACCGGCGAGTCCCCGACCCTCAGCCATGAGGAGCACATGCGCGTCGTCGAGCTGTGCATCGAGGCGGCCGCCGGCCGTGTGCCGGTCATCGCGGGCGCAGGCTCCAACTCGACGGCGGAGGCGATCGCCTTCACGCGTCACGCCAAGAAGGCGGGCGCGGAGGCCGTGCTTACCGTCACGCCCTATTACAACAAGCCCACGCAGGAAGGTCTGTATCAGCATTACAAGGCGATCCACGACGCTGTAGAAATTCCGATCATCATTTACAACATACCGGGTCGCAGCGTGATCGATATGACGGTCGCCACAATGGCACGTCTCGCGAAGCTTCCCAATATCGTCGGCGTCAAGGATGCCACGGCGGACTTGACCAGACCGTTAAGGACCCGTGTCGAAATCGGGCCGGAATTCTGCCAGCTCAGCGGCGAGGATGCCACTGTCGTCGGCTATCTGGCGCAGGGCGGGCACGGCTGCATCTCGGTGACCGCCAACGTCGCTCCGGCCCAGTGCAGCCAGCTTCATGCCGCCTGGACCGCTAACGACAGGCCGACCGTCGAGCGGCTGCGCGACCAGTTGATGCCGCTTCACCACGCCCTGTTCCTGGAGACCAGTCCGGCACCGGTCAAGTACGCGGCCAGCCTGTTGGGCCTCTGCTCCGAGGAAGTCCGGTTGCCCGTGGTCCCGGTGACGGATGCGACGCGGACGGCCGTGCGCGAGGCCATGGTGAAGGCGGGCGTGCTCAACTGAGCACGTTCGGCGGCACGGCGTAAGACAACCTGCGTGGCAGGAAGAAGAAAGTAGAGGAATAATCATGGCTCAGCCGGGGCCCGTCTCGGGCCGGATCGCGGCTCAGAACCGCCGTGCCCGGTTCGATTACTTTATCGATGAAACGCTTGAGGCGGGGATCATGCTGGTCGGCACGGAGGTGAAGTCGCTCCGCGCCGGCAAAGCCAGCATCAACGAATCCTATGCGGGCGAACAGAACGGCGCATTGTACTTGGTAAACGCCTACATTCCGGAATACCAGCTCGCCGGCCAGTACTATCAGCACGAGCCCAAGAGGCCGCGGAAGCTGCTGGTCCACAAGCGGGAGATGAACCGCCTGATGGGCGCCATCAAGCGCGAGGGCGTCACGATCGTCCCGTTGTCGATCTACTTCAACGCGCGCGGCATCGCCAAGGTCGAACTCGGGGTTGCCCGGGGCAAGAAGAAGGTGGACAAACGCGCCTCGGAGAAGGAGCGCGACTGGCAGCGCGACAAGGCTCGGGTGATGCGCAGCAGGGGGAAGGACGCGGATTAAGGAACCATACCAGCCGAACCCGGTTGGAGCCTCCAACGGAAAGACAAAGGAGACTCCGATGCGCGCACTGGTCTGGCATGGCAAGGAAGATGTCCGGGTCGACACCGTGCCCGATCCCAAGATCCTGAATCCCAGGGACGCGGTGGTCAAGATCACGTCGACGGCGATCTGCGGGTCGGACCTGCACCTGTACGGCGGCTACATCCCCTCGCTGAAATCCGGCGACATCCTGGGCCACGAGTTCATGGGGGAGGTGGTCGAGGTCGGTAAGGAGCCTGGACGGCTGAAGGTCGGAGACCGAGTCGTCATTCCGTTCACCATCGCCTGCGGGCACTGCTATTTCTGCGACCATGACCTCTGGTCACTGTGCGACAACTCCAATCCCAATTCGGAGATGACGTCCAAGGTCATGGGGCAATCGCCGTCGGGGCTGTTCGGATACACCCACCTGTTCGGCGGTTATGCCGGCGGACAGGCCGAGTATGTCCGCGTGCCTTACGCCGATGTCGGACCTTTCAAGGTGCCCGATGGCTTCAGCGACGATCAGGTCCTGTTCCTGACCGATATTTTCCCGACCGGCTACATGGCGGCCGAGAATGCCGACATCCAGCCCGGCGATACGGTCGCGGTGTGGGGTTGCGGTCCGGTCGCGCAGTTCGCGATCCGTAGCGCCTATCTTCTCGGGGCGGAGCGGGTGATCGCGATCGACCGCGTTCCCGAACGGCTTGCCATGGCGCGCGACGGGCGGGCGATCACGATCAATTTCGACGAGGAGGACGTTCACGATCGCCTGATGGAACTCACCGGCGGGCGCGGTCCGGACAGCTGCATCGATGCCGTCGGCATGGAGGCCCATGGAGGCGGAAGTGTCGACGCGGTCTACGATCGGGTCAAGTTCGCCGCCTTCATGACTACCGATCGGGCCCATGTGCTGCGACAGGCGATCCTGGCGTGCCGCAAGGGCGGGACCGTTTCGCTGGCGGGCGTCTATGGCGGCGTGGTGGACAAGATCCCCATGGGAGCAGCTTTCAACAAGTCCCTGAAGTTCAGGATGGGTCAGACCCACGTCCACAAGTACCTGCCACGCCTGATGAAGCACATCCAGGAGGGTGATCTCGACCCCAGTTTCGTGATCACCCACAAGTTGCCCCTCGACCAGGCGCCCGAAGGTTACCGGATCTTCCGGGAGAAGAAGGACAACTGCATCAAGGTCGTCCTTAAACCCTGAGCGTCACCTTCGCCGGTATTTGCCCGTTGGTGAAGACCGGAGCGGAGCGTAGCTGGTTTAGGCCTGTGAAACGAAAAACCGGACCGGGGGTCGACCCCCGGTCCGGTTTTTCGTTCATGGAGAGGCTGGCCTGAAAGATGCCGAAACGATAGGTTGAAGATCGTTCAGGCAGTCTCGTAAAGGTTGCTGTGCGGATCGTTGGACGGCGGGTCGCGATGCTGGTGGACCCGGGCGATCGACGGCGACAGATCCTGGAGTTCGATGAAATTGTCGGCCTGCCTGCGCAGTTCGTCGGCGACCATGGGCGGCTGGCTGCGGACGGTGCTGATCACCGAGACCCGCACTCCCTTCCGCTGAACGGCGTCGACCAGCCGCCTGAAATCTCCGTCGCCGGAAAACAGCAGGATATGGTCCACATGCTCAGCCATCTCCATCACGTCGATGGCGAGCTCGATGTCCATGTTCCCCTTGATCTTGCGCCGTCCCGATGCGTCGGTGAATTCCTTCGTCGGCTTTGTTACCATGGTGTAACCATTGTAATCGAGCCAATCCACCAGCGGCCTGATCGGGGAGTATTCCTGATCTTCGACTAGCGCGGTATAGTAAAAGGCACGGACAAGGCGTCCTTTGGATGCAAACAGGTCAAGAAGGCGTTTGTAATCGATATCGAAGCCTAGGGCTCTCGCCGCGGCATATAAATTTGCACCGTCTATGAACATTGCGATGCGTTCTTCTTGATAGAATATCATCTGAGTACCTTTTGGACTATAATGGTTGTCACGCACCGGCCAATTTCTTATCCCGCTTCGCTCGCCAGGCAGGAAGGTCTTTAATGCCGCATTGGCCACGATGTAGAGATAGGGCAATGCTTCCAAGCAGACAAGAGGTTCCCTTGAGGCCACGACAAAAGTGATTTTCATCGCATTAGGATCAAACCTTTCCAGTGATGTGTATGGCTCATCCCAAGACATATGCGAAGCTGCGATAGGTGCGCTGCAAGACCGCGGAATCTCTGTGGTCGCTCGCTCGCGCTGGTTCCGGACGGCACCAGTTCCGGTCTCAGATCAACCTTGGTTTGTTAACGGCGTGATTGCGGTCGCTACAGGGCTAAGGCCTGCCGATCTTCTCTCAATACTGCACGAAGTCGAGGCGGAATTCGGGCGGACCCGAAACATCCGCAACGAAGCCCGAATCCTGGATCTGGACCTCGTCGCATATGACGATCTTGTAACAGATGGGGCGACACCGCCGGCGCTTCCCCACCCCCGGATGCACGAAAGGGCGTTCGTCCTGCTTCCGCTTTCGGACATCGCGCCGGACTGGAAGCATCCGTCGACGGGGATCAGCCTGCCCGACCTGATCGCGGCGCTTCCCGCCGACCAGCGCGCGGAACCGGACGCCTGATACGTCTCGCACTTGCTTCGACCCTACCCAAACCGTATATAGAATAGCTTGGCATATTGTTGGAGTTTGCCCCTTATGGCACGCGTAACCGTTGAAGACTGCGTCATCAAGATTCCAAATCGTTTCGAGCTGGTCATGATGGCCGCCCAGCGGGCGCGGGACGTCGCCACGGGTGCTCCGCTATCGATCGACCGCGACAACGACAAGAACCCGGTCGTGGCGCTGCGCGAGATCGCGGACGAAACGATCGGCCTGGACGAACTGCGGAACGCGCTGATCCGCGGCCACCAGAAGGTTGTCGAGGCCGACGAGCCGGAGGACGACATCGTCGAGCTGATGGCCGGCGAGCAGGCTTGGGCCCAGCAGATGACGGTGGGCGACGATGACCTGGGCGGCGACGACCTGGGTGCCGACGGCGACGTGGAGGAGGGTGACGACGTGCTCGCCGACATGGAGCAGGAGCCGGGCGTCGACATCGACAGCGAGGAAGGCCAGTTGGTCGACCGTGACGTCGACGATGTCGGCAAGGCCTACGAGTAAGGGCCGGCCGGGAATTCGGGTCTCGGATCGCGGGAGGATCGCCGTACGAGTGTGCGAGATCGAATTCATGACGCCGTCGTTTGCCGTGGGTGATGGTCGATGATCCGGCAGTACGAGCTAGTCGAGCGAGTCAAGGCGTATGATCCGAGCGCGGATGAGGATGCCCTCAACCGCGCTTACGTCTTCTCCATGCGTGCCCATGGTTCACAGACGCGGGCCAACGGCGACCCCTACTTCTCCCATCCGCTGGAAGTCGCCGGCATCCTCACCCAGATGAAGCTGGACAGCGCTTCGATCGTGACGGCCCTGCTGCACGACACGGTCGAGGACACCGTCGCGACGCTGGAGGATGTGCAGCGCCTGTTCGGGGCCGATATCGCTCGCCTCGTCGACGGCGTCACCAAGCTGTCGCGGATCGAGCTTCAGAACATCGAGACACAGACCGACCAGGCCAAGCAGGCGGAAAACTTCCGCAAGCTGGTGCTTGCCATGTCGGAGGACATCCGGGTCCTGCTGGTCAAGCTGGCCGACCGCGTCCACAACATGCGCACCCTGTCTTATCTGCGGGACCCCGAGAAGCGGAAGCGGATCGCCCGCGAGACGCTCGAGATCTACGCACCGCTTGCCGAGCGCATCGGCATCCACAAGATGAAGGACGAGTTGGAAGATCTCTCCTTCTCCGAGCTGAATCCCGACGCCCGTGACAGCATCCTCGCACGCCTGGCCTTCCTGCGTACGTCCGAGGGCGGGCTGGTCGGCCGCGTCCTCGACGAACTGCGCCATACGCTGGCCGAGCATGGCCTGCCCGACGCGACGGTCACCGGCCGGGAGAAGACAGCCTACTCGATCTGGCGCAAGATGCAGCGCAAGAACGTGGCCTTCGAGCAGCTCTCCGACATCATGGCGTTCCGCGTCATGGTCGATTCGGTCGAGCAGTGCTACCAGGGGCTGGGCGTGATCCATGCCCGCTATCCGGTCGTGCCGGGCCGCTTCAAGGATTACATCTCGACTCCCAAGCCCAACGGTTACCGCAGCATCCATACCTCGGTGATCGGGCCGGAGCGCCAGAGGATCGAGGTGCAGATCCGCACCGACGACATGCACGAGGTGGCAGAACTCGGCGTCGCCGCCCATTGGGCCTACAAGCAGAACCACCAGCGCACGGAAGGCCGCCAGTATCGCTGGCTGCGCGAACTGCTCGATATCCTGGAACATGCGCAGAAGCCCGAGGAGTTCCTGGAGCACACCAAGCTGGAGCTGTTCCAGGACCAGGTGTTCTGCTTCACGCCCAAGGGCGACCTGATCGCGCTGCCGCGCGGCGCCACCCCGGTCGACTTCGCCTATGCGGTTCACAGCCAGATCGGCGACACCTGCGTCGGCGCCAAGGTCAACGGGCGGATGCTGCCGCTGCGCAGCCAGCTGCAGAACGGCGATCAGGTGGAGATATTCACCTCCAAGGCCCAGACGCCGTCCCCCACCTGGGAACGCTTCGTCGTCACGGGGAAGGCGCGGGCGCGCATTCGCCGGTTCATCCGGACGCAGCAGCGCTCGCAATACATCGATCTCGGCAAGGCCCTGCTTCAGAAGCTGTTCCGCCAGGAGGGCTACGAGTTTTCCGACAAGGCGGTCGAAGGTGTCGTGAAGATCTTCCAGGCGTCCTCCGTGGACGACCTGTTCGCCAGTGTCGGCGCCGGGCTCCAGTCGGCGCGCGAAGTCTTCAACGCGGTCTTCCCCGGCCACAAGCCGGCGTCGGAGCGCGACGACAAGGTCGTTCCGATCAGCCGGTCCGCCCGGCACAAGCACAAGAAGGACATCCCCCTCCCGATCCGCGGCCTGATTCCCGGCATGGCGGTACACTATGCGGGCTGCTGCCATCCGCTGCCGGGTGACCGTATCGTGGGGATCGTGACCACCGGCAAGGGCGTCACCATTCACACGATAGACTGCGAAACGCTGGAAAGCTTCAGCGATACGCCGGAGCGCTGGATCGACGTCGGCTGGGACAGCGGCGGAGAGGCGGCCGAGGAGCATGTCGGTCGCATCAACGTCATCATCGCGAACGAAGCGGGCAGCCTGGGAACCCTGTCCACCGTGATCGGCAAGAACGGCGGCAATATCACCAACCTGAAGATCACCAGCCGCAACACGGATTTCTTCGAGATGCTGATCGACATCGACGTCAAGGACGTCAAGCATCTGACCAACATCATCGCGGCGCTCCGGGCAACTCCGGTGATCAATTCGGTCGATCGGGCACGCGGACGGTGACTGAACGCGTCGCCGCCTCCATATAGGACGAAGAACGCGGCGGCAGCGCGCCCTTGGAGCCACATCCGCCGCTGCCGCCGCATTGCAACGACGTCCTGCCCCGATAGACTGATCCGTCCCGCCCCATGTTCCGCCGCCGCACCAAGCACGCCTTCCACCATCGCATCCGTGACCTGTTCTGGCCGCGCGGGGGATGGCGGCGTTCCTCGGCTTATGTGGGGCACCGCATCGGGCGGCTGCCGGGTACGCCCTATTCCATCGCGGCCGGCTTCGCTTGCGGGGCCGCGGTCTCCTTCACCCCCTTCATCGGCTTTCACTTCCTGCTCGCGGCAGGGCTCGCCCTGGTCCTTCGGGGCAACCTGCTGGCGTCGGCGATCGGCACGGTGGTCGGAAACCCCTGGACTTTTCCCGGCATCTGGTTGGCGACGTACCGTGTAGGGGCTATGGTGTCCGGGCAATCGCATGGTGGAGAAGTGGCGGCGCAACACCTGACCCTGGCAATGATCCTCGATCACCCGGGACAGGTGTTCCTGCCCATGGTGATCGGAGGCACGCTGCTGGGGATCGTCGCCTGGTTCCTGTTCTTCTTTCCCGTGCGCGCCGCGGTATCGGCCTATCATGCCCGGCGCGTCCTGCGGCGGACCAGAAAGGCGCGGCACCGCAAGCTGGAGCTCGAAGTATGATACGCACCCTGCGCCTTGGCGTGAACATCGACCATGTCGCGACGATCCGAAATGCCCGGGGCGGCAGGCACCCGGACCCGCTCCGCGCCGCCCGCGCCGCGGCGGAGGCCGGGGCCGACGGCATTACCGCCCATCTGCGGGAGGATCGGCGCCATATCACCGACGACGACATCCGGCGGCTGAGCGCGGAAATCGACCTTCCCCTGAACTTCGAGATGGCGGCGACCAGGGAGATGGTCGCCATCGCCTTGCGCCACCGTCCGCATGCCGCCTGCATCGTTCCCGAGCGGCGGGAGGAACGGACCACCGAGGGTGGCCTCGACGCCGCCGGCAACCGTGACGCGCTCACCCCGATCATCCGGGATCTGGGCGCCGCCGGGATCCGGGTGTCCCTGTTCGTCAATCCCGACCCGCTCCAACTGGATGCCGCCGCATCGCTCGGCGCCCCGGTGGTCGAAATCCACACGGGAGCCTATTGCGACGCCGAGGCGGACGATGTCCGTGCCCATGAGTTGGAGCGTATCCGGGCCGCGGCCGCCCATGCGGAGGCGATCGGGCTGGAGTGCCATGCCGGCCATGGCCTTGCCTTCGATACCGTCGGTCCGGTCGCGGCCATTCCGACCATCGTGGAGTTGAACATCGGACATTTCCTGATCGGCGAAGCGGTTTTCGGAGGGCTCGACGGGGCCATCAGGCGGATGCGGGCGCTGATGGACAGGGCGCGGTCCGCTGCGGACGATCGGCGCGGTGCCTGACCCCATGATCCTCGGCATCGGCAACGACCTGATCGACATCCGGCGCATCGAGCGCACCTTGGAGCGCTATGGCGAGCGCTTCCTGGATCGCGTCTTCACCGATGTGGAGCGGCGGAAATCGGACCGGCGCAACCAGCGCGCCGCCAGCTACGCCAAGCGGTTCGCCGCCAAGGAGGCCTGCGCGAAGGCGCTCGGCACCGGGCTGAACCGCGGGGTCTACTGGCGCGACATGGGTGTGGTGAACCTGCCCGGCGGACAGCCGACCATGCATTTGACCGGCGGCGCCCTTGAACGCCTTAAGCGGATCACGCCGCCCGGCATGTCACCCGTGATACATCTCACCTTGACCGACGACCTCCCTTTGGCGCAAGCCATCGTCATCATATCCGCCGTGCCCGCCGGTGAAGCCGTCCAGGACGGCTCCTCCGTCCCTCAAACCTGACCGCCACGGAGCAGCCGCCCCCGGGTGGCGTCACGCCATGACAGAACTGACGAGAAAGCAGACAGAATCGATGCAGAAGAACAAGAGCGGCGGCATCGGCGAGACCATCAAGACGGTCGTCTACGCCGTCGTGATCGCGTTCGGCGTCCGGACCTTCGCCTATGAACCGTTCAACATCCCGTCCGGATCGATGATCCCGACGCTTCTCGTGGGCGATTACCTGTTCGTCTCCAAGTTCTCCTATGGCTACAGCAAGTACACGGTCGCCTTCGGCGCGCCGCTGTTCGACGGCCGCCTGCTCTACACCAAGCCGGAGCGCGGCGACGTCGCCGTCTTCAAGCTGCCGCGGGACAACAAGACCGACTATATCAAGCGCATCGTGGGACTTCCCGGCGACCGGATCCAGGTGATCAACGGCGTGCTGCACATCAACGGGGAAGCGGTCAAGCGGGACCGGGTCGAGGATTTCGTCACGACCGACCAGTTCGGCCGCCAGATCCGAGTCGCCCAGTATGTCGAGACGCTGCCCAACGGCCGCCAGCACCGCATCATCGAGGAGAGCGACAGCGCTTCGCTCGACAACACGCCGGTGTACGTGGTCCCGGAAGACCACTTCTTCGCGATGGGCGACAACCGCGACAACTCGCTCGACAGCCGGGTCGGCGCGATGGTCGGTTTCGTCCCGGTCGAGAATCTCGTAGGGCGGGCCGAGTTCCTGTTCTTCTCGATCGACGACGATGCCCGCTTCTGGGAGTTCTGGAAGTGGCCGTGGGCCGTGCGCTTCGGCCGTATCTTCGACGGCGTGAACTGAGGGGGACGGCATGTCCGCCATCGGAACCGAACAGAACAGCCAGTCCGGTCCCGCCGACCTCGCCCAATTGTCGGCGGCCCTGGGTCACCGGTTCAGGCAGCCTGAGCTTCTGGTGGACGCGGTGACCCATCCCAGCGTCAGCGGGATGGAGCGCGTCGGCAAGCGGCCGGGCAGGGCGGCGATCCCGGGGCTCGCCTACGAGCGGCTGGAGTTCCTGGGCGACCGGGTCCTCGGCCTGGTCATCGCCAACTGGCTGCTTGAGCGCTTCCCCAATGAGCGCGAGGGGGCGCTGGCCCGCCGTCTCGCCAGCCTCGTCCGGTGGGAGACCCTGAGCCAGGTTGCGGCCACGCTGGACCTCGGTCGCTATCTGAGGCTCTCCACCGGCGAGGCGGGGTCCGGCGGCCGGACCAACGGGACGATCCTGGCCGACTGCTGCGAAGCGGTGATCGGCGCGCTGTACCTGGACGGCGGTTTGCCCGCCGCGGAATCCTTCATCCGCAGCCGGTGGGCCGACCAGATAGACCGTGCGGCATCGCCGCCGCAGGACGTCAAGACAGCCCTCCAGGAGTGGGCGCAGGGGCGCGGCAAGCCATTGCCCGTTTACGAAACCATGGGCCAGACCGGCCCGGACCATAGCCCGCAGTTCGAGGTCAGGGTGCATCTGCAGGGTTTCGAGCCCGCCGTCGCCCAGGGCAATTCGAAGCGGGCGGCAGAGAAAGCCGCGGCGAGCGAGATGCTTCGCCGCGTCGGAGCACCGATCGATGAATGACGAGACCGATTCCCTGGAACCGGCCCCCATGCCCGACCATCCGCGCTGCGGATTCGTGGCCCTGGTGGGAGCGCCCAATGCCGGCAAGTCCACCCTTCTGAACACCATGATCGGCGCCAAGGTGTCGATCGTCTCCCCTCGCGTCCAGACCACCCGTACCCGGGTGCTGGGCATCGCGACGGAGGGCGATTCCCAGGTGATCTTCGTCGATACGCCCGGCATCTTCGCGCCCAAAAAACGGCTGGAGCGCGCCATGGTGGCTGCCGCCTGGCAGGGGGCCAGCGATGCCGACCTGGTGGTGCAACTGGTCGACGCCGCGCGGAAATCGATCGACGGCGATACCCGCGCCATCATCGCCAAGCTCAAGGGATCCGGGCGTCAAGCCATCCTGGCGCTGAACAAGATCGACCTCATCAAGCGGGACAAGCTGCTGGCGCTTTCCGCCGAGTTGAACGCCGAAGGCATCTTCACCGACACCTTCATGATCTCGGCCGAGACCGGCAACGGCGTCGATGACCTGCGCAGGCACCTCGCGTCGCGCATGCCCGAGGGACCGTGGCATTTCCCGTCCGATCAGCTCTCCGACATCCCGATGCGCCTGCTGGCGGCCGAGATCGTCCGGGAGAAGCTGTTCCTCCAGCTTTACCAGGAACTGCCCTATTCGGCGACGGTGGAGCCGGAAGGCTGGGAGGAGTTCGACGACGGCAGCGTCAAGATTTCCATGGTCGTCTTCACCGAGCGGGACAGCCAGAAGGCGATCATCCTGGGCAAGGGAGGCCAGCGGATCAAACAGATCGGCGCCACCGCGCGCACGGAACTGGAGGAGATGCTGGAGCGCCGCGTCCATCTTTTCCTGCATGTCAAGGTGCGGGAGGAGTGGACCAACGACCCCGAGCGCTATCGCGACTGGAATCTCGATTACAACGCGTAGAATTCGGCAGCGTTCTCCCTCATCAAGCGGCGCCGGTCCGCGCTCGTGCAGAACTGCGTCGCCCATAGGACGGTCTCGATCCAGCGCGGATAATCCGTCGCAAGGGTGCTGACGGGCCAGTCGCCGCCGAACATCACGCGGCGGAAGCCGAAGCACTCGATCACATGGTCGATGTAGGGGCGCAAATCCTCGCGGTTCCAAGCCACATGATCGGCTTCGGTCGCCATGCCCGACAGCTTGCACCATACGTTCGGCAGTTCCGCCATGGCCTCGATATCGGTCCGCCACCGGTCGATCAGGCCGGCGCGGATGCCCGGCTTGCCCGCATGGTCCAGCACGAAGCGGACTTCCGGGCAGCGCCGGACCAATTCGACCGCGGCAGCCAATTGTCCGTGGTAGACGCAGATGTCGAAGCTGAAGCCGTAGCGGGGCAGCAGCCTGACACCCTCGATGAAATCCGGCCGAAGGCAGAATTCCGGGTCGGGCTCGGACTGGATCAGGCGGCGGACGCCCCGCACGAGGCGACGCTCGGCAAGCCTTTCCAGGTGAGGTTCCGCGGCACTTCCCAGCTCCAGGGGAGCCGCCGCGACGATAGCCCCGATGCGCGGGTCGGCCTCAGCCAGCCCGGTCACCCAATCGGCCTCGGCAAGCCGGTCCGCGGGGGCGGCATCGACTTCCACGAAAACCAGACGGTCCACCGGGATGGGGCCGCAGGCGCCGGTGAAGTCGCCGGGAAGGTGAGGGCGGTTCAGCGCCGGAACGCCTGCCATCCAGGGATAGCCCAGGACCGAGGGATCATAGAGGTGCACATGGCTGTCGATGATCGGAAATACGCTCATGATGCTTCTGCCTCCCCCGGGAATGCAGCAGATCCTATTCGATCTTCCCTGTCGGAGCCAGGAGTTAGCGGGCAAAGGAACACACATTCTTATCGAAAGAGGTAACCCTATGGCGAAGTGATGCTAGAAGGCTCAAGACTTCGGCCGAATGGATTAGCGGGATCTACATTACCTAATGCGGTATAAAATGGGGTAATCCCTAAACCAAACCCCCTCGTAAAGCGATATTTACTTGTCGTTAAGATTCTGAAGTCAGTATTGCCTCGTGGACAGCAAGGCGCCACCTCGAAAAACCTCTCACGAAAGAGCCGATCATGACCGACGTTCGCCGCTACACTGATCTTCGCCTCGCTCAATCCAGCCGCGTTCATGCCCGCCTGATCGAGCGATTCATCGAGGTCACGGAGTCCGAACTGGCGGGGCAGTCCGATCCCTTCGTCCGTGAGAGCCTGCAGGACCTGCTGTCGACCATGCGCGACGATCGCCGCGGCTACGGCATGATCGGCGGCGTCATGGCCGTCAGCGAGGCTGCCTGACGCTCGAAACGATATCCGTGGCGCCGATGAAGCGGTGCCGGCGAGCCTTCAGGCGCCGGTCTCGCTCTCGGCCGCGGCGGCCAGTGCCATCAAGGGCACGAGCAAGCCAAGGCTGACCAGCCGCAGCCATCCCGCGGCTTCGCCGGCCGGGGGCAGGTAGCTGATCGCGGCAAGTCCCGCCATCGCCATGAAAAGCAGGGGCGACAAACGCCAGTACAGCCGGTGCCACCGCGACCGGTTCGGCGGCAGGAACAGCGCCTGGCGCAGGGACCATTTCGGGTCCAGGATCGTCTTCAGCAGCAGTATGAAGAGACACATCGCGACCACGCTCGCGACGTTGGTGCCGCTCAGGTCGAAATCTCCCATGTCATTGGGGCCCATGGTGTCCTCCCAGCATCATCGAATGGCTGGAATGTGCGGCGAATCCGGCGCTGCGGACAAACGAGCAATTTTCATGATCCGCATAGATCCCTCTCATGCGGCGCAGACATGAAGTTTTTTCTGGACTGTCTGGTCCGGAACCCCCATGTATCCGGCATGGGCAGACCGCGTGAATTCAATGCCGACGAAGCTCTGGACCGTGCGCTGCACGTGTTCTGGACCAAGGGTTATGCCGGCACCTCGATGACAGACCTGCTGGAGGCCATGGGCCTCAGCAAGAGCAGCTTCTACGAGTTTTTCGGCAGCAAGCACGAGGCCTTCATGGCGGCGTTGCGCCGTTATGGGGATCGCGAGGCCGCCCGGTTGGACGCGTGCGTCGGCTCGGCAGGGTGTGCCCGTCGCCTCATCGAGGTCCAGCTTAGAAGCATCATCGAGCGGCCCTCGGCGGAGGGTGATCGGCGCGGATGCCTGACGGTGAACTGCGCGGTCGAGCTTGCGCCACATGATCCCCTGATCGAAACGGCCATCGCGGCCCATCTGGATCGGATGGAGGAGCTTTACCACCGCCTGATTGCCCGCGGACAGGCGGACGGCGGCATCTCGACCCGCCACGATCCCCGGACGCTGGCCCGTTACCTCGTCAATTCCCTCTGCGGCCTTCAGGTCATGGCGAAAGCCGGCCGTGATCCCCAGGCACTGGAGGATGTCGTCTTGACCACCCTCGAAGCCCTGGACTGACGCGATCTATCGTCAGCCCCATTCTACGTAAATTTTGGACCAATCGGTCCTTAACTAAAGGAAGTATCATGAGCGAGAGCGATCTTTTCCAGCCCGTCAAGCTCGGCCCCTATACCCTGGCGAACCGCATCGTCATGGCCCCGCTGACCCGCAGCCGCGCCAACAAGGACGACGCCCCCTTCGCCCTGCACGCGGAATATTATGGCCAGAGGGCGACCGCCGGGCTGATCATCAGCGAGGCGACCCAGATCTCCCGCCAGGGCAAAGGTTACGCCTACACCCCCGGCATCCACAGCGAGGCCCAGGTCGCCGGTTGGAAGCAGGTGACCGACGCCGTACACGCCAAGGGCGGCAGGATCTTCCTCCAGATGTGGCACGTCGGCCGCATCTCCCACCCGTCGCTGCAGGAGAACGGTGCTCTTCCCGTCGCTCCCAGCGCGATCAAACCGGAAGGCAAGGCTTTCACGGAAGACGGCTTCGTCCCCTTCGTAACCCCGCGGGCGCTTGAACTGGACGAGATCCCCGGTATCGTCGAGCAGTACCGGACGGCCGCCGGGAACGCCAAGCGCGCCGGCTTCGACGGCGTCGAGATCCATGCCGCGAACGGCTACCTGATCGACCAGTTCCTGCGCGACGGCACCAACAAGCGGACTGACGCCTATGGCGGGTCGGTCGAGAACCGCGCACGCCTGATGCTGGAAGTGACCGAAGCCGTCGTCGGCGTCTGGGGCGGCGACCGGGTCGGCATCCGTCTGTCGCCGATCAGCCCGGCCAACGACATCTCGGACAGCGACCCGGATCCGGTCTTCACCTATGCGGTGGAACAGCTGAATCGCTTCGGCCTGGCCTACCTGCATCTGGTGGAAGGTTCCACCGGCGCGAGCCGCGAGGTTTCCGGCGCGGTGGACCTGCGCAAGCTGCGGCGGATCTTCGACGGGCTCTACATCGCGAACAACCTGATCGACCGCGACACCGCGATCGCGCTTCGCGAGACCGGTGAGGCCGACCTGGTCGCCTTTGGCCGGCCGTTCATCGCCAATCCCGATCTCGTCGAGCGGCTGCGGATCAACGCCCCGTTGAACGAGCCTGACCGGGACACATTCTACGGCGGCGGGGCGGAAGGCTATACGGATTATCCGTTCTTGAGCGACGTGGAGCGCCAAGCCGCAGCCGATTGAGGGCGGCGGATCGTCAGGCCGCCTCGTTCAAGGTGACAGCCTGTCCGGCACCTTCGCCGGGCAGGCCATCCCTGAGGCCTATACGGTAATAGGCCAGCCGTTCGCGCTGGAGCGTCTCCACGTAATCGATCAGGCTGTCACGCAGGAAACCAGGCTCGCAGGCCTCCGCCCGGCTCAGCACCGTACCGATGTAATCGTCGAGTAACATGATATGTACTAGTGCGGCACGCATGGCGGTGCTGTCGTTGACGGTCTGCAGAGACTGGTCAGGCATTGACTTCCCCCTAAGTGTTTTATGGTTGTCGGTCGAGCTTTATAGCAGGCATATGAGTTTTTTCCGACCCGGCACAAAGACTTCTATCCGGCTTCGCATCTTTGTCATGCGGGCTACTGCACTCGGCTTTGCTGCATCACACAATCCACCTTCGAATGTTCAGCCGCAACTGCCCAGAGCCTGGGCAAAAAGCCAGCCCGCCACAACGGTCACCAGAGCCTGTTCCGCGAACGAGCCGGTTCTGATCAGGGGGAACGCGAAGGTCCGCTTGAGCGGCCAAGCGAGGCACAGTCCGGCGGGTGTAATCAGGTCGGCCGCCAAGTGGCTGGCATAGCCGATCACGAAGGGCAGGGTATGGTGCCATTGCTGCCCGTCCCAGCGAAGCACGGCGACGCACCCGGCGACCGCCACGATCGAGTGGGTCAGGCCGCGATGTCCGAACAGTTTCGACAGCGGAACGGAAATGAACTTCAAGCGCCGCCCGACCCACGACTTCGGATGGTCGATATCGGGACCCAGCGACCCGGCGACGGCCAAGCCGAGCGCCACCGGGTCGAACAGGGGCAAGCCCATGCCATGGGCAAGGTAGAGCCATGAGGCGGAGCCGATCAGGGCGTGGGAACCCGCCATCATGGCGTTATCCCGTTCCGGTCCTGAGGAACCGCCCGACCACCTTGAGAAGACATCTGAACCGCACACGGTAAAACGTTGATTCAGTTCAGAGTCTATCTTAATTATCCACAGAACTAAAGCCGAACATCATGGCTTTTCGGTGTCCTTGGACTCAACTCGCCCAAAATGCCGGGGACACGCCTGCCGGTGCAGGGCGGGGCGGGTCACGACAGGAAGGGGAACAATCCCATGATCGCGGCGACGACGCTGTCGTAACAACTCAGGCTTGGGCTGAACATCACCGCCATGGCCTCGCCGCTCTTGCCATCCATCGCCAGCTCAAGTGCCGACATCCCGGCGTCCCACAGGCCGGAGCATCCGGAAGATACGGTGTTCGCCGCCGCGCCCGCGTCGCTGGCGAAGCTCTCGACCGATTTCTCAAGCGTTTCGGCGGCCTTGCCGAGGGATTCGGTAGTGTCGCTCATGGTCACCCTCCAGGTGCATCGTGCAGATGAAGGGTCCGACATCGCAACGCGCCCATGCGCTTGCCAGAGGGGCCCGGACCCCGATCAATGCCAGAGATGGTGGTGCCGAGTCCCTAATCAATCCCCGCTGGATCGCTCGCTCAGTTCGACCGCGAAAGTGATCGAGCCGCCGAAGCTGTCGCCCGGCGCCAGCTCCGCGAATCCGGTGCCCCGCTCGCCGGCCGCGGCGCGGTTGACGGCGTTGGTCATGTGGCTGACCGGCTCGAAGCAGAAGTAATCCTGGTTGTGCGGCACATAGACGACGGCATGCCGGAACGGCGGCGTCGCCTCGATGCGGAGGCTCGCCCCCGCGCCCGGCCAGTCGATCCGCGCGCGGCCGTTCCAGCCGGTGAAATTGTTGTCGAGCACGATATCGTCCAGCGCGACCCCATGGGGGAAATCCCAGGCCAGCGGCAGCGGCACCCGCTCGGTCGGGATGTGCCCCTCGTCCCCCAGCCAGACGCCGTCGAGGTCGGCGGTCAGCCGGGTGCCGATCGGCTTCGGGAAATAAGGATGAAGCCCGAGCCCCGCGGGCATCGCAAGATCCCCCGTATTGACCAGTTCCATCGCTATGGTCAGACGGTCATCGGCGAGTTGGAACCGTTGGGTCGCGCTGTAGGCGTAGGGCCAGGTTCCGGCGGCGTAATCGAAGGTCATCACCGCCGAGCTGCCGTCCTGGGTGGAAACGGTCCAGGGCGCCTGCCAGCCGTGGCCGTGGATCACGTCGGCGATGAACGGCGCATTGGGCGGCAGATCCACGGAGCGGCCATGGAAGACGAAGTGGCCGCCCGCGATCCTGTTGGAGAACGGGACGAGGGGATGGCAGGACAGGTCGGCCGGCTCGCACCGGTCGACGGCGCCGGGCTGGGCGGGGCGCATCAGGTGAAGTGGAGCCTGGTCGTCCCGATGCAGCAGCAGCCGGATGATCGATCCTCCGCACTGCGGGCTGATCGCGCATTCCAGAGGGCCGTGGCGGAGGATGATCGCGCTGTCCGGTTCTGCCATGGCTGCCTCTCGGCTGACGTTGCGCCGTTGTGGTGGACGGCGGATATGGCATAGCCTACCGGCAAATGAAAGACGCGCCAGCGGGATCGGTCGGACCGGCTCAACCCGGCGGCGCCACGGCTGGGTAGGGGGAAAACGTGTTTCTTGGGATCGATCTGGGCACATCGGCGGTGAAGGCCGTGCTGGTGGATATCGGACAGCGGGTCGTCGCCCAGGCGGTGGCGCCGCTCACCGTCTCGCGCCCGCATCCCCTGTGGTCGGAGCAGGACCCGGAAAGCTGGTGGCGCGCCACCAACGCGGTCGCGGCGGAACTGCGCCGCTCCCACTCCGCCGAGATGGCCCAGGTGACCGGCATCGGCCTGTCCGGCCAGATGCACGGCGCCACCCTGCTGGACGGACGGGACCGTGTCCTGCGGCCGGCCATCCTGTGGAACGATGGCCGAAGCGGTGCCGAATGCGCCGAGCTGACGCGCAGGATACCGTCGCTTCCCGAGATCGCCGGCAACCTGGCCATGCCGGGCTTCACCGCGCCCAAGCTGCTTTGGGTCGCCAGGCATGAGCCCGAGATATTCCGCGCGATCGCCAAAGTGCTTCTGCCCAAGGACTATGTCCGCCTGCGCATGACCGGTCGTTACGCATCCGACATGTCCGATTCGGCTGGAACCCTGTGGCTCGACGTGGCCCGGCGCCGCTGGTCGCCCGAACTGCTGTCCGCGACCGACCTGGACGAGGGCGAGATGCCGGAGCTGTTCGAGGGGTCGGAACCGACCGGCCTCCTGCTGCCGGAGGTGGCTTCCGCCTGGGGATTGGGCGATTCCGTCGAGGTGGCCGGAGGCGGCGGAGACAATGCCGCCGGAGCCGCCGGTGTCGGCGTGCTGAAGCCCGGATCGGCCTTCCTGTCGCTCGGCACGTCGGGTGTCCTGTTCGTCGCCAACGCGGGGTTCGCGCCAAATCCCGCGCGCGGGGTCCACGCGTTCTGCCACTGCTTCCCGGGCCTGTGGCACCAGATGTCGGTAATCCTCAGCGCTGCGAGCTGCCTCACCTGGGTGACCCGTCTCACCGGCGCCTCCAGCGAAGCCCAACTCCTGGCCGAGGTCGAGGCCGCCGACCGCGATACCGGGGCGCTGCTCTTCCTACCGTACCTCTCGGGTGAGCGTACGCCCCACAACGATCCCGACGCCAAGGGCGTGTTCTTCGGGCTGAACCACGACCATGGCCGCGCCGACCTCGCCCGGGCGGTGCTGGAGGGCGTGGCCTACGCCTTCGCCGACGGGCAGGACGTGCTTGCGGAGGCGGGCACCGAGATCGGCACCGTGTCGGTCATCGGCGGCGGCGCGCGGAGCCGGCTGTGGGGTCGCATCCTGGCCGACGTGCTGGGTCGTCCGCTTACCTACCACAAGGGCGGCGAGGTGGGACCGGCCTTCGGCGCCGCCCGGCTGGCCCGGCTGTCGGTCACCGGCGAGGACATGGCGTCGGTCTGCACCGCGCCCGAGACCGATCTCGTGATCGAACCCGATCGGGCCGCGACCGAGCGGCATGCGTCCAAATTGACACTGTACCGGGATATCTACCGCGGACTCTCGGGCTTGTTCCGGGGCGGGGCATCGACATAATTCTGCCATGGGGTTAACCTTACCTCATTCGGTTGACCCCATGATCCGAACATCTTCGCGGAGCTAGCATGTGCCGTTGGCTGGCCTATCAAGGCCGTCCGATCCCGATCGATACCCTTCTGTTCAAACCCGCCAACTCCCTGATCCACCAGTCGCTCGCGGCCCAGCGCGGGCATGTGCCGACCAACGGCGACGGCTTCGGGCTGGGCTGGTACGGTCATCTTCGGAAGCCCGGCCTGTACCGGGATACCATGCCTGCCTGGAATGACCTGAATCTTCGATCCGTGTCCGAGCAGATCCGATCCGGGTTGTTCTTCGCCCATGTCAGGGCGTCCACCGGGGCATCCACGGCCCGGGTCAATTGCCACCCGTTCCGTTATGACCGCTGGCTGTTCATGCACAACGGGCAGATCGGCGGCTGGCCGGTCGTCCGGCGCGTGGTCGAGAACCTGATAGCAGACGACCTCTATCCGTTCCGCGAGGGCAGCACCGACAGCGAAGTGATTTTCTATCTTCTGCTGACCAACGGCGTCGCGGATGACGTCCATGCCGCCTTCGCGCGGACATGCCGCCAGATCGGGGAGGCCATGGCCGCCCACGGCATCATCGAGCCGCTTCGGCTGACCGCCTGCCTGACCGATGGCGAGCGCCTGTACGCGCTGCGCCACTCCAGCGACCGGGCCTCGCCGACCTTGTTCTATGCGCTGGGAGGAGGCATCAGCGTCGACCAGGGCTGCTGCCGTTTCGAAAGCAGCCAGGGCGACGTTCTGGTCCTGTCGGAACCCCTGGACGCCATCGAGGCGGTCTGGCACGAGGTGCCGGAAGGACACATGCTGACGGCCTCGGGGGGCAGGGTCGAACTGCATCCGTTCGATCCGACACTGCAATGAGGATGCCGGCGTTCGCCGGGAGCGCCGACAGGGTCGTCAGAAGATCAGCGCCAGCAGTCCGATCACGACCAGCAATCCCATCAGGAAGATCAAGCCGATAGCGCCGCCCAGGAATTTCAGCATTGTCGATCGTCTCCTTGTTCGGGCGGCGGTCAGCCGTTCCGGACGGCGGGTCGGTAGGGATGCTGCTCGCGCCAGTGGTTCGCGATATCGATCCGGCGGCAGATCCAGACCCGGTCGTGGCTCTGGATATAGTCCAGGAAACGGGCGAGGGCCGCGGCGCGGCCGGGACGTCCGACCAGACGGCAATGCAGGCCGATGGACATCATCTTCGGTGTCCTGGCGCCCTCGGCATAAAGGACATCGAAACTGTCCTTGAGGTAGCTGAAGAACTGATCGCCGGAATTGAACCCCTGCGACGTGGCGAAGCGCATGTCGTTGGCATCCAGCGTATAGGGCACGATCAGCTGCGGCTTGCCGTGGCTGTCGTCCCAATACGGCAGGTCGTCGGCATAGCTGTCCGCGTCATAGACGAAGCCGCCTTCCTCGACCACCAGCCGCCTCGTGTTGGGGCTGCATCGGCCCAAATACCAGCCCAACGGCCTGCTGCCGGTCAGTTCGGTCTGGATCTCGATGGCGCGCCGCATGTGGTCGCGTTCGACATCCTCGCCGACGTGCTGGTAATCGATCCAGCGCCAACCATGGGTCGCGATCTCATGTCCCGCTTCGACCATGGCGGCGACCGCCTCGGGATTGCGCGCCATCGCCATGGCAACGCCGAACACGGTCAGAGGCAGGCGCCGCTCGCCGAAGATGCGCATCAGTCTCCAGAAGCCGGCACGGCTGCCATACTCGTAGATCGATTCCATGTTGATGTGACGGACACCGTGGAGAGCCTGGGCACCCACGATTTCCGACAGGAACGCTTCGGACGCGGCGTCGCCATGCAGGATGTTGTTCTCGCCGCCCTCCTCGTAGTTCATGACGAACTGGACGGCGATGCGCGCGCGGTTGGGCCACTGTGCATCGGGCACCCGGGCGCCGTAGCCGATCATGTCGCGCGGATAGCCATTTTCGGTGGACATGCTTCCTTCTCCCAAAACACGACCCGTTGCATCGCCATGAAGCATGGCCCTGGGCACGACATCACGGTGTCGAGGACGGGACATTAGTTCGATGTCGTCGGTTGTTCAATGTACGCCTTGGCCGGTTGCCCGACGACTCATGTCGGGCGATCTGATCGGGGGCATCGGATCGGGGCTATCGGATCGAGGCCATCGGATCGAGGGAAGGGTATTGGTGGATGATCAGGCGCCGGGACGGCTTTCCTCCGGATCCGTTCTGGTCTCTGCAGACATTTCCTGTGACGAACCGGTGGACCGCCTTGCCGCCGCCATCGCCCTGACCTGCCGCGCCTCTTCGACGACACGCCGCGACCGTTCGAAGGCGGCATTCGCCCGCTCAAGCAATGCCGCCAGACGCGGGTTCAAAGCTCCTTGATGCGTATCCGTCATGAGTCCTCTCCCTATGCGATTGCAATAAGGGGACAGTCACACAGTCAAGTCTGTACGCTAACGGACCCACCTTGGCAAAAACATGCGGAAAATCCGGTCTCTTCCATCAACCCACCCAATGTACGAAACCGAACAGACAGACCTGTATTATTGATGCCTGCTGAGGTCTGGATGTCGATCCGCAGGGAAGTCGCGGGGCGGATTCTACTCAAATACATCGCTTTTGCACATGCGGGCGATGGTTTGACATGGGTGAGCCCAGGGCCGCGCTGTCTATGCGACGTATCGTCGAATATGAGAGAGCAACAATGATCACCAACGAGTTCTTCGTTACGACCAGGGTTGGCAAATGGTACGTGGACAACGGGATGGAATCCCACGGACCTTATCTGAGCCAGCGTGACGCCGTCGCCGATGCGATCGACGCGGCGAAGTCGGTATCCGGCCGCAAGAAGCCGGCCACCGTCCTGCTTAAGCTGCCCGGCTCCCATGCGGAGGTTGTCTGGAGTTCGCGGGAAGAGATACGCGAAGCCAACGCCGCCAAGGCAGCCGTGGAGGCGTGAGCCGGAGCGGTTCGCGCCCGCACCTCAGAAAACCGGGAACTTGGCGACGATCTCCCTGGTGGCCCCGTCCCGTTGCACGCTGAGCGGCAGCCACGTTCCCGGTGCCTGGCGGTTGACGATGTCGATGAACTTGCCGACTTCGGTGGTCTTCGTGCCGGCAGCGGCCAAGATGATGTCGCCCGCCTTCAGCCCGGCGGTCTCGGCCACGCTGGCGCCGGCTACCGACTCGATACGCAGGCCCTCGTCCCGGGGAGCGAGGCTCACTCCCAGCCGCGGACGCCAGGATCTCTGTTCCTCCGGATCGTCGGAGACCCCGAACACCGCGTCGGCAAGACCGGCCTCCAGTTCCGAACAGGGAATGGCGGCGCTCCAGGGCAACAGGACCATGCTGTTCCCGATGCCGAGGTCGGAGAGTTGGTGGGGGATGCCGTAGCGATTCTCAATGTGACCCGCGCCGACGATGCCGACCACGGTCGCACCGGTGCGGCGGTGGGCGTCGGCGATCGCTTCCGCCATGGCGCGGTCCCATAGGAGTTGGGCCTCCTGAAACCGGCGGAACGCGGGATCTACCCTCACGTCGCCTGTTACGGGTTCGCGGCCGTGGGCAGAGTAGATTTCGGCCAGATCGTCGATATAGGCGGCGGGCGCCGGGGCAGGGTCGCCAACTCCCTCGCGGCTGGGCGGCGGGATGCTGTCCCAGCCCTCCCGTCCCACGCGCGCCGTCAGCGCGCGGTCGACATTCAGGGCGACCACCGGGATCCGGTGCATACGAGCGAACTGAAGGATGGGCATGTAGAGCGCGCTGTCATAGCCCCACACGGTGCGCCAGTCACTCTCGGCCAGGAATTCCTCCTCGGTCGTCTGACCGGCGATCCATCGATCAAGCGCCGGCTGAGCCCTGCGCGGGAACATTTCCATCCCGATCACCAACTCCGGCCGATAGGCGTGCAGGCCGGCCAGCGTGTGGAGTTGCCAGCGGTGATGTTCCACGCTGTCGTGCCGCTCGCCCAGCAGCACCACGGGCATCCCGGATGCCCGGCGGAACAGCTCGGGCACGGCGAGCGCGCCGCCGGCCGTCTTGTCCGCCGGTTCGATCCAGGCACCTTGGGGAATGCACGCGGAGGGGTTTCCGGCGGCTTCCGCCGGTCCGCCCCGCCACGCCATGCATCCGGAAAGAAGGACGGCGACAGCCATCAGTTTTCGCACGAGCGGCATTCCTTTCGGGTGGGGCCTCGCATTTGCAGAGTCCGACATTTAGGTCCGGCAGATCCGGTGACCACCGTCAACCTGCGTCCAGGGGAACCGGATCGACGATTTCGGTCGGGAGTTCGAACTGTTGCCAGACGTCGATGCCGTCGCGGAACCAGTATACCTGCGTGTACCCCCAGGAAAGCGCGCGCTTCGCGGCGTTCCACGACATCCAGCAATCGGTCACGCAATAGAACAGCAGGCCGGCCGCCTTGTCGCCCGCGGTCAGCCGATCGAGATTGCGACGGAAATAGTCTTCCACGACGGGGTCCGGTCGGCCCTCGCCGACTTCGGGAAGCCAAGTGCTGCGGGCGATCGCGACATGGGGCTTCGCAACCAGCCATTTGCCGGAAACGCCGGGCGAAGCGGCCCTGGGAACCTTCATGACATCGATGAACAACACGGATCCCGCCTTGTGCAGCGACTCGGCCTCCTCCAGCGAGACGGTGGCGGCCCCGGGCACATGGGATGGAACGGGGGCTCGGTAGCGATCGAGGCGATAGCCGTCCGGCAGCGGAACTTCCGATCCGGGTCGCGTGTCGCCCGCCGTTCCCGGGGCCGATGCCGCCAGGAGACAGCTCAGCAACGCGATCGTCGGGGCGAAGATGCCCCCGGTCCGGCATGTCCGTTTCATCGATGCAGGCAATCATGGGGCTGGATGTTCGCACCAGTGCCACGATAGTGCTATAGGCGACCGGACTATGGAAGATTAAGGTTCAGGCTTTGTTTCGTCTGGTACGGTTGAATGTTGAATACCTTCGCCCGGAGTCCCGACCCTGATGGTTTGTCCGGCCCGGTGCCGGACACAATGCCCGACCTGTTGGTACAGATCGACGGCAAAAGGTTTCCGGCGGTCGGCGACGCCCCTGCCCACGAGGCGGTACGCGGGTTCCGGCTGGCGGCGCGCCGCGGGGAGTTCGTCGCGATGGTCGGTCCGTCCGGCTGCGGCAAGACGACGACGCTGAACATCGTCGCTGGCCTAGACCGTGACTTCAGCGGACAGGTGCGGCTGCCGACGGCGGCGGGCCGGGACCGTCCGGTCCTTGGATATGTCTTCCAGAACCCCCGACTGCTGCCGTGGCGCACCGTTTACCAGAATCTTGCGCTGGTGTTGGATCCCGGTCATGACCCTGACGCAGAGGCCAGGATCGCAGCCCTGCTCGACGCCATGGACCTGACCCGCGTTCGGGACCAGTATCCCGGGCGTCTGTCGGTCGGAATGGCCAGGCGAGCGGCTCTCGCCCGCGCCTTCGTCGTTCAGCCCGATCTGCTGCTGATGGACGAACCCTTCGTGTCGCTGGACGAACTGACGGCCCAGCGGCTGCGGTTGCTCCTGCTCGACGTGTGGAGCGCCCGGCCGACAACGGTCCTGTTCGTCACCCACAATCTGCGCGAGGCGATCCAGCTTGCGGACCGGCTCGTGCTGCTTTCGCTTCCTCCCACGCGGGTGCTCGCCGATCTGCCTATTGATTTGCCGCGCGCCGACCGGAGCAACGAGGCCGTCGTCGAGGCTTATCGCGCCGAACTGCTGGGGCGCGGGGGACCGGCGATCCAGCTGCTGGGGTGACCTTCCGGGCGAGCAAAGGGCGAATGCTTGGCCGGCTTTGCAGCGGTCGCGGCGTTGCGGTATTGTGGGGGCATGCCAGAGACGCCCGCACCCGAGAAACCGACCGTCATCCTGACCGGCGCCAGCCGGGGGATCGGCCATGCCACCGTCCAGCGCTTCAGCGACGAGGGTTGGCGCGTGATCACCTGCTCGCGGGAGACGATCCCGGAGGACTGTAAAGCCGATCCCAACTGGACCCACCATATCGCCGCTGACCTGGGCGATCCGGACAGCCGCGCCGAGTTCGTCAAGGAAGCGAACCGGGTGCTGGGCGGCGGGCCGCTTCATGCGCTGGTCAACAATGCCGGGGTGTCACCCAAGACACCGATCAAGGAACGTCTCGGCTGCTTGAACGGCGACCTGAATGCCTGGCGCTCCGTCTTCGAACTGAACTTCTTCGCGCCGCTGGTCCTGGCCCGCGGCTTCGCTGCCTCGCTCGCCAAGGGCAAGGGCGCCATCGTCAACATCACCTCGATCGCCGGCCATGCGGTCCATCCTTTCGCCGGCTCGGCCTACAGTACGTCGAAGGCGGCGCTGTCCGGCTTGACCCGCGAGATGGCCGTGGAGTTCGCTGATCTTGGCGTACGGGTCAATGCGGTCGCTCCAGGAGAGATAGAGACCGCGATGCTGTCACCGGAAACCGACATCCTGATCCCACGCATTCCTCTGCACCGGCTTGGACAGCCGGCTGACGTCGCATCGGCAGTTTTCTATCTCAGCTCGTCCGCGTCCAGCTATGTGACCGGAACGGAGATCTTCGTGACCGGTGGGCAGCATTTGTATTAACAAATACGCGTCTTCCCAACAAGTTTGACAATCGCTTCATAAAACCATCATGATTGATTAACAAACCAATCGTGAAGGATGGGGCGGTGGCGTCGATTTCGGAGAACAGCTCAAGAAGCTCGTTGAATATTACTGCAAGCGGCGACACGTCGCGTCGATGGCTGGCGGTAGGTATTTCGGTTCCGGCGATCATCGTCACATTGGCACTTCTCCAGAATGGGTATACTTACGGAGAGCTTCTCAACGATCCGGCCGACATCATCGGTTATGACCCATTCCTCGGGATGATTTCCACCCTTGGCCTGTTCTCCTGGGCCGCCGCTGCCGGGGTCGCCGCCCTGGCGGCCACAGTGCTCCGCGGCGCAGGGGATGCGCAGGCCGGCCGCTTTTTCGGGATCGCCGGTGTTCTCACGCTGCTTCTGCTGGTTGACGACGCCTTCATGCTCCATGAGCAGGTGTTGCCGAAAGGACTGGGCATTCGGGAGCGCTATATAAAGGTGGGATACTTGTTTCTGGCGGCGGCATTCGCCATGACGTTCTTCCGTTTCCTGATCCGCAACAATCCGATCCTGCTTGCCTCTTCGGTCGGCTTCCTCGCCGGCAGCGTCGTCTTCGACAACCCGGCACTTCTGAATGGCCTGGGCTTGATGCAGACCGATCTCGTTCTGTATATCGTGGAGGACGGGTGCAAGTTCACCGGCATCGTCCTCTGGTTTACCTGGATGCTGAAGACCGCAGCAGATTCGATCGGAAATCCGGCGGGGACTTGACTATCGGTTCGGACAATACCGGAATGCCTGGACTGGGTCTCTTGAGTCCCTGCCTTTGATGTGTGTCCGACAAGCCATTTTGGTCGCATTCCAGGGACACTTGCCCCCTGATGGGTGTCGGTCGCCCATTCAGCACACTTTCGCGACCCGCGGTAGCGCAACGCCATCGGTGTCGGGCCTGCCGGAGAAGTCCGGTCGGGATCGATGATGGATCGTACGGTCAGTAACGGACAGCCATGAGCCGGCTCCGAAGTAAAAAACCGCCAATGATGTCTTTCAATGACTATGCTCCGTTCCTTCGGCAGGGATGCGATGGTATTATCACTAAGGTAACGTCGCATCCCTGACGGAGTAGCAGAATTTTGAGCCGGCGGCGCATGGAACTGCTGATCGTGACGATGGCGGCGTTCTGCGCGCTGAGCGTGGTGGGCATGCGGGCGGTGTGGCTGTGGTCGGAGTACGACCGCGAACTTGCGAGGGCCGAGTCTGCGAGTCGCGATCTCGCTCGCATGACCGAGGAATACATCGACCGGATTTTCGAGACCAGCGACCTGATCGCTTTGGAGGTCGTGCGCTACGTCCGGCAGAAGGGCGGCGTCGAGCAGATCAGCAACCGCCTGGAGCCGCACCGCTATTTGGGCGATCTGGCGCGCCGGATCGCCGGTTCGCAGATCTTCGTCGTCGACCGCAAGGGTGCTCCCGCGCTGCTGACCACGCAGTTCCCTGCGCCCTCGGGCGATTTCACTGATCGCGCCTGGCTAAGGGACCATCTGGCCGGAGCGGAAAGCCATATCGGCGAGGCCCTGATCGGCCGGTTTCCCGAGGAGATCCTGTTCACCTACTCCCGTACGATCCGGGATAACGAAGGATCCCTTGACGGGATCGCGCAAATTTCGATGCGGCCGACCTTCTTCGAGCAGGTTCCGCTGACCAGCGACCTGGGGACCGGTGTCCAGTTGACGGTCTGGAACCTTGACGGCGGCGTCATCGCCCGGACGGGCATGACGCCCCAGGAGATCGGCCGGAATTACAGGGACCACTCGGCCTTCTGGTCGCTTCTCGCCGGGCAATCCGGTACCTTCCGCGCACAATCCCCGTTCGACAGGGGGGACCGGATCTTCTCTTTCCGGCGGCACGCTTCCTGGCCGGTGATCGTCAGCGCAAGCGTACCGGTCTCCAATGCGATGATCCCGTTCCGCGAGAGCCTTCACCAGAGCGCCTGGCAGATAGCCCTCCTCCTGTTCGGGCTTGCCGCGCTGACGGCGGTGTCGCTGCGAATGAGCCGGCGCGAGGCCATCCTGCGTGAGGAACTCACGATGTCCAACGATGCCCTTGCCCTTTCGGGACGCCGGCTGGAAGGGCAGGTCGAGGAGCGCACACGCGAACTCGGTGCGGCCAACGACAGGATGCGGGAGGAGGAAAGGCGCTTCCGCGGCATCTTCAACTCCATGTTCCAGTACATAACCTTGCTCAGGCCCGACGGGACCGTCCTGGAGATCAACCGGGCGGCGCTGGATTTTGGCGGGCTGAGCCAGGATGACGTTATCGGAATGCCGTTCTGGGAAACGCCCTGGTGGCGGCCGGACGGAGACGCTGCGGACAAACTGCGGCAGGCGATCACCCAGGCGGCGGGGGGTGAGTTCGTGCGTTACGAGGCCGAGATCACGGGAGTGGGCGACCGCAGGGTACTGATCGATTTCTCGCTGAAGGGCGTCACCGACGAGCAGGGCAGAACCGTCCTGCTGGTGGCCGAGGGGCGCGACATCTCAGACCTGAAAGCCGCTCAGGCGAAGCTTCACGAGGCTCAGAAGCTGGAACTGCTGGGCCAATTGACCGGCGGCGTCGCCCACGACTTCAATAACCTTCTGATGGTGATCCTGAGCAACCTGGATCTGCTGCGGAAACGCCTGCCCGACGACGAGCGGGTGCGGCAGTTCGCCGACAGCGCGATCCAGGCGGCGGAGCGCGGCACCACCCTGACCCAGCGGCTGCTGGCTTTCGCCCGCCGACAGGATCTGCGGCCCGAGGTGATCGACCTGCGCGACCTTGTCGGGGGCATGAAGGACTTGGTGGAGCGATCGGTCGGGGTCGGTATTCGCACGGTGTTCGACCTGCCCGACGGCCTGCCGAATGTCCGGGTCGACGCCAATCAGCTCGAACTGGCGTTGCTCAACCTCGTGCTGAACGCGAAGGACGCGATGCCTGAGGGCGGCGTCCTGACCATTTCGCTGCGCCACCAGCCGGCCGATCGCGATGATCCCGGCCAGCCGCGCGCCGGCTTCGTCTGCCTGACCGTCTCCGACAACGGTTGCGGGATGGACGAGAAGACTTCGCGGTCGTGCATAGAACCGTTCTTCACGACGAAGCAGCCAGGCAAGGGCTCGGGCCTCGGGCTGTCCATGGTCCATGGGCTGGCGGTGCAGTCGGGCGGCTGGCTGCGCATCCTGACCCAGGTCGACATGGGGACCCGGATCTCGGTCGGCCTTCCGGCCGCGGGGACGGTGATGCCGATCAAGCCGCTCCTCCCCGGTCTCGGGAACGAGGTGTCGGCTCCGCCATCGTGCCGTATCCTGCTGGTGGAGGACGATGTTCTCGTCGGCATGGGAGCCGAGGCGGTGCTTCAGGACATGGGGCATGCCGTCACGCTGGCCCATGACGGCAGCCACGCGCTGGACATCCTGGACAGCGCCGGCCCGTTCGACCTGATCATCACCGACTATGCGATGCCAGGCATGACCGGGCTGGACCTGATCGAGGCCCTGCGGAGCCGACACCCGGATCTGCCCATCATCCTGGCTTCCGGTTATGCCGACCTGCCGACCGGTGCTATTCCGGCAGGTGTCGCGCGGCTGTGCAAACCCTACCGGCCGCCAGACCTGATCGCCGTACTGGCCGACCTTCTCGGTCCCGGCGGCCCGTCGAACGTCATCCGCTTCCAGCGCGACCCGCGCGCCCAGTGAGTCCGATCCGGTCCGGGATCCTCAGACCATCAACCGTCGTCGGCCCGGACCGTCAGTGGGCGAGCAGCACCGGCATGTTGGCCATCGCCAGGATATGGCTGGTGGCGCCGCCGAAGATCATCTGGCGCAAGCGGCTCTGGGTATAGGCTCCCTTGATCAGCAGGTCGACCTCCAGCGCCTTGGCATGTTCCAGGATCGTCTCGCCGACGCCGCGGTTCTGCGGAACGTGCATCGCTTGGGCCGGAATGCCGGCCCGGGTCAGGTAGCGGGCGGCCTCCTCGGCGCTCGGGCCGGCGACCACCCCGCCTTCCACGGACAGGACGAACACACGCTCCGCCTGCTCCAGGAAGCTGCGGGCGAGACCGACCGTGCGTGCCGTCTCCGTGCTCGCGTTCCAGGCGATCATCACGTTGTGGCCGAGGCGGCGTGGGGCCGTCGGGGGCGCCACCAGGACCGCCCGGCCGCCGTCGAACAGCGCCGCCTCCAGGGTGCTCATGCGGGGCGGGGTGGCGCCCCGCGAAGGCTGGCCCAGCACCGTCACGTCGAAAAGCCGCGCATGCTGACCGATGAAATCGTCACCCGGCGGAGCCTCGATCCGGAAGGTGGCCCAGGGTTGGCCGCTGCCGGCACCACCGTCCAGGGGGACGTCGTTGCGGTTCAGGAACTGCTCGAATTCCAGCCGGGAGCGCTGGATGCTCTCCCAGTCCTCTTTCCGGAAATCCTCGACCACGTAAGGCGCGCCCATGCCGGTCGCAGCGATGATCCCGGCGAAATCCGGCCGGACGTGCAGACCTTCCATGTGGCTGCCGAAGCGCCTCGCCACCAGCAGGGCCGTCTCCAGCACCGACTCCAGCAGTTCGCTTTCCTCGACCGGAATGAGAATGCTCTTCATGTGCCTGAACCCCCTAGATGCCTTCGTGATTATCGACCGGTTTCACCGGCGACGATCATCCGCCGAGCCAAGGCGCCATGCAACCATCTTGCAGGCTAGGTCAAATCGTCACGCGGCGCAGTCCGGATGGGTTCAAGGCGAGACAGCGGACGGCTCTGGTCCTACTGTGGGCATGACCCATCTTTCCCACTCTCCATGCTGGTTTGATCATGAACGATGTAGCAGAGTTTCTCGCCTATGCGATCAAGCTGGAGGAGGATGCCGCGGCGCGTTTCTCCGATCTGGCCGAATCGATGAAGACCTACGGCAACCGGGATGTGGCCGAATTTTTCGGCAAGATGGCCCACTTCTCGCGACTTCACCTGGCGGAAGCCCGAAAGCGCGCGGGGTTCCACAAGCTGCCGGACATGAAGCCGGAAGATTTCGTGTGGCCGGGCGACGAGAGCCCGGAGGCCACCTCCATGGAGGGATCGCACTACCTCATGAACGCGGAATATGCGCTGTCACTGGCACTCGACAGCGAGGAGCGCGGATACGCTTTCTATCAGAACGTCGCGACCACCACCAAGGACCCCGAAATCCGCATGATGGCGGAGGAGTTCGCGGAGGAGGAGGCGGAGCATGTCGCCGAACTGAAGAAATGGGTGACGCGGTTCAAGGCCGCTTGATCCGTCCTTGGACGCCCGGCTGCCGCCCAGTTCGAGCCGGCCGGCAGCCGGGCGTTCCTTGAGTCCCAGGCTTCAAGCCTTCAGGGCGGAGTAGTCGATCTCGTAGACCTTCTCCTGCGGCTTGTAGCTCTTGAACGCCAGGATCACGTCGTCGATCGTGACATCTTCGGGAACGTTCAGAATTTCGTAAATAACGGAAGATCCGCTGGTCGGGCCGACATCGGCGCTGCGATGGGCCTTTGTCACCAGCCCTTCGCCCGCGACCTTGATCATATATGATGCCATTATTCAGCGCTCCTGAAGCTTTGCCTGTCGAAATTGGACCAGAACTTTGGTCATGCGGGTCTCGGCCCTATCTGGACCTTGACCAAGACTAGCAGCCCTTCCGGTGCCGGACCGCGCGACAAGTTGCCCTTGGGTCCCGGGTCTGAAAAATTCCCGAACAAATTATCTCTATTTCTCCGCACGCGATGGTATGATGCGCGGGCAGGGGGATACCGACATGGATGTAGCGCTGATCGTTGCGACGCTTTGCGTGGTTTACATCGCGTCGATCTACAATCGTCTGCAGCACCTGCTGCTTGTGGTCCAGGAGAGGAAAGCTAACGTCGAGGCCGGGGCGCTCGGCCGAACCGAACTGCTGGAGAGGCTTGCGGACGGCTCAGGGCGGGCGCCGGAGTACCATCAGATGCTGGCGCAACTCGCCGGCGCGGAACAGGATCTGCTGGCCCGCCGGGAAAGTTGTAATGCGGAAATCAGGGCGTACAACGCTTATCGCGCACAGATCCCCCAGATCCTCCTGAGTCGCATCGCCGGCTTCCGCCGGATCGACTTCCTGGTTCCGGACCGTACCCTCTCCGCCGGACGGCCGCGCACCGAAGATGGGACTTCGGCCACCGTTACGCCGATGAGGCGCTAGTCCAAGCGAAACCCCAGAGAGTTTTAACTGAAACGGCCGGGAGCAAGGGCCGGGCAAGCACGAGACCGCAAAAACTGGGGGGCACCTGTGCCTTCCAGCGTTCTCGCGTGTTACCCTGATCAGTCGCACGCTCATCCAGCACCGGCAGCCCGCGCCGAGACGCCGTGAGCGGCCAAGATCCGCCAAGCCCATAACCAACGGGCGCCCACGTCCTTGCAACAGCCCGGGATACCATGATCGATCGGAACGACCGCCTCTGGTACAAGGATGCCGTCATCTACCAACTCCACGTGAAGGCCTTCTTCGACGCCGATAACGACGGCATCGGCGACTTCGCGGGGTTGTCTCAGAAACTGGACTACCTTCAGGAACTCGGTGTCACGGCGCTGTGGTTGCTGCCCTTCTATCCCTCGCCGCTGCGTGACGACGGCTATGACATCGCGGACTATCGCAACGTCAACCCGTCCTACGGATTCATGCGGGATTTCCGGCAGTTCGTGCGCGAGTGCCATAACCGTGGGATGCGCGTCATCACCGAGCTGGTCATCAACCACACTTCCGACCAGCATCCTTGGTTCCAGCGCGCCCGGACCGCCAAGCCGGGCTCCAACCACCGCAATTTCTACGTCTGGAGCGATACCGACCAGAAGTACCAGGGCACCCGGATCATCTTCCTGGATACCGAGAAGTCGAATTGGACCTGGGACCCGGTCGCGAAGGCCTATTTCTGGCACCGCTTCTACTCGCACCAGCCGGACCTTAATTTCGACAATCCGGCCGTGATGCGCGAGGTCCTGAGCGTGCTGCGCTTCTGGCTCGACATGGGGGTGGATGGGCTGCGGCTCGACGCCGTGCCCTACCTGATCGAGCGCGAGGGCACGAACAACGAGAACCTCAGCGAAACCCACGACGTCCTGAAGCAGATCCGCGCCGCCGTGGACGAGGGCTACCAGGACCGCATGCTGCTGGCCGAGGCCAACCAGTGGCCGGAAGACGTGCTGCCCTATTTCGGCGACCTGTCCAAGGGCGGCGATGAATGCCACATGGCGTTCCACTTCCCGCTGATGCCGCGCATGTACATGGCGATCGCCCAGGAAGACCGGCATCCTGTCACCGACATCATGCGTCAGACGCCGGAAATCCCGGAGACCTGCCAGTGGGCCGTCTTCCTGCGCAACCATGACGAGCTGACCCTGGAGATGGTCACCGACAAGGAGCGGGACTATCTCTGGAACTTCTACGCCAAGGACCGGCGGATGCGGATCAACCTGGGCATCCGCCGCCGTCTCGCTCCGTTGATGGACAACGACCGGCGCAAGATCGAACTGCTGAACAGCCTGCTGTTCTCCATGCCCGGCACGCCGGTGGTCTATTACGGCGACGAGATCGGGATGGGCGACAACGTCTATCTGGGCGACCGCGACGGCGTCCGGACGCCCATGCAATGGTCGCCGGACCGTAACGGCGGCTTCTCCCGGTCCGACCCGGCCCGTCTCTACCTGCCGGCCGTCGCCGATCCGATCTATGGTTTCGACGCCGTCAACGTCGAGGCCCAGGAGCGCAGCCCGTCGTCGCTGCTGAACTGGATGAAGCGGCTGGTCGCGGTGCGTCAGCAGCAGAAGGCGTTCGGCCGCGGAACGTTGCGCTTCCTTTATCCCGGCAATCGCAAGGTGCTGGCGTACCTGCGCGAGCACGAGGGGGAAGTGATCCTGTGCGTCGCCAACCTGTCACGGTCCGCCCAGGCGGTCGAGCTTGACCTGGCGCGCCACAAGAACTGCGTTCCGGTCGAACTGATCGGCCGAAGCACGTTCCCGCCGATCGGCGACCTGCCATACCTGCTGACGCTTCCGGCCTACGGCTTCTACTGGTTCGGTCTGACCAACACCGCCGAGCAACCGGCTTGGCACGAGCAGCTTCCGGAAGTCATGCCGGAGTTCGTGACGCTGGTGATCACCGATGGCTGGCGCAACCCGACCGGCCGCGCGGCGACCGAACTGTCCCGTGACGTGCTGCCGACCTACCTGCCCAAGCAGCGCTGGTTCGGCGCCAAGGACGAGGTCATCAACGAGACCCGGGTCCGCACGATCGCGGAGCTTTCGGGTCGGGGCGAGACCTTCATGCTCGGCGTCATCGACGTCGTGCTGTCCGGGGTGGACGAGCCGCATCCCTACTTCCTGCCGCTGGCGGTCAACTGGGACGAGAGCGCCGCGTCTCCCGCATCGCCCCTGCTGCCCTATACGCTGGCGCGCGCCCGGCGCGGTCCGCGGTTGGGCGGCCTGTACGACGCCATGCAGTCGGACCGTTTCCTGCTGGCCGCCGTCGACGCGATCAAGCGCAACGATCAGGTCAAGGCGAGTTCCGGCACGATCCAGTTCCAGCCTACCCAGCGCATGGCGGATCTGGAGCTTCCCGAGGAACCGGAGATCCGTCGGCTGGGCGTCGAGCAGAGCAACACGTCCGTCCTGGTCGCCGACCTGATGGTGGTGAAGGCCTACCGCAAGCTGGTCCGCGGCGAGCATCCGGAACTGGAGATCGGCCGCTTCCTGACCGAGGTCGCCGATTTCCGCAACACGCCGCCGCTGCTGGGCTCCGCCTTCCACGTGGACGACGACGGGACGGCGACCGCCCTGATGATCGTTCAGGGTTTCGTGCGAAACCAGGGCGACGGTTGGAGCTACACGGTCGATCAACTGGTGCGGTACCTGGACGAGATCCGGCTGGGCGCCCCCACCACCGAGGAGACCGAACAGTCCGCGGCCGAGGACCTTGAGTTCTACATGGCATTGGCCGGGACGCTGGGGCAGCGGACCGCGGAGCTGCATCGCGCGCTGGCGGTGGAGAGCGGCAACCCCGCCTTCGAGCCGGAACCGGTCACCGACGACGATGTCTCGCGGTGGATCGACGAGGCCAGAAGCCAGGCGGAACGCGCTTTCGGCAGCCTGGAGCAGGCCCGGTCGAGGCTGACCGGAGACGAGCTTGCCGAGGCCGAATCGCTGCTGGGACGCCGCCAGGAGTGCCTGGACCTGATCGGTTCCCTCGTTGCCGGAGGCGTCACCAGCTTCAAGACGCGCTACCATGGCGACTATCATCTGGGTCAGGTGTTGAAAGCCCAGAACGACTGGTACGTGATTGACTTCGAGGGCGAGCCGGCCAAGACGCTCGACCAGCGCCGGGCCAAGCATGCGCCGCTCCGCGACGTGGCCGGCATGCTCCGGTCGTTCAACTACGCGGCCTGGGCGGCGGTGAAGCGGGTCCAGGAGATGCAGGCCGACGCGGGGTCCAGGGTGCTCGGCACCGCGCTGGAATGGGAGCAGCAGGCCTCCGGAGCATTCCTCACCGCCTACCACGATGCGATTCTGGGGTGTCCCAGCTATCCTGCCGACGAGCGCGTTGCAAAACGTCTGCTCGACCTGTTCACGTTGGAGAAGGCGCTTTACGAAGTCGCCTACGAGGCCGCCAATCGGCCGACATGGCTGGGCATCCCGATCAAAGGGGTGGCCGGCATCCTTGATGCACACGCCGCCAGCTCACAGCCTGGGGAGGTTTGATGACCGCCTTTACCAAGAACCCGACCAGCCAGCCCGCAACCGGGACCGCCGACGGTTCGGGTGCCAAAAGCGCCGAAGTCCTGCGTCAGGAGATCGAGGCCATCGTCCGGGCCGACCATGGCGACCCGTTCGGCATCCTGGGGATGCACACCGACGGGCCGGAAGGCGCCGTCACCGTCCGCACCTTCATCCCCGAAGCGCGCCGGGTCCTGCTGATCGACGGCCCTAGCGGCGAGCCGATCGCGGACTTGGAGAAGATCCATTCCGACGGCTTCTGGGCCATCACGCTGGACGATCGCAAGAATCTGTTCCGCTACCGGTTCCGTATCGACTTCGCGACCCACACCGGCGAGTTCGAGGACGCCTACAGCTTCCCGCCCGTGTTGGGCCAGCTCGACGTCCACCTGCTTGCCGAGGGCACCCACCTGCGCAGCTTCGAGCGGCTGGGGGCCCACCCGCACGAGATGGAAGGCGTCGCCGGAACCGCGTTCGCGGTCTGGGCGCCCAACGCCCGGCGCGTCTCGGTCATCGGCGATTTCTGCAACTGGGACGGCCGCCGCCTGCCCATGCGCAAGCGCCACGAATGCGGCGTGTGGGAACTGTTCGTGCCCCACGTGGCCAAGGGCGACCGCTACAAGTACGAGATCAAGGGTCCGACCGGCAGCCTGATGCCGTTGAAGGCCGACCCCTATGCCTTCCGGTCCGAGCTGCCGCCCCATACGGCCTCGGTCGTCCAGGGACTGAACAGCCACGACTGGGGCGACAAGGAGTGGCTGCGCGACCGGGCCAAGACGGACTGGCGGGGCAAGCCGGTCTCGATCTACGAGTGCCATCTCAGCTCGTGGAAGCGTCCGGACGGCGAGGGCGGGATACGGTACCTGACCTATGACGAACTGGCCGACGACCTCGTTTCCTATGTCAAGGAGATGGGCTACACCCACATCGAGCTGCTGCCGATCACCGAGTTCCCGTTCGACGGATCCTGGGGCTACCAGCCGATCGGCATGTATGCTCCGACCAGCCGCCACGGCGACCCCGTCGCCTTTTCCCGCTTCGTCGAGCGCTGCCACCAAGAAGGGATCGGGCTGCTGCTGGACTGGGTGCCGGGCCATTTCCCGACCGACCCCCACGGCCTCGGCATGTTCGACGGGACGCACCTGTACGAGCACGCCGACCCGCGCCAGGGATTCCACCAGGACTGGAACACGCTGATCTACAATTTCGGCCGGCGCGAGGTGTCCAGCTTCCTGCTGGGCAGCGCGCTGTACTGGATGGACCAGTTCCATTTCGACGGCATCCGGGTGGATGCGGTGGCGTCGATGCTGTATCTCGATTACAGCCGGCAGGCCGACCAGTGGGTGCCCAACCAATACGGCGGCAATGAGAACCTGGAGGCGGTCGCCTTCCTGAAGCGGATGAACGAACTGGTCTACGCCAACCATGCCGGCGCCATGACCGTGGCCGAGGAGTCGACTTCGTGGCCGGGCGTGTCGCGGCCGGTCTATCTCGGCGGCTTGGGCTTCGGCTTCAAGTGGAACATGGGCTGGATGCACGACACGCTCCGCTTCATGTCCAAGGACCCGATCCATCGGCGCTATCACCACCACGACCTGACCTTCGGCCTGCTGTATGCCTTCAGCGAGAACTTCGTTCTGCCGCTGAGCCACGACGAGGTGGTACACGGCAAGGGCTCGTTGCTGAACAAGATGCCGGGCGACCGTTGGCAGAAGTTTGCCAACCTGCGGGCCTATTACGGCTTCATGTGGACCCATCCGGGGAAGAAGCTGCTGTTCATGGGCGGCGAATTCGGCCAAGAGCGGGAATGGAACCATAATCAGGGGTTGGATTGGTTCCTGCTGGACGATCCTTTCCACAAGGGTGTACAGAACCTGATCCGCGACCTTAACCACCTGTATCGCGATACCGCCGCGCTGCACGAACTGGACAACGAAGCCCCGGGCTTCGAGTGGATCGAGGCGAACGACAGCGACAACAGTGTCCTGGCCTTCCTGCGCTACGGCAAGGACAGGGAGCGGCCGGTGGTCTCGGTCAGCAACTTCACGCCGCTTCCCCGGCAAGGCTACCGGGTCGGCGTGCCGCTGCCGGGTTTCTACCGCGAACGGCTGAACACCGACGCAGGCATCTATGGCGGCAGCGACGTCGGCAACGGTGGCGGCGCCGAGGCGGAGGAGGTGCCGCACCATGGCCGGCCCTACTCGATCTGCCTGACGGTGCCGCCGCTGGGCACGCTGGTCCTGGAACGGCAGTAGCCCGGACGATACGGAAGGGCGGGGCGCCCGTTCAGGGCGCGCCGTCCGACCGTCGATTGATGACGAATACGGCCGACGCGGCATCGAATCCGCGCCGGTTCAACTCGTCCAGCAGTTCCCCCAGCATGTCGCCGAGGCACCCCGCGTCATCATCTTCTATCGGCCTGCCGTCAGGATCGAGCACGCGTACCGTTCCGCTCCCGTCATCCAGGCGGGCGACGTAAACTGCTGGGTCCGGCATGTTGGTTCCCAGGCCGATCAGTGCTGGGAGGGGGAGAAGATCGCTGCGAGAGCGGCATCGTCGAGGTCCGGAATGTCGCGTACGGCATCCATCCAGCGATCGAGGTCGTCGGAGGAAGTGCCATGCACCCGTTCGGCCACGGACCGGGGAACATGGCCCAAGCGTCGTTCGATCTGCCGGAGCAATGAGCCAGCCTTTCCCTTGACCTCGCCTCGAGCTTCACTCCTGGCCGCGATCTCCCGCAGATAGGGATGCTCATCGACGTTGATCTGCACTGCCATGGACTTCAGCTCCTCCTTCACGATCGGCACCGCCCTGCGCAACTGGGCGAGGATCAAAAGCTTCGCCGTCCCGTCATCACGCGCCCGGCGGTCGAGCGGGACGACACGGGCCAGGATGCTCCCCGAATATCGTTGTTTCCGCACAGGATTGCCAGCACCGCATCCCCGGGGGCATGACTGTCGAACAGCGGTTGGGGATCGAGGTCTCTGATGTGGCGGACGTGATAGGCGAAGTTCAGGTTGGGATGCCCGATACCAGCCGGCTTGCCCCTGCCGCGTTCGCCCAGATGAAGGACGAGTTGCGTCACCGGAGCGCCGTCATTGAGCTCCGGGATCAGCCGCTCAGGAGGTTCATCAGCTCCTCGTCGCTGAGCTTGGCGCTGGCCTCGCTGCCGTCCAGCAGTTCGGCCGCCATCTCGCGCTTGTCCTGGTGCAGGCCCAGGATGCCTTGCTCGATCGTTCCGGCGACCGCCAAGCGATAGACGGTGACGGGGCGCTGCTGGCCGATCCGGTGGGCGCGGCCGGAGGCCTGGTCCTCGACGGCCGGGTTCCACCAGGGATCGAGGTGGATGACATAGTCCGCAGCGGTAAGGTTCAGCCCCGTGCCGCCCGCCTTGAGGCTGATCACGAAGAGATCGCCCTCGCCGGCTTGGAAGGCGTTGACCCGCTTCTCCCGCTCGCGCTGAGGCGTCTGACCGTCCAGGTACTGGTAGGCGATGCCGCGCTCGTCCAGGGCCTTCCGGACGATCTCCAGAAAGCCGACATACTGGCTGAAGACAAGCGCCTTGTGCCGGTTGCGCACGAGCTCGTCGACCAGTTCGAGAAACAGCGACAGCTTGGCGCCCTCCATCCCGGTGGCGTCGGGAGCCGCGAGGGACGGGTGGCAGCAGGCGCGCCGCAGCCGCGTGATCTCGGCCAGAATGTGGATCTTGCGCTGGCCGGAGGCGTCGTCGGGCAGGTTCTCGATCCGCTCCATGGCACGGCGCCGCAGGGCTTCGTACAGGGCGCGCTCGTCGTCGTCGAGATCGACCAGGATCGTCTGTTCCGTCCGCGGCGGCAGTTCAGTCAGCACCGCCGATTTGGTCCGGCGCAGGATGAAGGGGCCGACCAGGGCCTTCAGGGACTGCTTGGCCGACTTGTCGCCGCGCTCGATCGGCAGGGCGAAGCGCTTGCGGAAGCTTTCCAGGGAGCCGAGCAGGCCTGGATTGATGAAATGGAACAGGCTCCACAGCTCTTCCAGGTAATTCTCCACCGGCGTCCCGGTCAATGCCAGCCGGAAGTCGGCCTGGAGCATCATGCTGGCCTGGGCGCGCTTGGTCGCCGCGTTCTTGATCGCCTGCGCCTCGTCCAGCACGGCGATCCGCCAGGGTGTCGCCGACAGAAGTGCCGCCTCCTGATGGAGCAGGCCGTAGCTGGTTACCAGCACGTCCATCGGACCCAGCGACTTGACGAGGGCGGTGCGGTCGCCGACAGCGGCGAACTGGTGGACGAAGAGGGACGGCGCGAACCGTTCGATCTCGGCGGCCCAGTTGTGGCAGACCGAGGTCGGGGCAACCACCAGGATGGCGCCGTGGGGAGCGTGCTCCAGCATCACCGCGATGGCCTGGACGGTCTTGCCGAGACCCATGTCGTCGGCCAGGCAGGCCCCGGCACCCCAGTGAGCCAGACGCGACATCCATCGGAATCCTTCGGCCTGATAGTCGCGCAGGTCGGTCTGTAGCGTCGAGGGGATCTTGGGGGCGTGACTGCCGGCCGCCCGGATCCGTTCCAGCTGGTCGCGCCACTGCTTGTCGGCATCGAGCTTCCCGGCATCTTCCAGCGCCTCGGCGACGGCGAATGCCGCCATCCGGTGGACCTTGCGGCCCCGCCCATCGCCCTCGGACAGCGCGCCCAAGCGGTCCAGGCGGCGGCGCAACTCCTCCGTCAGCGCCAGGAAGCGGCCATCGTCGAGCTGGATGAAACGGCCCTGCGTGCGGGCGGCCCGGTCCAGCAGCTCCCGCAGGTCCATCACCAGGTTCTCGTCGATCCGGACTTCGCCGCTGACCTGGAACCAGTCGCGCGAGGCCCGCAGCTTGACCGACATGCCGGCGCTGGCCGCCGCGGCCGTGACCTGGAGCCGGCCGCCTTCCGGCCATTCCAGCGAGACGGCTCCAGGGTATCCTTGGACCTCGGACAGGAATTCGAGGCTGTCGTAGAGGTCCGGCAACGCCCATTCCATCTCGCCGACCGCGCGCTCGTCAAGGCTGGGACAGGCGGCCAGCAAGGCCGTGAGCTCCGCCGTTTCGCGCTCCAGGTCGCGGTTGGCGCGCTGGGTCTTGCCGTCGACCAGTGACAGTACCGATTTGCCTGCGTGCCCCGGCAGGTAGTGCGGCCCGGCATCCCCGAACGGCAGCACGAAGGCGGACACCCGAAGGCCTCGGTCGATCGGGACAAGGCGGAGGACGGGCGTAGGATCGCCTTCGATGGCAGGGACCTCCACGGCGTCGATCTCCGACCGGATCGGCAGCGCCCCGCCGATCGACCGCCGGACCAGGTTTACGACGCGGTCTCGTCCGTCCCGGGGGACGACCATGCCGTCCGACCCGAGAAGCGACCCGACCTTCACCACGTCGGCCGAGACGTCGATCACGCGATAGCGGTCCGGCGCCTCCTGTTCCAGGAGGGTTGCGGGCTGTTCGGAGAAGTGGGACAGCGCGATGCGATAGCCGCCAGGTGCTTCGGAAACGACCAGTTCGACCGGGTAGCGGACGAGGTCGAGCTGACGGCTCCTGTCTTCCGCGTGGAAAACCCGTGGGTGGCCGACCAGTGCCAAGAGCGTCTTGTAGGGATCGGGGCCGTAGCTCTCCATAGCGGTGTAATAGTAAGGGGTCCGATCGTAGCCATGGCGCAGCGTCGCGACTACCCGCCGGTCGTGGTCGTCCATCTCCAGCGGGGGTTCGTTCTTGCCGACACGGCGGAACGACAGCGTGCGCCCGGCATTCCAGCCCTCCTTGACCTTCGCGGTTTGTTCGACCACCTCGATCGTGCCGATATCGGGCTCCAGAAGCCAGATCAGGCGCTTCGACTTCTTCCTGGCGGGCTCTGCGACGGGATTGGCGGACGGCGCCAGCAATGTCTCGAGATGGTCGAGCGCACGTTCCCAAGGATCGTTCACCTTGATCAGATCGACGAGGCGGATGATCGGCTGGCGGCCGGGCCGTCCCAGGAACTCGCGGTAGGGTTCGGGGTCGTTGGCCAGCTTCTCCAGCAGCGAAGCATAGATCTCCGCTATCAGCGGCAAGGTGTCCCGGTAGCGTTCGAACAGCGACTTGAGCTCGGCCATTCGAGCCCGGAGCGGCGTGGGGTCGAGCAGGAACTGGGCAAGTGGCTCGACAGCCCGAGCCAGCGGAGCATTGTAATTGAGAGCTGAGTTCTTCAGGACGTTTCCAGCCGCATCGTCCTTTCCCTGCACGATAAGGGCCATTGCCCAGGCCGCGTCGACGCCACCCAGGTTCGAGCTTCCGAAGGTATCGCGCCCGGCATCCTCCACCCAGCCCATCAGCTCCGGAATCAGCGCGGAATCTCCTTCCCTCAGGATGCACAGCATGGCCAGGAGGCCCTCTATGTCGGGCAGGAAGATCTTTCGCTTGTGGGTGGATTTGCGGAACAGTTTCAGGCCTTCGCGGAATCCCGCCAGCGCCTCGGTGTTGCGCCCGCAGGTGAAATGCGCCATCGCCGCGATCAGATGCCTGTAGGCGGCCACCATCACGCCGTGGTCGCTCGCCTTCCCTCCCTCGATTTCCCGCGTCCTGGGGCGCAGATCCTCCCCGATCTGGATCGCTCCGGCGGGTTCGCCTCTCAGGATCGCGAACCGTGCGAGGGAAATGCGGGTGCCAGGGTCCTGGCTCGTTGCGGCCAATTGCTCCAACTGTGTCCGGAAACCGTCGAAGTCCGGCGGGCGATGCCCAGTGCGGAGCAAGAAGTCGAGCTTCGCCAACAGCAAGGCTTCCCGGATGACAGGTGCCCGGCTGGACAACCACTCCGGCCGAAGGGTGACATCGCTGACGAAACCCGCCAGGAGCGCCAGGGTGCCGGGTGTATCCTCGACGAGCCTTCCGGCCATGGCATCGTCATAATTCCCGTAGACGACGAAACGCAGTTCCCGGATGCGGTGCGCTTGGTAATGGACGTATGAGGTTGAGCGGCTGGTCCGTTCCACCGCTTCGATGTAGAGGCCGCACATCGGGTCCGCGAATGCGGCGATGTTCATGTCATGGCAGAACTGGTTCCTTTCCTGGTTCAGTCCCAGCCACAGGCCGCTGCCCTTCACCTGTGACACGACCTCGCCGACGAAGCCCGCCCCGAGCGTCTTCCCGCCCGGTAGCGGAATCTTGACCGCCGAAACCGCCTTGTACAGCGTACCATTGCCGGCTCCACTGCCGGCGACGATCTTAAGGTGAACCACGACCTTGGCGGCAGGCGACAACTCGCCATAAAGACGATAAAGCTCCTCGGGCGGCGGAGCTTCCGGGGATTCGGCCTGGGGCTTGACGGGACTGTACTGCATGGCAGGACGCTAACGGTTACGGACCAGCCTATCAACAGGTACCGAAAGCGGGAAATTCAAAACGGCGGCCCCGGATGGGACCGCCGCCGGACTTGCGGTGAAGAAGGTCGGGAGGAGCGTTCAGCTCGCTTCGAACATCTGCTCCTGCTGGTAATTCTGGGCGCCGACGCGTTGGATCAGGTCCAACTGGGTTTCCAGCCAGTCGATGTGTTCCTCGGTCTCGTCGAGGATCTTGACGAAGATCTCCCGGGTCTGGAAATCGCGGACCTCCTCGCAGTAGGCGATCGCCTCTTGAAGGCAAGTGCGGTTATGGCTCTCGACACCGAGGTCGCAGGTGAACATCTCTGGCACGTCTTCGCCGATTTTCAACTTGTGCAGGTCCTGAAGGTTCGGCAGGCCTTCCAGGAACAGGATCCGCTCGATGATATAGTCGGCGTGGTTCATCTCGCCAATTGATTCATCATATACATACTTGGCGAGCCGCAGAAGGCCCCAGTTCTTCAGCATGCGCGCGTGCAGAAAGTACTGGTTGATCGCCGTCAACTCGTTCGTCAAAATAGTATTCAGATGACGGATTACTTTCGGATCGCCCTTCATTTTCTTCTCCGTGCAAGCGCTGTGGACCAGCCCCTAGATCGCACCCGGGTGGGATGCGTAAACCTCGCTGTCTGTTAAATATACGAACCGGCCCGAAATAAAACCTGAAAGTTATTCTCACGGACCGTTTTCTTGCGCCGATAACCATTCTCATTATGACAGTGCTTCGATCAGTCGCGGCCGTGCTCGCGATTGATGGCCCGGACGATGGCCTGGGCGAGCGGGGACCCTGGGATGCCGTCGATCTCGACCGGCAGCTTGCGCTGCCAGTTCGGGTGCTGGTGGACGGTGCCGGGCAGGTTGGGCTGGTCGATCTCGCCGACCATGTCCTCCGCCTGGACCATCAGGATCCGGCCGGGCGTGCGTGCCAGGTAGCCGTGTATCGCTCCGGTCAGTTCGTCCGTCAGCGCCTCGGAACCGGTCTCCTTCGGAACCACGCCCACCCACCGCATCGAGGATAGCAGCCGTTCGCGGTCGGTCCTGCGCTCGGCCAGTTCGGAGTCCAGCGTGCCGGGCTCCGAGTACTGGCCCAACTCGGCACGGACCCGGATGTCGTGGCCGTTCCACCAGCCCTTCAGGGTCGGCAGGTCGTGGGTGGTGACCGACACAAGGGAGTCGCGCGGGTAGTGCTCCGGCGCGATGAAGCCCTTGTCGGGACCCCGTTCGAAATAGAGCACGCGGTATGACAGGATGCCGGCCCGCTGCATGGCCGGGCGGAAGCCCTCGGGAACGGTGCCGAGGTCCTCGCCGATTACCAGGCAGCGGTTCCGCCGGGATTCCAGCGCGATGATGCGCACCAGGTCGCGCATCGGATAGGCCACATAGGCACCGCCCTCGTGATCCGGCCGGGACGGTATCCAGAACAGGTGTTGAAGCGCCATCACGTGGTCGATCCGAATCGCGCCGGCGTGTCGCATGTTGGCGCGGAGCGACTGGATGAAGGTCTCGTACGCGGTCTCGACCAGCCCGAGCGGCGACAGGGGCGCCAGCCCCCAGTTCTGTCCGTCGGGGCTGAACATGTCGGGCGGCGAGCCGACATTGGCTCCCTGTACGATCACGTCCTGCGCCGACCATGCCGCGGAGCCTCCGGGATGGTTGGCGACGGCGAGGTCGCGGTAGAAGCCGATCGGCATGCCGGCGCGGTGGGCCCGGTGGGCCGCGGCGGCGAGCTGGTCGTCGGCGACGAACTGCATCCACTGGAAGAACTCGACCCGATCGGCGTGCTCCTCGGCGAAACGGGCGACCGCCTTGCTCAGGGGATCGCGGTAGGCTTCGGGCCAGTCCTGCCAAGCCCATTTACCCTCGCCCTTGAAGAAATGCTCGTGCAGCGCGTCGAAGACGGATTGGCGGACCAGAGGCTCGTCCATTTCCCGCTGGAACAGCAGGAAGGCATCTCGGCGTGGTCCGACGTTTTCGCGGGCGCTTTTGAAGACCAGTTCGAGAACCGGCATCTTGAGGTCGGCGACCGCCCCGTAGTTGACCAGCGGCGCTTCGCGGACGGCCCGGAGCCGCTCCTGGAAGTCTGCGCTTTCGATCAGGGAGCGCGCCTCCGGACTCTCCGCCAGTTCGGGCAGGACGGCGACGTCGATGAACAGGGTGTTGAGGAAACCCCGGTTGCTTGGCGAGTAGGGGCTGTTGTGGTTGGGATCGGAGGGGAACAGGGCGTGCAGCGGGTTGAGACCCAGCACGCCCGCGCCCATGCCGGCGGCCTGCTCGGCGGCGGCTCCCGCATCGCCATAATCGCCGATGCCCCAGTTCGTCCCGGAGCGCAGGGAATAGAGCTGGACCCCCATGCCCCAGGACCAGCCGTCGCCGCCCGCCAGATCGTCGGGAGACAGGCAGCTTTCCGGCGCCACGATAACACAGGCGGATCCTTCGTGGACGACGCTGTCGGCGACGTTCAACTGGATCGCCAGCCGGTGATAGCCGTGGGGCAGGGCCTCGGGCAGTGTCAGGCGGTGCCGGGTGTAGCGGACATCGTCGAAGGTCTCCTCCCCGACGACAGGCAGGTCTGACAGGGGCTGTTCGCCCCAGTGCACGTCACCGAACTCCTCCGAAAGGGTCCAGGTGATCCCGGCGGGGCCGGTCCGGTCGGGCACGGTGAAGTCGACCTCGACCGGATCGGATTCGCCAAGCACGAAGACCGGTCTCAGCATGCGCCGCCAGTCCCGCTCTCGCAGCCGGTACAAGCTGTCGGCCGCCTCCTCCGGAGTGCCGGCCGGGAAACCCATCGCCTCAACCAGGTCCCGTTTGGTGGCGGGGCCGATCTCGCGCCGGTTTCCCCAGATGTCGTGATAGAACGGCTCGACACCCAACATCCCGGCCAGCCGGTCCAGATCGGCTCCATCCTTCATGCTCTGCTTTCCCCTCTAAATCCCACCGGTTGCCGTCTTAGACCGTCCCGGACGGTTCGGTGATGTACCAGGCGACGGCCCAGGGACCCATTCGCCCCGACTCCAGGTCGCTGCTGACCGACCGGGCGTCCTGGGATCGGCCGGTCTGGAACAGCAGGTCGCCCGTGACTGCTTCCAGCCCCTCCACGGGTTCGTCGCCCAGGTTAGCAACTAAGGTCAGCCGTCCGCCATCCTTGAAAGGCCAATGGGCCTCGATGGCGGTCTTGCCCCGGACCTTCGAGACGCTGTCGACGCCGATGCCGGCGAGCCGCGGGACCAGCTTGCGCGACCTGATGTCGATAAGCGTCCGGTACCAGTCGAGCCATTCGGCATGGCCCGATGCCGACGCCGCGTCCCAATCGAGCTTCGATCCCTCGAAGGTGCCTTCGTTGTTCGGATCGGGGATCTTCTCGCGCGCTTCCGGGTCGGAAAACTCGGCGAAGCCGGCGAACTCCTTGCGGCGCCCCTCGCGCACGGCGTCGGCCAGTTCGCCGTGGAAATCGGTGAAGAAGTTGAACGGCCGGTCGCTTGCCCATTCCTCGCCCATGAACAGCATGGGCACCTGCGGCGTCAGCAGGAACACCGCGGTGATGGCCTTCAGCCGCTCGGGCGAAATCAAGGCCGACAGCCGCTCGCCCATGGCCCGGTTGCCGACTTGGTCATGGTTCTGAAGGAAGCTGACGAAGGCCTGAGGCGGCAGGTGACCGCTTGACTCGCCGCGGATCTTGCCGTCCTGGTGGGGGGAGGGGTCGCCCTGATAGACGAACCCGTCAGCCAAGGAGCGTGCCAGCTTCCCATGCGAATCGTCGGCGAAATCCTCGTAGTAGCCGGCGCGCTCGCCGGTCACCAGCGCGTGGGCGGTATTGTGGAAATCGTCGTTCCACTGGGCGGTGAAGTGGGGCGGCAGGCCGGCATCGTCGCGGCCCAGCCGATGCGCCTGGTTCGCCTCGTTCTCAAGGACCAGGTGGACGTGGCGGCCGGGCGTTCCGGACTCGATCCGGCCGCGGACGGTCTCGGCCAGTTCCGTCAGGATGTGAGGCTTGCTGTCGTCGATGATCGCATGGACGGCGTCGAAGCGGAGCCCGTCGAACCGGTACTCCTCGAGCCAGTAGAGCGCATTGTTGATGAAGTAGTCGCGCACCGGGCGCGCGTCCTTGCCGTCGAAATTGATCGCCGCACCCCAGGGTGTGTGATGGCGCTCGGTGAAGAACGATTTGGCGTAGGTGCTGAGATAGTTCCCCTCCGGCCCGAAGTGATTGTAGACCACGTCCAGGAAGACCATCAGCTCACGCTCGTGCGCCTCGTCGATCAGGCGCTTCAGAGCGTCGGGCGCGCCGTAGGCATCGTCGGGCGCATAGGGCAGCACGCCGTCGTAACCCCAGCCGCGCCGGCCGGCGAAATCGGCCAGCGGCAGGAACTCGATCGCCGTGACCCCCAGCTTCGCCAGATGGTCGAGCTTGCGGCGCACGCCGTCGTAGGTGCCCTCGTCGGTGAAGCAGCCGACGTGAAGCTCGTAGAGGATCGTCTCTTCCCATGGGCGGCCGCGCCATGCGGTGGTGCGCCACTCGTAGGCGTTGGGATCGACCACTTGGCTCGGACCGTTGACATCCTCCGGCTGGAAGCGCGAGGCCGGGTCGGGCACGCACAGCCCGTCGGGCAGCCGGTACTGGTACCGCGTTCCGGCCGGCGCGCGGTCGGTGACTGTTTCGAACCAGCCGTCCTCCCGCGCCGTCATCGGCACGGGAGCATCCGTCCGGCCGTCGAGGACAAGACCTATCTCGGCATGTGAAGGCGCCCAGAGGCGAAAGCGGGTCGTTCCGTCCTGGCGAAGTTCGGCGCCGAAAGGCATGGAGTGGGCAAAGCGGGCGGACATCGGGGAGCCATCCTGGGATTGGACTGTGAGACACCGCTTAGAACATCCTCACATGGCGGATGATCCCGTCCTTTCCCGGAAAGGTCAAAGAAAGCTGCCGGTCCCGGCCAGTCCCCCCTGGACAAGGCTTTTGGCCCCTTCGGCCGCCTTGGCCTCCGCCATCTCGTTGAGCCGGCTGCGGTACATTGCCGCCGCGGCGGCGACCTCGCGGCCCGGAGCGTCCGCGGGGCGCTCCGGGCTCAGCGTCGACATGATCTCCAGCGCCGAGGATTTCAGGCGGTCCAGCCCTGGCGGAACCATGCCGGAGAGGATCTGGGCGTGCGCCACCTCGACCGCGGCGATCAGGGCCTTGGCTTGGTCGGCGGCCGTGGAGCGGCTGCCGGTCGCATGGGCGGGCAGGCGATGGATCAGGTCGTCCAGCACGGGCACCACCCGCGTCAGGTGCTCGACCGCGATCCGTTCGACAGGCACGGCCGAGAGGCCCGGGGTCGCGAACTCGATCAGGAAGGCGGCCTGGAACGCCTGCCGCAGCAGTTTCTGCTCGTTCACCTCGGCGGATGCCCGTTCGATCAGTTCGTGAGGGTTGGTCCTGCCGAAGGCGTTGGTCGCCTTGAGGCGCAGCGTATTCGGAACCTCGACCAGGGGGATCTGGCTGCCTTCGCGCGGGGACTTGCGCCGGTCCGGGCCGATGAAGTCGCTGGTCACCACGAAGTTCCGCGGGTTCTCGACCAGGGCCGTGATCCGCTCGTGGAGTTGCTTGGGAGCCAGCGGCTTGACCAGCAGGGCGTCAGCGCCGCAATTGGTCACCCGGGCGAGCAGCGGCTTCGTCGGGTTGAAGGCGGTCACGACGATCGCGAGGAACGGATTGGCGCCCAGCAGGCCGTGGCGGAGGGCATGAACGACCTTGAAGGTCTCGCTGTCGGTGCCGGTGGCGTCGGCGACCAGCAGGTCGGGATTGCCGGTCTCGAACGCTTTCCGGACGTCCTCCATATGACCGAACGCCTGGACCCGGTTGATCCGCAGATGCCCCAGGGCGTCGCGCATCAGGCGGCGGACATTGCCCTCGGGTTCGAACAGGATGCACTCGACCTGGCTTAGATCGTACTCTGGCATGGCGATGATCGGTCGGCAGAAGGACAGGATCGGCGCGGGCGCGCGGGAAAGCCCAGTATCGCCGCCAATCCCTAACGCGCCGCTAAATCGAGACGATTTGTATCTACCAGCACGAACAGATGAGCCGAACGGCCGTCCACATCGAAGGTTTCGCCGGCCGGAAGGTCCCCGCGATCCGAATGCCCGTCAGCCTCGACCGTATCCAGCAGGCAGCGCCAAGCCGTGCCGCCCCGTACTTTCGGCAGGATGAACGGGACCGTATCGTGGAAGGCGTTGAGGATGATCAGCAGGCGGTCGTCCGTCGCCGGGTTGCCGTCGTGCGTCATGTAGTCGCCTGCCTCTCCGTTGAGCAGCAGCCCGATGCAGCGGGCGTGCCGGTCGCCCCACTGCGCACTGGTTTTCTCGGTGCCCTGCGGCGTGATCCAGGTGATGTCCTTGACCTCGTCGGCCGACTTCTTGGTGCCGTGAAGGAATACGGCGCGGCGCAGCACCGGGTGTCGCCGCCGCAGGTCGAGCAGCCGCCGGGTGAAGTCGGCAAGGTCGCGCCCGTCGGCGGTGACGCCCGGCCAGTCGATCCAGGAGACTTCGTTGTCCTGGCAATAGGCGTTGTTGTTGCCGCCCTGGGTGCGTCCGATCTCGTCGCCGGCCAGCAGCATCGGCGTACCCTGGGAGAGCAGCAGGGTGGTCAGGAAGTTTCGGCGCTGGCGCTCCCGGAGGGCCGTGATCTTGGGATCGTCCGAGGGGCCTTCGACACCATGGTTCCAGCTGTGATTCCCCGAGTGGCCGTCCCGGTTGCCCTCGCCGTTGGCCTCGTTGTGCTTGTGATTGTAGGAGACCAGGTCGTTGAGCGTGAAGCCGTCGTGGGCGGTCACGAAGTTGATGCTGGCCCAGGGCCGCCGCCCATGCCGCTCGAACAGGTCGCTCGATCCCGTCAGCCTGCCGGCCAACTCCGGCAGCATGCCCTCGTCGCCGCGCCAGTAGCGCCGGACCGTGTCGCGGTAGCGGTCGTTCCATTCCGCCCAGCCCGGCGGGAAGCCGCCGACCTGATAGCCGCCGGGGCCGATGTCCCACGGTTCGGCGATCAGCTTCACGCCGGACAGCACCGGGTCCTGGCGCACGGCGTCAAGGAAGCCGGAGCCGGCGTCGTAGCCGTGGATTTCGCGCGCCAGCGTCGTGGCGAGGTCGAAGCGGAAGCCGTCCACATGCATCTCGGACACCCAGTAGCGCAGGCTGTCCATCACCATCTGGAGAACCCGCGGATGGGTGATCGCCAGCGTATTGCCGGTGCCGGTGTCGTCGATATAGAAGCGCTTGTCGCCGGGCATCAGGCGGTAGTAGCTGGCGTTGTCGATCCCCCGGAAGCTCAGCGTCGGGCCCATGTGGTTGCCCTCGCCGGTGTGGTTGTAGACCACGTCCAGGATCACCTCGATGCCGGCCTCGTGCAGCCGCGCCACCATGGTCTTGAATTCCGACAGGACGCCGGTCGTCATGAACCGCGGCTCGGGCGCGAAGAAGCCGATGGTGTTGTAGCCCCAATAGTTCCGCAGGCCGCGCTCCACCAGGTGGCGGTCGTCGCAGAAGGCCTGGACCGGAAGCAACTCGATCGAGGTGATGCCCAGCGAGCGCAGCTTGTCGATCACCGACTGGGTGCTGAGCCCGGCGAAAGTGCCGCGGAGTTGCGGTCCGACTTCGGGATTGCGCATGGTGAAGCCGCGGACATGGGCCTCGTAAATGACCGTGTCGCTCCAGGGGACGCGCGGCGCCCGGTCGTTGCCCCAGGTGAAGGCGCGGTCGACCACCCGGCACTTGGGCATGCCGCGCGCGTTGTCGCGGCGGTCGAACGACAGGTCCTCGCGGGTCGAGCCGACGCGGTAGCCGAAATGGGCGTCGGACCAGCGGAGCGCTCCGAACAGAGCCTTGGCATAGGGATCGAGCAGCAGCTTGTTGGGATTGAACCGGTGGCCGGCCGACGGTTCATAGGGTCCGTGGACCCGGTAGCCGTAGAGGGTGCCCGGCCGCGCCTCCGGCAGGTAGCCGTGCCAGACCTGGTCGGTATATTCGGGCAAGGCCACCCGATCGATCTCGCGCGTGCCGGTCTTGTCGAACAAGCATAGCTCGACCTTGGTGGCATTGGCCGAGAACAGGGCGAAATTGACGCCGAAGCCATCCCAGGTAGCGCCCAGCGGATAGGGCCGGCCGGGCCATACCACGGTGCGCTGGGAGCCCGTCGTCTTCATGTGCGTTCACCGCTAAGGTCGGGAAGGGGATTGGTGCGTAGGAAACCGAAAGTCACTCTGCTTCCGCGAGGTGTGGCGATATCGGATGGTACCTGCTGGGCAAACGCAAGTATGGGAAATCGCCGTGCCGTGCAAGAGCTTCGTGCCGGGAGCCGAAACCCCGCCCGAATGCGTTGCCGTCAGGGCATACCGTAGCGCAACCGGGGCGCCGCGGTCTCGCTCGCGCGCTCGTAGGCGCTGATCGCCTGCCGCCACGGCTCGATGTAAAGACCAGTCTTGAGGACTTCCTGCGCCAGGACCTGGGCAACGAACGGGGCGCTGCCGGGAGCCGCCCAGGCGCGCCGGCTTTCGGCTGCCTGAGGCTGGGCGGCGATCGCGGACTGGCGCGGCGCTTCCACGTCTTCGCGCCGCGCTGCGGGATCGGCGCGGTCGAATGCGGTTCCGGCGGTGGCGTCGTCCGCCTCCCGGTCCGCCGCCCGCCGCGGGCGGCGGCGCCTCTCGCGCTCGACTTCATCCGTCCGCGCCGGCAGGGAGCGGGCAGGGGATATCGGCACCAGACTGCGCGAGTCGGGCAAGGGCTGGATCGGAGAGCGTGAAAACGGGCCGACGGCCATTCCCGTGCCGAACCTTCTGCTGGATGGACCTTCCAGGGATTGAACAGCAGTTTCGATCCCGGAGCCTTAAGGAATTCCGAATCCGGACGGCGCCGGCGGATTAGCCCCCGGGGAAGGAATTCGGGCAATCGCGATGGTTCCGGGCGGGGCTGCCGGATGGGCACCAAGGCACCGCCCCGCCGGACGCAGCCTTCCTTCCGGCAAGTCCCGGCCGTCCGGTTTCCGTTACTCGGCCTTCGACTTAGTGATCGTGACGAGTTGCTTCTGAAGTTCTTCGAGCTGCTTCTGCAGGTCGTCCAGCGTCTTCTCGCTTTCGGCCCGGGCGCGCTGGGCCGCCTGGTCGAACTGCTCCGCCGCGGCCTTGCCCTGCTCGGTCTGCGGTCCGAACGGGGTGAACATCCGCATCGCCCGCTCGAACATCGCCAGGTTCTGCTTGCCCACTTCCTCGAACGTGGTGCCGAACGGGAAAATCCCGCCGATCGTGTTCGAGAAATAGTCGCGCATCTGTTCCTGGTTCCGGGCGAACGACTGCATGCTGTATTCGAGGTAACGGGGCACGACCCACTGCATGTTGTCGCCGTAGAAGCTGATCAGCTGGCGGAGAAAGCTGATGGGCAGAAGATTCTGTCCTTTGCTTTCCTCCTCCACGATGATCTGCGTCAGCACGGAACGGGTGATGTCCTCGCCCGTCTTCGCGTCATAGACGACAAAGTCCATCCCGTCCTTGACCATCTGACAGAGGTGGTCCAACGTGACGTAGCTGCTCGTTGCAGTGTTGTACAGCCTGCGGTTGGCGTACTTTTTGATCGTGATCGGGGCAACTTTCGCGTCGTCTTTTTCGGCCATTTCGTATGCTTTCACGCGGTGGCATTGCGCTTAAATCCCTCAAGACATTAGGAGTACGCGAAGAAAGCTCCTTTAAGCAAGCTTTCTGCCGCGTCGCCGTCCGCAATTGGGCGGCGACCTGTTCGGGCCGCGACATACCGTACAATGGCGGCGCCCTGTTCAAATGCGGTAGTTCACTATTATATTCGCCGCCATGGCCAACACATCGGATCAGGAACCGCCCTCCCTCGAAAGCCTCGCGCGCCGCTATCTCGACCTTTGGCAGGACCAATGGTCGGCGCTGGCGGTCGATCCCGAGGTCGCGGAGAATTTCGCCCGCCTGTTCCAGATCCTGGGGCAGGGAGCCGCCGCCATGGCTCCCTTTTCGGCATTCGCCGCGCGCGGCAGCAGTCAACATCAGCAGTTTCATGACCCATTCGCCCCCTTCACGGCCGGCCGACCCATGGCGGATACCCCGACAGGGACCGCGTCCGCTCGCGCTCCACATGGCGGCGACCCTGACCACGCTGCTGAGCTCGCCCGCCGGATTGCCGTTCTTGAGGAGCGGATCGATTCCCTGGAAGGGGGGGCTTCGGGACCGCGCCGCGGACCTGCGGGCGGAACTCGCCGGCGTCGATCCTGAAGCTTTCGCGCGGGCCGTCGACCGCGAGATGCGGTGGCGGTTCGACGCGCTGCTGACGGGGGTGGAACGGTACCGGAACCATGCCTACCGCCGCGATCTTGCCGATCCGCCGGCGGTCTGGCGCGAAGGGCCGGCCCGCCTGCTCGATTACGGGGCGGGCGACGGGCCGGGCGGCGGCGGGCTGCCCGTCCTGTTCGTCCCGTCGCTGATCAACCGCCACTACATACTCGACCTGTCCGGGGATTGCTCCCTTATGCGCTGGCTGGCCGTCCGCGGCATCCGGCCGCTGCTGCTCGACTGGGGCCGGCCCGGCCCGGCGGAACGCCGCTTCACCCTGACCGACTTCGTCGCCGGTCGGCTGGAACGCGCGCTGAATGCCGTCCTGGACCTGTTCCCCGCGCGGCCGGCCGTGGTCGGGTACTGCATGGGCGGCCTGCTGGCGACGGCGCTCGCCCAACGGCGGCCCCGCGATGTCGCGGGCCTCGCCCTCCTTGCGACGCCTTGGGATTTCCATGGCGACAATCCGGCCATGGCGAAGCGCACGGCCGCCGCCTTGGCCCCCTACGAGCCGGTGCTCGATACCTGGGGCGAACTGCCGGTGGATGCCATCCAGGCGCTGTTCGCGATGCAGGACCCGCTGCAGGTCGCGCGCAAGTTCACCCGGTTCGCGCGGATGCCGCCGGACGGCGCCGCCGCCCGCGGGTTCGTGGCCCTGGAGGACTGGCTGAACGACGGCGTCGCTCTGCCGGCGGCGGTTGCGCGGGATTGCCTGACCGGATGGTACGGCCGCAACGACACCGCGGAGGGGCGCTGGAGCATCGCCGGAGAGAGCGTCGATCCCCGCAGGCTTCGGCCGCCTGCGCTGGTCATGATCCCCGAGAAGGACCGCATCGTTCCGCCGTGCTCGGCGCGGGCGCTGGCCCAAGCGATCCCCGGCGCCGACATCCACAATCCCCACCTGGGGCATGTCGGCATGATCGTCAGCGCAGGAGCGCAGACTTTGGTGTGGGAACCCCTTGCCGAATGGCTTCGCAACCGAAGGTGATTGCTCTAATAGTTAGGAGACTAGGTTTCTCTTTTCGAATGCGCGACTTAGTAGCGCGGGCAAAAGTGTAGGGCGGGCATGAACCCGCGGTGACTTGCGCCGAAAAATTGCTGGGGCTAGTTTAAGCCGTGCTTAAGGCAGGCCCATAAAAAAATTGCCATCAGCTAAGGAGCGTTCCCCATGACCGAAGTCGTTATCGCCAGCGCCGCGCGCACGCCGATCGGTGCGTTCAACGGCTCGCTGAGCTCGGTACCCGCCCATACCCTGGGCGAAGTGGCGATCCGCGAGGCGCTGAAGCGCGCGGGCGTCGATGCGGGCGAAGTGTCGGAGGTCGTGCTGGGGCAGGTCCTGACCGCCGGCACCGGCCAGAACCCCGCCCGCCAGGCCGCCATCGCCGCCGGCATCCCGGTGGAGAAGACCGCCTACGCGATCAACCAGCTTTGCGGTTCCGGCCTGCGCACCGTCGCGCTCGGCTACCAGGCGATCAAGCTGGGTGACGCCGACATCGTCGTCGCCGGCGGCCAGGAGAGCATGAGCCTGGCACCCCACTGCATGCATCTGCGCAACGGCACCAAGATGGGTGACACGCAGATGATCGACACCATGATCAAGGACGGGCTTTGGGACGCCTTCAACGGCTACCACATGGGCACCACGGCGGAGAACGTCGCCCAGAAGTGGCAGATCACCCGCGAGCAGCAGGATGAATTCGCCACCGCCTCCCAGAACAAGGCCGAGGCGGCGATGAAGTCCGGCAAGTTCAAGGACGAGATCATTCCGGTCACCATCAAGACCCGCAAGGGCGACACCGTCGTCGACACCGACGAGTTCCCCAAGGCCGGCGTCACGGTCGATGCCCTGGGCAAGCTGCGCCCGGCCTTCTCGAAGGACGGCTCGGTCACCGCGGGCAACGCCTCGGGCATCAATGACGGCGCCGCGGCGCTGGTGCTGATGGGGGCCGATGCCGCCGCCAAGCGCGGCATCACGCCGCTGGCCCGCATCGTGTCGTGGGCGACTGCCGGCGTCGATCCCGCCATCATGGGTTCCGGCCCGATCCCGGCCAGCCGCCTGGCCCTTCAGCGCGCCGGCTGGAGCGTCGACGACCTGGACCTGATCGAGGCGAACGAGGCCTTCGCCGCGCAGGCCTGCGCGGTCAACAAGGACCTCGGCTGGGACAAGTCCAAGGTCAACGTCAACGGCGGCGCCATCGCGCTCGGCCATCCGATCGGTGCGTCCGGTGCCCGCGTCCTGGTCACGCTGCTCCACGAGATGCAGAAGCGCGACGCCAAGAAGGGCCTCGCCACCCTGTGCATCGGCGGCGGCATGGGCATCGCCCTCACCGTTGCCCGCGACTAAGCGGTCCGGTTCCTGTTGATGCACGTTAGCGTTGACATCGGGCCGGATCCGTCCGGGTTGATGCACGTCAACGCGCAGGACGTGAACGACTGTTAATACTGTCAGGCTGAAGCCGCACGTCATCGCGGCTTCAGCTTCGGCCACCACGTCAAATCATCATCGCTTTCTGGGGGAGGAATCAATGGCAAGAGTTGCAGTTGTTACGGGCGGTACGCGCGGCATCGGCGAAGCCATTTCGGTCGGTCTCAAGGACGCCGGGTATAAAGTCGCCGCCATTTACGCCGGCAACGACGAGAAGGCTAAAGAGTTTTCCGAGCGGACCGGCATCGCGGTCTTCAAGTGGGACGTCAGCAACTTCGAAGCCTGCAAGGAGGGTCTCGCGAAGGTCGCGTCGGAACTGGGGCCGGTCGAGATCGTCGTCAACAACGCCGGCATCACCCGTGACGGCGTCATGCACCGCATGACCTACGAGCAGTGGAACGACGTCATCCAGACGAACCTGACGTCTTGCTTCAACATGTGCCGCAACGTGATCGACGGCATGCGCGAGCGGGGCTTCGGCCGCATCGTCAACATCGGCTCGATCAACGGCCAAGCCGGCCAGTACGGCCAGGTGAACTATGCGGCGGCCAAGTCGGGCATCCACGGCTTCACCAAGGCGCTCGCCCAGGAGGGTGCGGCCAAGGGAATCACCGTCAACGCGATAGCGCCCGGCTACATCGACACCGACATGGTCCGTGCCGTTCCCCCGAACGTGCTGGAGAAGATCGTCGCCAAGGTTCCGGTCGGACGGCTCGGCAAGGCGTCGGAAATCGCCCGCGGCGTGCTGTTCCTGGTGGCCGACGAGGGAGGCTTCGTCACCGGCTCGACCCTGTCGATCAACGGCGGCCAGCACATGTATTGATCCTTCGCCCCTCCGGCGGTGTTAGGATCGACGGGGCGCCCCGCTGGGGCGCCCCGTCTTCATTTCCGCAGGCAACATTTCCGAGTGGAGGACAGATGGTCGAGTACGAGGACGCCAGTCCCGAAGTCCGCGCCGTCTATGACGACATCATGGCGACCCGCAAGACCGACCTGATCAACAATTTCTGGAAGGTCCTGGCCAGCCATCCGCCGACGCTGAAGCGCACCTGGGAGAGCATCAAGGAAGTCATGGCGCCCGGCGCGCTCGATCCGCTGACCAAGGAGATGGTCTATCTCGCGGTCAGCGCCACCAACAACTGCGAATACTGCATCGCCTCGCATACGGCGGCGGCCCGCAAGGCCGGCATGACGGACGAGATGCTGGGCGAGTTGCTGGCCGTCGTCGGCATGGCGAACGAGACCAACCGGCTCGCCAACGGCTACCGCGTCCAGGTGGACGAGCGGTTCAAGTCGTGACCCCGCCCAAACGGGGGTACCCTGACCGGGAATATCCGGACCGGCCCTGGGTCGGGGTCGGCGTGGTGGTCTGGCAGGGCGACCGGGTCCTGCTGATCCGCCGAGGCCGGGCGCCCCGACTTGGTCAATGGGGCTTGCCGGGCGGCGCGCAGTCGGTCGGCGAGACCCTGTTCGAGGCGGCGGCGCGCGAGGTGCTGGAGGAGACCGGTCTCGTGGTCGATCCGCAGGCGGTCGTGACGGCGCTGGACTCGATCAGCCGCGATCCCGATGGGGAGATTCAGTTCCACTACACCCTCGTCGAGGTGCTGGCCGAATGCGCCGAAGGCGATCCGGTCGCGGCCGACGACGCAATGGATGCACGGTGGGTCACGCCGGAGCAGGTCTCGGAACTGGTCGAGTGGGGGGAGACGATCCGGGTGATCCAGCTGTCCCGGGCATTCCGGCGAGGGATCGCCGGGTAGAATTCTCGTACCTCGGATGGACGGGCATCTTCATCCATGCCCGTCCAACCGTGACGAAGCCGGTCAGCCTCGCTTGTCGATCAGGTCCACGAAACGGTGGAACAGGTAGTGGCTGTCCTCCGGGCCGGGCGAGGCTTCGGGATGGTACTGGACCGAGAAGATCGGCTTGCCCCTGACCTTCAGCCCCTCGTTGGTGCCGTCGAACAGGCTGACATGGGTCACTTCCACGTCGGTCGGCAGGCTGTCCGGCTTGACCACGAAACCGTGGTTCTGGCTAGTGATCTCGACCCTTCCGGTCTCCAGGTCCTTGACCGGGTGGTTGGCGCCCCGGTGGCCGCGGGGCATCTTCTCGGTCTCGGCGCCCAGCGCCAGCGCCATCAGCTGGTGTCCCAGGCAGATGCCGAACATCGGCACACCGGTATCCATCAGTCCGCGGATCGTCGGCACGGCATAGGTCCCGGTCGCGGCCGGGTCGCCCGGTCCGTTGGACAGGAAGACGCCGTCCGGCTTGTGACGCATCACGTCCTCGACCGTGGCCGTCGCCGGCACCACCGTCACCTTGGCGCCGGTCCCGGCGAGGCAGCGCAGGATATTGCGCTTGGCGCCGTAGTCGATCGCGACGACGTGGTGGCGCGGGTTCTCCTGCGTCGCGTAGCCCTGGCCGAGCTTCCACATCCCCTCGTTCCAGGAATAGGTCTGGCGGCACGAGACATCCTTGGCGAGGTCCATGCCTTCCAGGCCCGGCCATTGCCGCGCCTGGGCGACCAGCGCGTCCAGGTCGAACCGCCCGTCCGGGGCGTGGGCGATCACGCCGGTAGGCGCCCCCCCGTCGCGGATGCGCCGGGTCAGGCGCCGGGTGTCGATGCCCGAGATGCCGATCAAGTCGAAGCTCTTCAGCCAGTCGTCCAGGTGGCGGGTCGCCCGCCAGTTGGACGGATCGGTGATGTCGGCGCGAAGCACGAGGCCGCGGGCCGCGGGCGTGACCGTTTCGATATCCTCGCCGTTGGCGCCGGTGTTGCCGATATGGGGGAAGGTGAAGGTGATGATCTGCCCGGCGTAGCTGGGGTCGGTCAGGATCTCCTGGTAGCCGGTCATCGACGTGTTGAAGCAGACCTCACCGACCGACGCGCCCACGGCACCCAGTCCGCGCCCCCACAGCACCGTACCATCGGCCAGGACGAGGACGGCGGTGGCGCCATCCGGGCGCGACGCATCTGCGGCGCTCGGCGCCGGGGTGGCGGAAATGTTTTCGGACATCGGTGAAAGACCCCATATTGACGGCCCTTGCGGGCGCATTACCTGAAGCGGCTCGGACCCCGGCCGCCCCGCCCCGATTTGGTCGGCAGGAGGGCGCGCGTCAACCCCGCGGCCGGACCCGGACCATGCGCCCGGGCTCGATCGCGGCCCGGCCTTGATCGTGGTTGGAACCGACCGCGTGCGATTAGACCATGGCCGGCGCCCGGTCAATAGGATGCGGTGTCCGCATCGCTCTGTCGGGGCGGGCGGCGGGCATGCCGTGGCGCCGCTGGCGGAGGGGGCCGACATTCGCTATCATTCTGTAAAATTTGCTTCATGAGGACTCCACACGATGTTCCGCAGCCGGCTCAACGAGGCCTTGAAAGAGGCGATGCGGTCCAAGAACCAGCGCGCCGTCTCCACGCTGCGCCTGATTTTGGCGGCTCTGAAGGACCGTGACATCGCCGCGCGCGGGCGCGGGGTCACCGACGGCATCGATGAGGACGAGATCCTGTCCATGCTCCAGACCATGATCAAGCAGCGGCGCGAAGCCATCGCCCTATACGAGCAGGGCGGCCGGCTCGAACTGGCCGAGCAGGAGCGGGAAGAGATCGGCATCATCGAGACCTTCCTGCCCAAGCAGTTCAGCGAGGACGAGATCCGCGGCGCGGTCGACACCGTGATCAAGGATATCGGCGCCACCGGCATCAAGGACATGGGCCGCACCATGGCCGAGCTGCGCACCCGCTATGCCGGCCAGATGGATTTCGGCAAGGCCAGCGGTTTCGTGAAGACCGCGCTGGTCTGACGACTTCCTCGATAGCGGTTTCCTTTATAGCCTGTTAACCAATCATGCCTTACCGTTCCAGCGACGCCGTTCATCGGCAGCCAAGAAGCTCGGACCCGGTTCCCGCAGCACTGGAGCGGCACACGCCATGATCTGGCGATCCAACTATCGGCAATCCAAGCATTGAAGGTGATGCGCAGGCGCCATGGCGTTTCCTCCCCAATTCCTTGAAGAGCTGCGGGCGCGTCTGCCGCTCTCCGACGTTGTCGGGAAACGGATGCGGCTGATCCGCGCGGGCCGGGAATTCAAGGCGCCCTGTCCCTTCCACAACGAGAAGACGCCGAGCTTCTACGTCAACGACCAGAAGGGCTTCTTCCACTGCTTCGGTTGCGGCGCCCATGGCGACATCATCGGCTTCGCGATGCGCCATGACAATCTGGCCTTTCCCGAAGCGGTCGAGCAACTGGCGTCCGAGGCCGGGCTGCAGGTGCCCCAGGCCACGCCGGAGGACCGGCAGCGCTTCGAGCGGCAGAAGTCGCTGCACGACCTGGTCGAGGCGACCTGCCGCTGGTTCGAGAAGCAGCTTTCCGGCGCCGGCGGCCATGCCGCGTTCGACTACCTGAAGAGCCGCGGGCTTGACGAGGAGACGATGGTCCGCTTCCGCCTCGGCTTCGCCCCGGCGGACGGCAACGCTTTGCGCGTCCATCTGGCGCGGGAAGGATTCAAGGAGGAGGACATGCTGGAGGCCGGCGTCGTCAGGGCGTCGGACTATGGCGGCGGAGCCTTTTCCTTTTTCCGCAACCGCGTGATGTTCCCGGTCACCGACCGGCGCGGCCGTGTGGTCGCCTTCGGCGGCCGCATCATGGAAGGCGACGGGCCGAAATACATCAACTCCGCCGACAATCCCCTCTTCCACAAGGGGCGGCTGCTCTACAACATGAGCCGCGCTCGGCAGGCGGCGGCCGACGGCCAGCAGATCATCGTGGTCGAGGGCTACATGGACGTCATAGCCCTGGTCCGCGCCGGCTTCGACGGCGCCGTGGCGCCTCTGGGCACCGCGCTGACCGAAACCCAGATCCTGGAGCTGTGGAAACTGGCGCCCCCGGGGCGCCGGGTCCCGGTGCTATGCTTCGACGGCGATGCCGCCGGGCAGCGCGCCGCCTTTCGCGCGGTCGAGCGGGTTTTGCCGCACCTGCTGCCCGACCATTCGGTCCGCGTGGCCTTCATGGTGGGCGGCGACGATCCGGACAGCCTGCTGAGGAAGGAAGGGCCGAAAGCCATGCAGCAGGTGCTGGACGGCGCCATGCCGCTGGCCGACGTGCTTTGGCGGATGGAGGAAGAGGGCAGGGTGCTGGACACGCCCGAGGCCCGCGCCGGGCTCCAGGCCGCCTTGGACGAGCGGGTCGGCCTGATCGCCGACCGGACCGTGCAGTCTCTCTACCGCGACGAAATGCGCCGCCGCTTCTTCGAGAAGTTCCGTGCCCGGCCGGCGTTCCAACCGGGGCAGCGTTTCACCGGCGGGAGCGGAGGCGGATTCAAGGGGCGCGGCTACCGTCCGCCGCGCAACACCGATCCGCCGCCCGATTTTCAGCGCAGCCGGCCCAGGCCCGCTCGGGAAGGTCGGGAGCGTGTCCTGCTGGCAACACTGCTGAACCACCCTGAACTGTTCGAGGAGGTCGGTGAATCAATAGGTAGCGTTGAGTTCTCACTGCCCGCGCTTGACCTGCTCCGTCAGGCCGTCGTGTCGGTGCTTAGCGAAAATACCGGGCTTGACGCTGCCGGATTGGGTAGCCACTTGACTGATAAGGGCTTCTCCCAACTGGAAGATGCCATAGGTCCGGCTTCCTTTCTGTATGCCTTTGCCAGGCCCGATGCGACACTGGAGCAGGCCCGGCGAGGCTGGTATGACGTATGGGGGCAGACATATACCGATCATATCAAGTCCGAGCGCCGGGAGGCGACGCAATCCTTCGCCCGCGACATGAACGCCGATAACTGGTCTCGGGTCCGGGCGCTGCTCGAAGCCGAAGCCGGCGCGGCCGAGTTCGACGACCCCGACCTTGAATACTGAGGTCGCCTATGGCAGATGGAGCAGGAGCTTGGGTCAGGCCAAAAAAAGTCAGTCCTGTGTGTGCGGGTGGCGCGGGGCACCGTGGGCCTTGCGTCACGCACGTGTTATCTAGGCGGGGGCATCATTCGAATGGCCACGAAAGCGACGAACGGCGCGGAAGTGACGGAAAATCGTGAAGAATCAGGCGATGGCCCGCTGATGGACGGCATGGTGCAAGCGGTCAAGAAGATGATCGCCCGCGGCCGGGAGCGCGGGTACGTCACCTATGACGAGATGAATGCCGCCCTTCCGCCCGACCAATCCTCGTCGGAGCAGATCGAGGACACGATGGCCATGCTCTCGGAGATGGGCATCAACGTCATCGAGAGCGAGGAACAGGACGACAACCAGAACGCCGCCGCCGATGCGGACGGTGAGGCCCGGGTCGCCGGTAACCTGGACGACGACGATATCGGCCGCACCGACGATCCCGTCCGCATGTACCTGCGCGAGATGGGATCGGTAGAGTTGCTGTCCCGCGAGGGCGAGATCGCCATCGCCAAGCGGATCGAGGCCGGCCGCGAGCAGATGATCGGCGCGATCTGCGAATCTCCGCTGACGATCCGCGCGATCATCGAATGGCACGACGCCCTCAACGAGGGCAAGATGCTTCTTCGGGACATTATCGACCTGGACGCCACTTATGGCGGAGGACCCGACGCCGAGGGCATCAGCGTTCCGGCGGATGGGGAGGGCACCCCCGCGCAGGAGGCAGGCGCCGAGGAGTCCGAGGAAGCCCCGATCGGCGCCGAAGGCGAAGGTGAGGGAGAAGGGGAAGGCGAGGAGAACAATCTCTCCCTGTCGGCCATGGAAGCCGCGCTGAAGCCGCAGGTGCTGGAGACCTTCGAGAAGATCGCCGCGACCTATGAGCGGCTTCATAAGATCCAGGAAGCCCGGTTGGCTGCCATCCAGCGCGGAGAGGACCTGGGCAAGAACGACAAGAAGTACGACCGCCTGCGCGCCGAGCTGATCGAGCTGATGAATACCGTGCGCCTCAACAATGCACGGATCGAACAGCTGGTGGAGCAGCTTTACGGCCTGAACCGCCGCCTGAATAGCATGGAAGGCCGTCTGCTGCGCATGGCGACCGACTGCAAGGTCAAGCGCGAGGACTTCCTGCACCACTACCAGGGCCACGAGTTGGACCCCAATTGGACGGACAGGATCAAGGGGCTTTCCGGCAAGGCCTGGCCGCGCTTCCTTGAGAAACATTCGACCGAGATCGTCCGGGTGCGCGAGCAGATCTCCGTCCTGTCGGACGAGTCCGGCCTGCCGATCCAGGAATTCCGCCGCATCGTCTCGACCGTCCAGAAGGGCGAGAAGGAGGCGAGCCGCGCCAAGAAGGAAATGGTCGAGGCCAACCTGCGGCTGGTGATCTCGATCGCGAAGAAGTACACGAACCGCGGCCTTCAGTTCCTGGACCTGATCCAGGAGGGCAATATCGGCCTGATGAAGGCGGTGGACAAGTTCGAGTATCGACGCGGCTACAAGTTCTCCACCTATGCGACGTGGTGGATCCGGCAGGCGATAACCCGCTCCATCGCCGACCAGGCCCGCACGATCCGCATCCCCGTGCATATGATCGAGACGATCAACAAGCTGGTGCGGACCTCCCGCCAGATGCTGCACGAGATCGGCCGGGAGCCCACGCCGGAAGAGCTGGCGGAGCGCCTGCTGATGCCGCTGGAGAAGGTCCGCAAGGTCCTGAAGATCGCCAAGGAGCCGATTTCCCTCGAAACGCCGATCGGCGACGAGGAGGATTCGCATCTCGGCGATTTCATCGAGGACAAGAACGCGGTCCTGCCGCTGGATGCCGCGATCCAGGCCAACCTGCGGGAGACCACCACCCGCGTCCTGGCGAGCCTGACCCCCCGCGAGGAGCGTGTGTTGCGCATGCGCTTCGGCATCGGCATGAATACCGATCACACCTTGGAAGAGGTCGGCCAGCAGTTCTCGGTCACCCGTGAACGCATCCGGCAGATCGAGGCGAAGGCGCTTCGCAAGCTGAAGCATCCCAGCCGGTCGCGCAAGCTGCGCAGCTTCCTGGACACCTGAGCCGGCTTGACGGAATCGGCGGACGCGCGGCTTCGGTCGCGCGTCCCGTCCTTTCTGCGACGAGACCGGGGCACGGCAATTATCGGGGTTGCTTTAAGGCGTTTTCGGCGGCACATTCTCGTGCCTCGCGTCGGGCGTGTAGCTCAACTGGTTAGAGCTGGCCGCTCATAACGGTCTGGTTATCGGTTCAAGTCCGGTCACGCCCACCATTCCCCGCCGCCTTCCTCTGGTGCAAACGCTTGCAAAACTTCGGTTTTGACCGCACCTTCTTATCATGTGCTTAAGCACGCGGAGGGAGAATGGCGGAAACCATCGATCTATCCTCGTTCCGACAGGCGCGCGAAGCAGCGCCACTGGCGCGGGCCACGAACTCTTTCCTCGCCCTGGCAACCCAGACGAACCATGCCGGCCTCGATACCAGGCTGTTGCTCCAGGCCATGACCATCGCGCTGGCAAAGTTGGTCGTGGAGGCCACGGACCAGGAAGACGCCGAAAGGGTCGCCAAGCAGATCGGCGACAGCCTTCCAGCCCTGGTGGAACACCTCGTCAGGACCGACCCGACCCATTGAACGTCAGCGGGCTTGCGCCTGGGCCGGTTGGCTGATACGGACCGGTGAACGCGACCAGGAGCCGCCATGACGATCGACGAGTTGATCGAGAACTTCGAACTGTTCGACGAGTGGGAGGACAGGTACCGCTACGTCATCGACCTGGGACGCGGCCTGCCGCCGCTGGACGACCGCTATCATACCGATGCCTTCAAGGTCGAAGGCTGCATGAGCCAAGTCTGGCTGGTGCCGCTGCCGTCCGAGGAACGCCGTATGCGGTTCGCCGCCGACAGCGACAGCGCGATCGTGAAGGGACTGGCCGCGGTCCTGCTGACCGCTTATTCGGACCACACGCCGGAGGAGATCCTGGATACCGACCTGGAAGCCATCTTCGCCCGGATCGGCCTGGACCAGCATCTCAGCCCCAACCGGCGCAACGGCTTCTTCTCCATGGTCGAGACCATCAAGGCGTCCGCCAAGGCCCGGATCGCCGCCAGCGACTGACGCGCCCCGTCAGCCTTTTCCGCCGACCCGGGGCATCGGGCGCCAGTCCGGCGGAGCCAGCTCGAACCCGGCGAACTCGAAGGCCGGTGACACCGTGCAGCCGACCAGCGTCCAGGCTCCCAGCGATACCGCCGTCTGCCAGGCACCGGCGGGAACGACGGCCTGGGGGCGCTGCCCCTGGGCGAGCGCCGGTCCTAGATGCACCGCCTCGGCATCGTGGCCGTTCGGCGAGATCGTGAGGGCCAGCGGTCCTCCGGCATACCAGTGCCATATCTCCACCGCGTCGACCCGGTGCCAGGCGGAGAACTCGTCCGCCTGCAGCAGGAAATAGATGGCCGTGCAGGAGCCACGCGAACCGTCCGCCGACTTGTCCCGGAACGTCTCGACATAATGCCCGCCCTCGGGATGCGGCTGCATCCCGAGAAGCCGGATGATCTCCGCGGCGGAGAGATCGCCGATCGGCGGCACCGCGCGCCCTCAGGCCGCCGGAGGCTTGGTGGCCGCGAAGCTTTCGCGGGCGCTGGCCCCGTCGAACCAGGCGCTGAGGGTTGGCCGGCCGTGCCGCCAATCCTCGTGCCCGAAGCGGAAATCCAGGTATCCGAGCGCCGCGAGCACGGCCAGCGTCCCGATATCGGCGCGGGTGCCGAGTTGGCCGGCCTCCTTCTCCAGTTGGTCGAGGGATCGGGCCACCGCCCGGCGCTGACGCTCCATCCAGTCGGCCGAGCGGATCTGTTCCGGCCGGTTGCCCTCCAGCCGCCGCAGGATCGCGGCATCGCAGATGCCGTCGGCGAGCGCCTGGAACCGCAGAGCCGCCCAGCGCTCCGCGCCCGGCGGGGGAAACAGCCGTCCCTCGCCACCGGAAGCCAGGCTGTCCAGGTATTCGCAGATGACCGGGCTGTCGAACAGCGCGGTGCCTCCTTCGACGACCAGGGCCGGGACCTTGCCGAGCGGGTTGTCGTCCGGGAGGTCGGTCTCCGGACTCCAGGCGTCGGTCTTCTCAAGCTCGACCCTGTCAGCCAGGCCCAGTTCGTGAATCACCATCATGACCTTGCGCACATAGGGCGAGGTCGCGCTGTAGCGCAGCTTCATGTCGGGTCCTTTCAAGAATGCCCTCTTTGCTTAACGAGGCAGCTGTCAGAAATGATCCTTGCGCCGCCGGATCTCGGCGAAGACCTCTACCGGATCGGTGCCCGCGAGGCCGAGTTCGGCGGCAAGATCCGGATCGTCGGCGCGCAGGAATGGGTTGGTCGCCCGCTCGACGCCGAGGGTGGTCGGGATGGTCGGCTTGCCGGCGTCGCGCAGCACGGCGATGTCGGCCGCGCGTTCCTTGAGGGCAGGGTTGCCGGGATCGACGCTGACCGCGAAGCGGGCGTTGGACAGCGTATATTCGTGTCCGCAATAGACCCGAGTGTCGGCGGGCAGCTCCCGCAGCTTCAGCAACGAGTTCCACATCTGGGCCGGCGTCCCTTCGAACAACCGGCCGCATCCCAACGCGAACAGCGTATCGCCGCTGAACAGGGCGGACGCGTCGGGAAACCAGAAAGCGACATGGCCGCTGGTGTGGCCCGGCGTCTCGAAGACGCGGACTTCGTGCGAGCCGAAATGGTAGGTGTCCTCGTCGGCGACGACCACGTCCAGTTCGGGAATGCGGCCGCGGTCGGCTGCGGGTCCGATGATGGTACAGCCGAAGCGCTGCTTCAACACGCCGTTGCCGCCGATATGGTCGGCATGATGATGGGTGTTGAAGATGTGCGTCGGACACCAACCTGTTCTATCCAGGGCGGCGAGCACGGGTCCGGGATCGCCGGGATCTACGATGCCGACGGCATCGCTCTGGGGATCCTTGAAGAGGTAGACGTAGTTGTCGCTGAGCGTTGGGATGAGCTGGATATCCATGACGAAGAGGTTACCCCATGGCCGTGGGTCAGGCAAAGCCCCGGGCATGACCCCGGCTGTTGTTTCGTGTTAGACTCTGGACACAATGTATACCGACGCCATTGATCTGCGCGAGTTTTACGAGAGCAGCCTGGGACAGGTCGCCCGGCGGATGATCCGTCGTCGTGTCCGCGAGCTGTGGCCGGATGTCCGCGGCCAAGTGGTTCTGGGCGTTGGCTATGCCGCCCCGTACCTGCGCCCCTTCCGGGACGAGGCGGAGCGCACCATAGCACTGATGCCGGCGTCGCAGGGTGTCGTCTATTGGCCGGCCGAGGGTCCGGGATTGTCCGCGCTGGCGGACGAGGCGGAACTGCCGCTGCCCGACATGTCGGTCGACCGGGTGCTGCTGGTCCATGGCCTGGAATGTACCGAGCAGCTTCGTCCGATGATGCGCGAGATCTGGCGCGTCATGGCGGGCGGCGGGCGGCTGCTGGTGGTGGCGCCGAATCGGCGCGGCATTTGGGCGCGGATCGACCGCACGCCGTTCGGACACGGCAGCCCCTATTCGCCGTCCCAGCTGAAGCACGTGCTCCGGGAGAACATGTTCGTTCCGGAACGCTCGGCCCGTGCCCTGTTCATCCCGCCGATTCGCTCCCGCTTCCTGCTCGGGTCTGCGCCGGCTTGGGAGGAGGTCGGCGAGCGCTGGTTCAAAGCTTTCGCCGGCGTCTATCTGCTGGAGGCGAGCAAGCAGATCTATGCGGGCGTGTCGCGCAAGGTGGTCCGTCCGAAGAAGCGCCGCCTGATGGTGCCGATCCCCTCCGGCGCCGGCATGCCGGGCGCCGCCGGCGCCGCCCATGTCGAGCATGTGGACGGCGTGCCGACGGCGGCCTGCGAGGAGGCGGACGAAACGACCGACTATGCCGACTTCCGCGACTTGCCAACCGGCGTCGGCAGGTAGGGCGCCAGATAGCGGCCGGTGTAGCTGCGTTCCTCCCGGACGACCTTTTCGGGAGGGCCCTCGGCGACGATGTCGCCGCCGCCAGTGCCGCCTTCCGGGCCGAGATCTATGATCCAGTCCGCGGTCTTGATGACCTCCAGGTTATGCTCGATCACCACGACGGTGTTGCCCTGGTCCACCAGGGCATGGAGCACCTCCAGGAGCTTCCGCACGTCCTCGAAATGCAGGCCGGTCGTCGGCTCGTCGAGGATGTAGAGGGTGCGGCCGGTGGCGCGGCGGCTCAGTTCCTTGGCGAGCTTGACCCGCTGGGCCTCGCCGCCCGACAGCGTGGTCGCCGCCTGCCCGACATGGATGTAGCCCAGGCCGACCCGTTCAAGCGTCTGCATCTTGTCGCGGATCGACGGAACCGCCTTGAAGAACTCGGCGCCTTCCTCCACCGTCATGTCCAGGACATCGGCGATGCTCTTGTCGCGGTACAGGATTTCCAGCGTCTCGCGGTTGTACCGCTTGCCGTGGCAGACATCGCAGGTGACATAGACGTCGGGCAGGAAGTGCATCTCGATCTTCAGCACCCCGTCACCCTGGCAGGCCTCGCACCGGCCGCCCTTGACGTTGAACGAGAATCGGCCGGGTCCATAGCCGCGGGCCTTAGCTTCCGGCAACCCGGCGAACCAGTCGCGGATCGGCGTGAAGGCACCGGTATATGTGGCCGGGTTGGACCGCGGCGTCCGGCCGATCGGCGACTGGTCGATGTCGATCACCTTGTCCAGGTGCTCTATGCCGTTGATCGCGTCATGCTCCGCCGGATGCTCCCGCGCGCCGTTGAGTTTGCGGGCGAGCGACTTGTAGAGGGTCTCGATCACCAGCGTGCTCTTGCCGCCTCCCGAGACGCCGGTGACGCAGGTGAAGGTGCCGAGCGGGATCTTCGTGGAAATATCGCGCAAGTTGTTCGACCGTGCGCCGACGACCTCCAGGAATTGGCCCTTGTGGCCTTTGCGCCGCTGGGCCGGTACAGGAACCGACCTGCGACCGGTCAGGTAGTCGGCGGTGATGCTGTCCGGGTTCTGCATCACCTCCTCCGGCGTGCCGGCGGCGATCACCTGGCCGCCATGGACGCCGGCGGCCGGCCCCATGTCCACCAGGTAGTCGGCGGCCCGGATCGCGTCCTCGTCGTGCTCGACCACGATCACCGTGTTGCCGATGTCGCGGAGCCGCCGCAAAGTCTCCAGCAGGCGGTCGTTGTCGCGCTGGTGCAGCCCGATCGAGGGCTCGTCGAGCACATAGAGCACGCCGGTCAATCCCGAGCCGATCTGGGAGGCGAGCCGGATGCGCTGACTCTCGCCGCCCGACAGCGAGCCGGAGTTGCGGCTGAGCGTCAGGTAGTCGAGACCGACATTGTTGAGGAAGCCCAGCCGCTCGTTGATCTCCTTCAGGATGCGGTAGGCGATCTCCTGGTCCTTGGGCCGGAGATGCTGGTTCAACTCGCCGAACCACTCGCCGGCCTTCAGGATCGACATCTCGGTGACCTGGCTGATGTGCAGGCCGCGGATCTTGACGGCCAGCGCCTCCGGCTTCAGGCGGGCGCCCTTGCAGGCCTCGCAAGGCTGGCTGGACTGGTACTTGCCCAGCTCCTCCTTGACCCAGGCGCTCTCCGTCTCGCGCCAGCGCCGTTCGAGGTTGTTGACGATCCCCTCGAAGGCCTTGTTGGTCTCGTAGCTGCGCAGGCCGTCGTCATAGCGCATGGTGACCGGCTTGCCGCCGGAGCCGTAGAGGATGGCATGCCGGACATCCTCCGGCAGGTCCTTCCACGGCTTCGTGGTCGCGACCTTGTAGTGGCGCGCCAAGCTTTCCAGCGTCTGGGCGTAGTACTGCGAGGTCGAGTTGGCCCAGGGGGCTATGGCGCCCTTGTCGAGCGACAGGTCCTCGTTCGGCACGACCATCAGCGGATCGAAATACAGCTTCTCGCCCAGGCCGTCGCACGATGGGCAGGCGCCGAACGGGTTGTTGAACGAGAACAGCCGGGGTTCAATCTCCGGGATCGTGAAGCCGCTCTCGGGACAGGCGAACTTGGCGGAGAAGGTGGTCCGCTCGCCGCCGTCCGCGTTCTCCGCGAAGGCGAGGCCGTCGGCCAAGCCCAGGGCCTGTTCCAGCGAATCGGCGATCCGGTTGCCCAGCCCCTCGCGCACGACGATCCGGTCGACGACCACCTCGATGTCGTGCTTCAGCTTCTTGTTAAGGGCGGGGGCCTCGTCGATCTCGTACAGTTCCCCGTCGATCTTGACGCGCTGGTAGCCGCGCTTGGACAGGTCCTGGAGTTCCTTGCGGTACTCGCCCTTGCGCCCGCGCACGATCGGGGCGAGCAGCAGCAGGCGGGTGCCCTCCGGCATGTCCATGATCCGGTCGACCATCTGGCTGACCGTCTGGCTCTCGATCGGCAGGCCCGTCGCGGGCGAGTAGGGGACGCCGACCCGAGCGAACAGCAGCCGCATATAGTCGTAGATCTCCGTCACGGTACCGACGGTGGAGCGCGGATTCCGCGACGTGGTCTTCTGCTCGATCGAGATCGCGGGCGACAGCCCCTCGATCGAGTCCACGTCCGGCTTCTGCATCAATTCCAGGAACTGGCGCGCGTAGGCCGACAGGCTCTCGACATAGCGTCGCTGCCCCTCGGCGTAGATGGTGTCGAACGCCAGCGAGGACTTGCCGGACCCGCTCAGGCCAGTGATCACCACCAGCTTGTCGCGCGGCAGATCCACGTCGATGTTCTTCAAATTATGTTCCCGCGCGCCGCGGACCGTGATAGATTTGTTCATGAGATGTTCTTACCAGGAAGACCGGTAGAGGGGAAGCGACAAACCACAGACATATGAGCGATGCGGGATGGAATTGCGACTCCCGGCTCGGCAGATCTGTGGTGCGAATCGTGGGACACGAGAGTCGCGGCACCGGGCCGTGACGGCGTAGCCAAGGGCAGCCGTTGCGTTCCGGACCTCTCCCGCCTACGGTAGGCATCATCGCGCCACCGGCGGATCAGGAGTTAGAGAGACCATGAACGTATGGACATTCAGCGGCCGCGTCGGCGCCGATGCGGAATTGAGGACCACCCAGAGCGGCGAGAAGGTGCTGAGCTTCCGGGTGGCCAACGACGTCGGGTTCGGTGACCGCAAGACAACCCAGTGGGTCGACTGCTCCATGTGGGGCAGGCGGGCCGAATCGGTCGCCAACTATGTCAAGAAGGGCGACAAGGTCGTGGTCAGCGGCGAGCTGAAGCTGGAGGAATTCCAGCGCCGCGACGGCACCCCCGGTTCCAAGCTGAGCGTCCGCGTCGCCGAGATGGATCTCGGCAGCAAGCAGGGTGAAGGCGGCGGAGGCGGCTACGAGGGTGGCGGCGGGGGCGGCTACGGCAGTGGCGGTGGCGGCGGCGGTGGTTACGGCGGCGGCAGCGGCGGCGACCGGGGTGGCTCGGGCGGCGGCCGTGGCGGCAGCAAGCCGGCCTTCGACCAGGATCTGGACGACGAAATCCCGTTCTAAGCTGCCGGCTCGAACCGGCCAGAGGCAGTCTGACGCAAGTTGTATGGTTGGGGGCTTCCCTGCTTCGGCGGGGAAGCCCTTTTCATTGGTTGACGGTTGACCTGCCGCGCGGGCTATGGCTGTTACGCCGGAGTATTTCACCGCAGGAAACCAGGATTGGCCGAGAGTTCGCACCGTTATCCATTCATCCTGGCCCTTGGCCTGACTCTGGCGGCTTTCGCCTTGAACGCGGCAAGCGTCTTCCCGAACGGCTTCGTGGAGGACGACGGCTATTTCTACAGCAGGATCGCCTACAATATCGGGGTCAACCACCTCTCCAGCTTCGACGGGGTGTCGACCACCAGCGGCTATCACCTGCTCTGGGGATGGCTGCTCGCCGGGATAAGCTGGATCATCGGCTTCGTCACGCCGGCGGTCCCGGTTCACCTGTTCGCCCATCTCGCGGCCTTCTACAGCCTGATCCTGCGGGCGAGCTGGGAGGCCACCCGCCGGCCGGTGGCTGCTGTCGCGGTGGCCGCGTTGCTGTTGACCTCCAGCGGGCTGATGGAAACCGGGCTGCTGGCGCTGCTCCTCGCGATCCTCTTCCGGTCCTTCCTGGCCCGGGACGACGAGCGGCCCGCGGTCCCGATGATCCTGGCGGCCGGCCTCGTTCCGCTCGTCCGGATCGACTCCGCCATCATCGTCGCAATCCTGGTCCTGTATCTGCTGATCCGCCGGCGGCGGGCAGGCGTCGTCCTGGCCGCCGCGCTCGCGGCCGGGTGCTTCGCGCAGATCGCGCTTATGAAGGCGGTGTTTGGCGAGTTTTATTCCGTGTCGTCCTTCCTGAAAGTCAGTGCGGACGTTCATGGTTCCGGCCTCGTCGCCCATCTCAGGGACAACATCTTCGCGTCCTCCGGACAACTGGCGCGCTTCGGCTGCATGGCACTGCTGCTCGTCTGTTGTCTGGCCACCATCGTGGGCGCCGAGACCCGTGAACAGATGCTGCGACGGGCGACCGTCGTGGCTTCGGTCCTTGCGTTCTTCACACCGCTGCTCGTCCTCGTCAATGTACGAAGCTGGTACTTCGTCGTCCCGTTCCTCGGCCTCGCCACAGTAGCCTGCCAGCCGTTCCGGACGGGCCGGAGCCGCTCCGTCGCCCCCCGCCGCGACCTCGCGCTGGGATTGGCGGCGCTTTTCCTGGCGCTGAACCTTGCCGGCCGCGTCCACTACTACGCCGGTTTCCGGGCCGACCAACTTGCCAGCGCGGAGCTGATCCGCACCATACATCTTTCGGTCCCAGCCTCCGCCCGGATGTACCAGATCGACGGCAGCGGGTTCGTCGGCTATTTCGCCGACCGGACCCTGATCAACGGCGACGGGCTGGTGAACAGTTACGACTACGCCCGACGGCTTCGAGCCAACGCCCTAGGTGGATACCTGGCGGAGATGGGCGTCTGCTACGTCGTGACCAACGTTGCGGAACCGCCGGTCGGCCCGGATGCCGCCATCGTCGAGATCGGCGGGCTGGTAGTCAGGCGGGGGGAGGTCGACCACGTCTATTCGCGACCGGACCGGAACGTGAATCCCTACGCCAGGTTCAACATGTATCGCCTCCGGCGCGCCGATTGCCTGTGACCGCGACACTCGGAACCAAGCACTGGAAGCCCTGTTGTCGGTCCCATGCTGCATTGCGGCACGGACAGTGGCGATGCGCCACCCGACAACCGACAACATCGAAGGGGTTCTCAGATGCCTCCACATCCTGACCATCCCGTGGTCGTGATCACCGGAGCTTCGAGCGGTATTGGACGCGCGACGGCCCACGCTTTCGCCCGGAAGGGAGCTACGGTGGTCCTCGCCGCCCGGCGGGCGGAAATGCTGCGCGAGGTGGAGCGCGAATGTCTCGACCTTGGTGGCCGGGCGCTGGCGGTGCCGACCGACACGACCCGGGAGGACCAGGTCGAGAGGTTGGCTGCGATGGCCCTGGAGCATTTCGGCCGGATCGACGTCTGGTTCAACAATGCCGGGGTCGGCGTCTTCGGCCGCTTCGAGGATATTCCGTCAGACGCCTGGCGCCGGGTCATAGAGACGAACCTGTTCGGCTATGTCCATGGCGCCAAGGCGGCCATGCGCCAGTTCCGCGCCCAGGGCCACGGCGTAATGATCAACAACGCCTCCATCGTGGGCCGTCTCGCGAAGCCGGACTCCACGGCCTACGCCACCAGCAAGTTCGCGGTCAGGGGCTTCTCCGAAGCCTTGAGGCAGGAAGTGCTGGACCAGCGCGATATTCATATCTGCACCATCCTGCCGTCGGTGATCGACACGCCGTTCTTCCATCATGCCGCCAATTTCAGCCATCACCGCGTGCGCGCCGCTCCGCCGGTCTACACGCCCGAGAAAGTGGCCCGGACGGTGGTCGGTCTGGTCGATCATCCGCGTGCCGAAGTGATCATCGGCGGGATCGGCAAGGTCGCCGCGATCCAGAAGCGGCTCGCCCCCTCGCTGATGACCCGGATCAACGGCCGTGCGCTGAACTACGGCTTCCTGGCCGACGAGCCGAGCGACGAGACCACCGGAACGCTGTTCGAACCGATGCGGGACGGGCAGGGCGTCCATGGCGGCTGGAGAAAGGGTTACAACAATGGCGGCGTTCCGCTGGCGGCGCTGACCCTGCTGGCGCTTCCCGCCGCAATCGCGTTCCTGCTGCGCGCCCGCCGGGCCTACTGAGGGCCGGCGTTCCGACATTAATTCAAGCAATCTCGACGTGTGCTGGAGACGATCGGGCGGTTGCTGCTGTTGACGGTCCATCGATGCCCCGGTCCGCTACCGGACCGGGGCATGGCAGGCATTCAACAGATTGTTAAAGAGGACGCTGAAATGGCTCAGTATACCATCGTGACCATGTTCCGGGATCGGGACGTCATCGGAACCGTCCAGCAGGAACTGCGCAATTCGGGCGTGGACCTGCACGACGGGCAGATGCTTGACCGCGATCAGGGCGACGTGGAAGGCGAACTGGTTCGCCGCCACGTCGATGGTGACGACATTCGCCATTACATGCGCGGCGTGGAGAAGGGATATCCGCTCCTGGTGGGGACCGTGGACGAGGCCAACCTGCAGCGGACCGTGGACATCCTGGATAATCATGGCCCGGTCGACATGCGTGACGGCGCGGATCTGGACTCCGGTGCCGCTGATCTGACGACGGACCAATCCGCCGGCACCGGACTTTCGGCTGCGGCAACCGGCCTGCGGGACGTCAACGAGACCGACGACATGGATCGCCGGACTGGCACCGCGGAGCAGGAGGAAGTGATTCCGATCGCCGAGGAGGAACTGCGTGTCGGCAAGCGGGCGGTCGAGCGCGGCGGCGTCCGGGTTCGCAGCTACGTGGTCGAGACCCCGGTTGAGGAATCGGTCAGGCTGCGCGACGAAACCGTCCATGTGGACCGCCGCAAGGTAGACCCGAACCGCCAGGCGACCGACGCCGACTTCAAGGAGCGGGTCGTCGAATTGCACGAGACCGATGAGGAAGCGGTCGTCAGCAAGCAGACCCATGTCACCGGGGAAGTGGTCGTCCGCAAAGACGTCGAAGAGCGGGAACAGACCATCTCCGACACCGTACGCCACACCGAAGTCGACGTCGACAAGGGGGCTGCCGGTCTGGACCGTACCAATCTCGACAAGGGACCTGTTCGCTAAGGATCTTTAGACCAGGGTTGTCTGCTTACGGCGGAGGCTTCGGCGCCTCCGCCGTACCCAGTGGGACCGTGATCGCGAACATCGATCCATGGTCGGGTCGGGAGCAGACCGTCACTGGGTGGTCGAGCAGGGCCGCCGTTCGACGGACGATCGAGAGGCCGAGGCCGACGCCGCGGAAATCCGTTTGTTCCACTTGGTCGATGCGCCTGAACTCCTCGAAGATGTCGTCCAAGCGGTCGGCGGGAATGCCGATGCCGGTATCCCATACCTCGATGCGGATGTGCACGCCGCGCCGTCGGCAGCCGAGCAGGATCTTTCCTTCGGCGGTATAGCGCACGGCGTTCGCCAGCAGGTTGGCGATGATCTGGTGTAGCAGCACCGGATCGCTCAGGACCGTGCCGTCGCAGTGGCGAACCGTAAGCGTGAGGCCGCGATTTCCGGCGAGGGGACGGAACTCGTCGCCCAACTCCTCCAGCAGATCGTCCACGGAGAAGCTCTCGAGCCGGACCTGGACCGTCCCGGTCTCCAATCTGGACAGGTCGAGCAGTCCGGCCAGCATCCGTTCGCCGGATATGTGAGCTTTCATCAGGTTGCGCACCAACTCATGGTTGGACGTTCCAGCGAGCCGCGTATCGAGCAGGTCGATGAACAGCCGCATGGCCTGGAGCGGCTGTCCCATGTCATGGCTGGCCGCGGCGAGAAACCGGGTCTTGGCTAGGTTGGCGCGGTCGGCCTCGTCGCGCGCGATCCTGAGGTCCGCCGTGCGCTGTTCCACCTGCCGTTCCAGGTTGTCCAGCACGGTGGAAAGCTCTTCGGCGAGTTGGATCTTGTCGAGCTTCAACAGCAGCATCTCGCGTATCCACCCGTTCAGCTTCCACGCTGCGGTCCACAGGCCGCCGGTGAAAACTATGCCCAGCACTGCCATGCCAAGATAAACAGGGCTGCCTTCCAGGCCCAGGCGGACGACCAGAGGCAGCATGCAAGGCGCCAGGAATGCCGTCACGACCGGCATCAGCGGCGACAGCGTGGCGACCGATCCGGCGGCCATGCCGCCCAGCACGAAGGCGACGAACATGCGGTAGATCAGGGGATCGGGCATGAGCAGGACCAGCCCGATGCCCCAGATGAGACCCGACACGCCGGACGCCAAGGTGAGCTTGGCGACCATGCGGTCGGGGTCGAGGCGCCTGCTCGGACTGCCGCTCAGCCATTTCAACTGCACGAAACGGATCGCGGTCAGCCCGATCAGCAGTCCCGCCCAGAGAATGGCATGGTTGATCCGCACGACCGGGGCGAGGACCATCACGGTCAGGACGGGATTGGCCAGGTTCGCGACCAGAACCAGGGGAAGTTGCTTTACGACCAGCGAAACCTGCTCGCTACGGACATCGGAAGGCCGGCTCCTCCGGTCCGCGCCCCCATTGGCCTGTCCCATTGCGCCGCTGCCCCGCTCGTGACATCGGCACGTATCATACAATGCCGCATTATTGCCGGGATCTGATTTTTTAACAGAATCCGATCATCGCTGAAATCGCTCGGGCTTGCGGTCGAGAACACGCTGTACGGGGGAGGATCCCGTCACGGCGGAGATTGCTCGGTCGCAGTCGTCGGAGCCGCGCGCCGGCCGGTCCATTCCGCCAAGCAAACCACCTTGCGGCCCCCGTCGGGCAGGATGCCCTCCACCATATCCTCCATGCCGGAGACGACCGCGCCGACTTCGTCCACGGTCTCCGAAACGCTCGTGGCCAGTTCGTTTATGTCCCTTATGTGGTCGCCGATCTCGGCCATGGATTTCCCGGTTTCGCCGGCGATGGTCCGGGCCGCCGTGGCCGCGGTCGCGAAACCCTTGCCGGACTGGGCGAAGCGGACGGTCGCGATCATGCTGTCGAGGGCCAGCAGGTTGGTTCGCGCCGCGATGTCCTGGGTCGCCTGGGTCGCCTTTGCGATCCGACAAAGGCTGCTGTTCAGGGCCCGGAGCGTGTTTCTGACCCGCTCCCGGAGGTCGCTGATACGGCCGAGGGCCGGTGTGACCGAGGCGATGGAGGCCGGTCCCGCCGGACCTGGCGGCTGGGCGGCTTCGGCCAGGGACGCCGGCCGGCCGAACCTCCGGTGGTGGACAATCCGGGCGGAGAAAAAGCCGATGCATGCCAGGACGGCCGTGCCGCCGAGCCATGCGGAGGCCGCCGTCCCGTAAGGCACTTCGCCGACGACCAGGACGCCGCCGAAGACCAGCCAGGCGGCGCTCCAGACCAACAGTTGCCCCCAAGTCGCCCCGAAGGCGCCGTTCTTGCGCATCGCGATCCTCCGTCCTTCGGTATCAGGCGCCGCGAGGTAAGCGCCGCCCGATCCTGCGGACCCGGGTCCGCACATGCCCGAGAGTGTATCGCGTTTCGTGACTTAAGGGTTACCTATTCAGGAACAGATGGCGCAAGTAGGTTATGGCGGTCATCGGTCGATCTGCTAGGTTCGCGCCGCCAGTCGTCAACAATGCGCGTCCGAGCGATCCTGCGGCGTAAACGTGAAAGCCCCGGCAAATGAGGCCTCCACCAGTGTCAACACTAAGCTGAGCAAGATAGGGTGTGTGCAATAAGCACTAAATGCCGTATTAAGATTTAGTGAAGGATGCTTTGGGGTTGGTCAGTTGTTGCTCGAATTTGTTAATAACGCGACTGCCCATGACCTTCATGATGAGCGAGAGGATTTGATGACCATCATCAGCAAGACCGTCATCCGCAGCGCAATAGCCGGGCTCGCCGGCATCGTGCTTGGGTCTTCGGCATATGCCCAGAACATCTCCGGCGCGGGCGCGACCTTCCCCTATCCGGTCTATGCCCGCTGGGCGCAGGCCTATCAGCAGGAGACCGGGACCAACATCAACTACCAGTCGATCGGCTCGGGCGGCGGCATCCGGCAGATCAAGGAAAAGACGGTGACCTTCGGCGCTTCGGACAGTCCGCTGAAGCCGGAGGAACTCGAGCAGGCCGGTCTCGTCCAGTTCCCCATGATCATGGGCGGCGTGGTCCCCGTGGTGAACGTTCCCGGCATCCAGCCGGGCCAGCTCCGGCTCGACGGCCCGACCCTTGCCAACATCTATCTGGGTGAAATCACCAGCTGGGACGACGACGCCATCAAGGCTCTCAATCCCGACCTGCAGCTTCCCGATCTCGCGATCGCGCCCGTCTACCGCTCCGACGGGTCGGGCACCAACTTCCTGTTCACCAACTACCTGAGCCAGGTCAGCGAGGACTTCAAGGAGCAGGTGGGCAGCAACACCTCGGTCCAGTGGCCGACCGGACTGGGTGCCCGCGGCAACGAAGGCGTCGCGGCCCAGACCAGCCAGATCCAAGGCGCCGTGGGGTATGTCGAGTACGCCTACGCCAAGCAGAACCAGATGACCAACGCCGTCATGAAGAACAAGGACGGGCAGTGGGTCGAACCCAACAGCGAGACCTTCCAGGCCGCGGCGGCCTCCGCCGACTGGAGCGCCAACCCCGGCTATTACGTCATCCTGACCGACCAGCCCGGCGCCAAGAGCTGGCCGATCACCGGCGCCAGCTTCATCCTGATGCATCGCCAGCCGCAGGACCCCGCCGCTTCCCAGTCGGCGCTCCGGTTCTTCCACTGGGCCTATATGAACGGCGACCAGATGGCCGACGAGCTGGACTACGTTCCGATGCCCGACAAGGTCGTGGACCAAGTCGAGCAGACCTGGACCACCGGGTTCGCCGAAGTGAACGGTGAGGCCATGTGGACCGGCGGCCAGCAGTAACGTAACGCCGACCTGGACGCAGAAAAATGACCGATACCGCCATGACAGCCCAAAGCCGCACCCTCAGCGGCAGCCAGGCCAGACGCCAGAGCCTGATGGACAAGGCTTTCCAGTCCGCGACGGCGTTCTTCGCCGTTCTCGTCCTGCTGATCCTTGGCGGAGTCTTCGTCTCGCTGGTGCAGGGCGCCCTTCCGGCGCTCGGCACCTTCGGGTTCGACTTCGTGACCACGCAGGTCTGGAACCCCGTGACCGACCGCTTCGGCGCGGTGTCGCCGATCTATGGCACATTGATGACGGCCTTGATCGCCATGGCGGTCGGCATTCCCATCAGCTTCGGCATCGCCGTGTTCCTGACGGAACTGGCGCCGCCGTGGCTGAAGCGTCCCGTCGGCATCGCTATCGAGCTGCTGGCCGGCATTCCCAGCATCATCTATGGCATCTGGGGCCTTTTCGTGTTCGCCCCGATCTTCCAGCAGACCCTCCAGCCGTTCCTGATCAACACGATCGGCCAGGTGCCGGTGATCGGCGACCTGTTCTCGGGCCCGCCGTTCGGCATCGGCATCTTCACCGCCGGCCTTATCCTCGGGATCATGGTGCTTCCGTTCATCACCTCGATCATGCGCGACGTGTTCGAGACGGTGCCGCCCATGGTCAAGGAATCCGCCTACGGCCTTGGTGCCACCACCTGGGAGGTGGTCTGGAAGGTCGTGCTGCCCTATACCCGCGTCGGCGTGGTCGGCGGCGTCATGCTGGGCCTGGGACGTGCCCTGGGCGAGACGATGGCGGTCACCTTCGTGGTCGGCAACGCGCACCGCATCGGCAATTCCCTGATGGCGCCGGGAACGACGATTTCCGCCGCGATCGCGAACGAATTCAACGAGGCCGTCGGCGAGCTGTACATCTCGTCCCTGATCGCCCTCGGCCTGATCCTGTTCTTTATTACCTTCACCGTGCTGGCACTGGCCAAGATCATGCTGATGCGCATGCAGCAGCGGTCGGGAGGCTGACCGACATGAATCTCTACGCCCGTCGCCAACTCACTAACCGGGTCGCGCTCGGCTTGTCGATGGCGGCCGCCGCCTTCGGCATCTTCTGGCTGGTCGCGATCCTCTGGACCCTGTTCTACAACGGGCTGTCCGCGCTGGCGCCCAGCATCTTCACCATGAGCACGCCGCCGCCCGGCGTGGCGGGCGGCCTGATCAACGCGATTTACGGCAGCGTCGTGCTGACCCTGCTGGCGACCCTGATCGGCACGCCGATCGGCATTCTGGCCGGGACGTACCTGGCGGAATATTCCCGCGGCAACCTGCTGGGGCAGGTCATCCGCTTCATCAACGACATCCTGCTGAGCGCGCCGTCGATCATCATCGGCTTGTTCATCTATGGCGTCATGGTCGTCCCGATGGGCCATTTCTCGGCCTGGGCCGGCGCGGTCGCACTTTCGGTCATCGTCATCCCGGTCGTGGTCCGCACCACCGAGGACATGCTGAACCTAGTGCCGGCGAGCCTGCGCGAGGCCGCTGCGGCGCTGGGCGCCCCGCGGTGGAAGGTGATCGTGATGATCGCCTACCGTGCCGCCCGGAACGGCATGATCACCGGCGTGCTGCTGGCGGTGGCGCGGATCAGCGGCGAGACGGCCCCGCTGCTGTTCACGTCGTTGAGCAACCAGTTCTGGAGCACCGACATGAACGCGCCGATGGCGAACCTGCCGGTCGTCATCTTCCGCTTCGCGCTCAGCCCTTACGAGGACTGGCAGCAGTTGGCCTGGGCCGGCGCCCTGCTGATCACCGTCACGATCCTCATCATCAACATCACCGCCCGCGTGCTCGCCGGGCTCGGATCGAAGGGACGATGACCATGCAAGAAGCCCGCTCCACCGCCACGGCCGGCCGCCAGATGCTGGTCCAGTCCATGCCGCCCGGCGCCGCGCAGGAAGGCCAGATGGTCGAGAAGATATCCGTCAGGAACCTCAGCTTCTTCTACGGGGATTTCGAGGCGCTGAAGAACATAACCCTGCCGCTTTACGATCGGAAGGTTACCGCATTCATCGGCCCTTCGGGCTGTGGCAAATCCACGCTGCTTCGCATCCTCAACCGGATCTACGACTTGTACCCGAAGCAGCGCGCCGTGGGCGAGGTGCTTCTCGACGGGCAGAACATCCTGGCGCCGGGCATCGACCTGAACCTGCTGCGTGCCAAGATCGGCATGGTGTTCCAGAAGCCGACTCCGTTCCCGCTCAGCATCTACGACAACATCGCGTTCGGCATCCGGCTCTACGAGAAGCTGCCGCGCGACGAGATGGACGGCCGGGTCGAGCAGGCCCTGCGCCGCGCCGCCTTGTGGAACGAGGTGAAGGACAAGCTGAACCAGAGCGGCCTGAGCCTGTCCGGCGGCCAGCAGCAGCGCCTGTGCATCGCCCGGGCCGTCGCGGTCAACCCGTCGGTGCTTCTGATGGACGAGCCGGCATCGGCGTTGGACCCGATCTCCACTTCCAAGATCGAGGAATTGATCGACGAGCTGAAGAGCGAGTACTGCATCTGCATCGTCACCCACAACATGCAGCAGGCGGCGCGCGCGTCTGACTTCACGGCCTTCATGTATCTGGGCGAGCTGATCGAGTACGGCGTGACGGAGGACCTGTTCACGGCGCCCAAGCAGAAGCGCACCGAGGAGTACGTGACCGGCAGGTTCGGCTGAACCGCCGCTTCAAAGCTGGTTCGGCGGCACGACGCCGAACTTGGCCATGCGCCGGTAAAGCGTCATCCGGCTGACGTTGAGGCTCCGGGCGGCATCCGCCACGCACCATTTGTGGCTGCGCAGGATCGCCTGGAGCCGTTCCGCCTCGGTACAGGCGGCCGGGCAGGCGGCGGCCGCGCCGGAAAAGCGCGGCATGCCAAGGGGAAGGTCCTCGCACCGGATCAGCCCGTCCTCGCAGCCGATCACCGCGGCCCGAACGACCGTCCGGAGCTGGCGGATATTGCCCGGCCAGTCGTGGCTCATCAGCAGGGATCGCGCTTCGGGCGTCAGGCGGGGAGGGGCGGGAAGCCCCGTCGCCTCCAACTCCAGCGCGCGGTCGATCAGCGCAGCCTTGTCGGCCCGGTCGCGCAGCGGCGGCAGGACGATGCGCAGGCCGTTCAGCCGGTAGAACAGGTCTGCCCGGAAGGCGCCGGAGGCGACCAGGGCTTCCAGGTCGTGGTGGCTGGCGCAGATCACGTGAAGATCCAGCGGAATGGCGCGGTCGCCCCCTAGCGGGATCACCTCCCGTTCGGCCAGGACGCGGAGCAGCCGGGTCTGGGCTCCCAGCGGCATGTCGCCGATCTCGTCCAGGAACAGGGTGCCGCCGTTGGCCTGGACCAGCTTGCCGCGCATGCCGTCGCGCCGCGCGCCGGTGAAGGCGCCTTCCGCATAACCGAACAGTTCGCTCTCGATCAGGCTTTCCGGCAGGGCCGCGCAGTTGATGCCGACGAACGCCCTGGCGGCGCGGGCGCTGGCGTCATGGATCGCGCGGGCGAAAGCCTCCTTGCCGGTCCCGGTCTCGCCGCCCATCAGGATCGGCAGGTCGCAGTCTACGAAGCGGCGGATGCGGCGGACATGGGCCTGCATCTGGGGATCGCCGCCGGCCAGCTCTTCGAGCGTCATAGGGCGGGACGGGCGCGCCGTCGCCGGGGAGCGTGCGGCGAGCCGGCGCGGCGGCTGCCGCCGCGCCGTCGCCGCCAGCGGCATCCGGAGCGTCACTGCCCAGCGCCGCTCGGTGCCGGACTGGCGTACCAGGGCCATCCCCTCGGCCAGCCGGTCCAGCGACGTCTCCAGCACGGCGTCCAGTCGGGTGCCGATCAGGGTCTTGCCGGCGAACAGCCTGCGCGCGCCGCCGTTGAGGCCGACCACGGTGCCCGCCGGATCGACCGCGATCATGGCATCGGTCTCTATCCCCGCCATCTCCGGCGAGCGGGCGAGGGCGAGCACGCAGTTCTCCCGCGTGCGGGCCAGGAACCAGGTGTCCTCAATCTGGCGCGCGGCGGACATGACGAAGCCGTGGACCAGCGACTGGAACTGCCCACCCGCCGGCGCGGTCAGGGAAGAGACGTCCAGGGCGGCCAGCAGCTCCCCGGCGGGTCCCAGGATCGGCGCCACGGAGCAGGTCAGGCCGGTGTGGCGGACCGCGAAATGATCGAAGCGATGGACCAGGATCGGCTTGCCCGAAGCGAGGCAGGTGCCCACGCCGTTGGTGCCCTCGCAATCCTCCGCCCAGACGGCGCCGCGTTCCAGCCCGGCCCGAGCCATGCGCCCCTCGACCGGCAGGCTGCCGAACCGCTCGATCGTAACGCCGTGCCGGTCGGCCAGCAGGACGACGTAGCCGGACGCCGCGAGCTGGGCATGGAGGCCGAGCAGGCTCTCCCGGGCGAAGCCCAGGAACTCGCCGACCGGCTCGACATGGTCGCGCAACTCGGGCGGCGTCAGGACGTTGGGAGCGTTGACGGTGGCCGGGTCGAGCCGGTGCTTCAGCACGCAGCGCTTCCAGGAGTCGGCGATGATGTCGTGGGGCGGCGGACTGGTCGGCACGGCGGCTCCGTCGACCCAGGCCATGATGCGGTCTATATGGTCGCTCGCCGTCGATCCGGGCGCGATCATCATTCCCCCAATCCGTGACACCGGTTTTCCGGCTTTCCTGTCTTCGGGTCAGGCTAACTCAATAAATAATTTGAGGCTAGAGCATGAGCCGAGTTTTGAAGCAATGTTCCTAAAAATATTTCCTTGTGCGGCGCAATATCAGAGGGCTCGGCTTGTGACGAATGCTGTGTGACACGTGTAACGATATGTGACGCCGAGGCCCGGTTGAACCTGGAGTTTTCCCACTCGACAGGATTGGCACGCTCATTGCTGCACTAACCCCCGCATCAATCGATGTGACGGTCCGATGTCTCCTCCTTACGGTGCGGCGCAACACGCGCCGCACCGATTTCCCGGTCGGGGTCGGGCCGCCCGAAAAAGGATACAGGGGAAACTGCCACGTGGATCATCAGGAGCCTGAAGTCGATATCGAGCGCCGGACCGTCCTGAAGGCGGCGTTGTGTGCCGGAGTGGCGCTTCATCTGGCGCCGATGGGCGGTCCGGCGGAAGCCGTGGCCCAGGGAGACCCGCGCAAGTCGAGGCCCCAGGCGGGCGACCGGCTGGTGTTCGCCTCCGGCGAGCGCAAGGGAGAGCCGATCGGCGACAAGGACATCGAGCAAGGCCGGCAGCAGGTCATGGCCTATTGCCTCGACCCGGCGTCGGAAACGGTCCGCGACGGCTCGCGGCTCAACAAGGTGATGCTGATCCGGCTCGATCCGGCCGATCTGGACGAGGAGACCCGGAAGCACGCCGCCGGCGGCATCGTCGCCTTCTCGGCCGTCTGCAGCCATGCCGGCTGCGACGTTTCCGGCTGGCACGCAGAGGAGAGGATCCTCGAATGCCCGTGCCACCACTCCAAGTTCGACCCGCGCGCCAGCGGCAAGGTGGTCGGCGGCCCCGCGCCCCGCCGCTTGGCGCTCCTGCCGCTGGAGAACGGCCCCGACGGGCTGGTCGTGGCGGCCGGGTTCATCGGCAAGGTCGGCGCCGCGACGTCGGCCTGAGGGCAAGCAACGAAACGATAAACAACATTTCGGGAGGAAACCATGGACAAGAGAGCGTTGGCCAGGGGCATCGCCGCGGTGGCGCTGATGCTGGCTCCGGTACCTGTACTGGCGGCCGGCCCGCTGGACAACTATGCGCCGGTCACCCAGGAGCGGCTGGAGAAGCCGGAGGACGGCAATTGGCTGCAGTACCGCCGCACCTATGACAGCTGGGGCTACAGCCCGCTGTCCCAAGTGAACACCGGCAACGTCAAGGACATGGTGCCGGTCTGGAGCTTCTCGACCGGCGTGAACGAGGGGCACCAATCGCCGCCGGTGGTCAACAACGGCGTCATGTTCATCACCACGCCCCAGGCGCAGGTGATAGCGCTGGACGCCAAGACCGGCGACCTGCTGTGGCGCTACAAGCGCGAGCTGCCGGAGGACCTGACCCAGCTCCATCCGACCAACCGGGGCGTGGCGCTGCTGGGCGACAAGGTCTATGTCGGCACGGTGGACGCCTTCATCGTGGCGCTGGACGCCAAGACCGGAAAGCCGGTGTGGGAGCAGCCGGTCGAGGATTACCAGAAGGGCTACTACATCACCATGGCGCCGCTGGCCGCCAAGGGGAAGGTGATGGTCGGCATGTCCGGCGGCGAGTTCGGCATCCGGGGTTTCCTGGCGGCGTTCGACGCGGAGACGGGCAAGCCCGCCTGGAAGACCAGCACCATTCCGGGACCGGGCGAGCCGGGGAACGAGACCTGGGCGGGCGAGACCTGGAAGACCGGCGGCGCCCCGGTCTGGATCACCGGCAGCTACGACCCGGCCACGGGCCTGTCCTATTGGGGGACCGGCAACGCGGCGCCGTGGATGGCCGACCAGCGGGCGGGCGACAACAAGTGGGCGAACTCCGTCGTCGCGATCGACGTGGAGACCGGCAAGATGAAGTCGGCCCACCAGTACCATTGGAACGAGGCATGGGATTGGGACGAGGTCGCGGCCCCGATCCTGGTCGACGTGCAGCGGGACGGCCGGACCTACAAGAGCCTCGTCCATGCCGGCCGCAACGGCTATCTCTGGATTCTGGAAAGGTCGGGGGACGAGATCAAGTTCGTCGACGCCAAGCCTTTCGTCCGGCAGAACGTGTTCAAGAGCCTGGATCCCAAGACCGGGCGGCCGACCTATGACGAGACCAAGGTGCCGGGAACCGGCAAGCGGGCGGACTTCTGCCCGTCGCTGTGGGGCGGCAAGGACTGGCCGCCGGTGGCCTACAACCCGCAGACCCGGCTTATGTACATTCCGGCCAACGAGAACCTGTGCGGCTACCTGGAGGGCAAGCAGACCGAATACGAGCCGGGCCAGCTCTATATCGGCGTCGCCATCTCCGACATCGGCATGACGGTCCATCCCGATGCCGACCATATCGGCGAGCTTCAGGCCTGGAACCTGGATACCGGGCAGAAGGTCTGGACCCAGAAGTTCGACAAGTCGCAGAACTGGGGCCCTGTACTGACGACAGGCGGCGGCCTGGTCTTCATGGGCGGCACCAACGACCGCTTCTTCCGGGCATTCGACGCCAAGACCGGCGACAGGCTGTGGGAGACGCGGACGAACTCCGGCGTGACGGGCGTGCCGGTATCCTACGAGGTGGACGGGGTGCAGTACGTCGCCGTCCAGTCCGGGTGGGGTGTCGATGCCCAGCGCAAGCAGGAGAAGCTGGCCCAGCTCGGCTACGCGACGCTGGACGTCCCCCAGGGTGGCGTCGTCTGGGTCTACGCGCTTCGCAAGTAGATCCGGGAGATGCTTCGACTTAGGTCGGTGCCGGGAGATCCGCCGTCGCGCTGGTCGGCCGAGATCGTGGCGGGCTGCGGGGAGTTCCGCAGCCTGCTGCTCGGGACCGGGCGGGACCGCCGCTACATCATCGACTTCTGCGTGGTCGCGGACCGGCCGATGATGCTGATCAGCCTGACTGACGGAACGCCGGAAGCAGCGGTCTATATCGAAGCCGGCAGGGTCATCCTGGAGGACCGGTGCCGGCATGCCGCGGTGGTGGAGGGCGGCCTGTTGCGGGAGGAGGGGGAATAGGCGCGCTTTTGTTGCCCTGCGGGGGCTCTTTCCCGCAACAAGCGGCTTGACGTGGGCTCCGGATGTGCGAACCTTTCCGTCAACTGCAAACAACGGAAAGGAGGTGATCCAATGTCTCATGGAGCAAAGCCGGTCATTGCCGTGCTGTTCGGCATCTCGGCTCTTCTGACGGCTGGGGTCGCCAGTGCCTGCCCTTCGCACACGACCCACTCCGCTCAGGCCCCGGCCAGCGACACCGTCGCCGACCAGGGCAAGAAAGTGCAGAGCGAGACACGCGGCTGACGACTGGCTGCACCATGGTAAGAGGCGGGCCGTCCCACACCGGGGCGGCCCGTTTTCCTTTGGGGAGGGGTAGGGCGGGCCTCCCCAGGCCGTGGGTGACGGTGATGGACGAAGATAGATCACCGATCCCCCGGGCGTCGCTTCAACCCAAGTTGGTACCGGACTGGCCCTGAATCAAGGATTATGTTCCTTTTATCGCCGTCGTGCCGCAGAACCCGTTGGACTGGCCGCAGATGTCAGCAAAGGTCATGGGTCTCGATAATGTTGACATCACTCCCCCTGGTTATGTTCGCAAATGTCAGCATCCGTACCAAAGGGGGCCTGTAGCCAGCTTGGCTTGGCCACATCGACAGCCACAATCCAACTAGGTGAATACGATGTCAGGCGCCGCTCCGCCAAGCCCGAACCACATCCCCGGTGATGGCGGTTATCACCGGGGTGGGGATTGTCCCGATCAGACCACCCGGAAGTTCTTGAACTGCCAGGGATCGGAGGTGTCTACGTCCTCCGGGAACAGGACGCCCCGGTTGTGCAGCGGAGTCCAGTCGCTGTAGGCACCGGTCAGTTTACCAAGGTAGGGTGCGGCGATTTCCAGCACGCGGTTGTGGTTCAGTTCCTCCGGTTCGACGATGCCGGCCCGCGGGTTCTCCATCGCCCAGATCACGCCGGCCAGGGCCGCCGCGGTCACTTGAAGGCTGGTCGCGTTGTTATGCGGGCACAACTCGCGGGCTTCCTGGATCGAAAGCTGGGAACCGAACCAGTAGGCGCCTTTCTTGTGGCCCATCAGCAGCACGCCCAGCTCGTCGATGCCGCCGATGATCTCGTCCATCATCAGGCGCTTTTCCGGTTGAAGGGTCCAGGTCTTGCCTGCGAACTCGTGGAGCGACAGGATCGCGTCGTCGCACGGGTGATAGGCATAGTGGACGGTCGGCCGGTAACGGACCGAGGTGCGGTCCCAGACGGTCAGGTAGTCGGCGATCGAGATCGCCTCGCTGTGCGTGATCAGGAAACCATGAAGCGGCCCCTCCTTGGGCGTCCAGGTTCGCACCCGGGTGCCGGCGCCGGGACGCATCAGGTAGATCGCGGCGTCGCATCCGAACTCGTGGCGCCGGCCGTCGGGGGGAAGGCCCTTCTCATGGGTTCCCCAGCCAAGTTCGGCCGGCTGCGCGCCCTCGCCGACGAAGCCGTCGATCGACCAGGTGTTGACGAACTCGCCGCGCTTCTTGGGTACGTTGGCTACCTGGGTGTCGCGCTCCGCCACATGGATGGCCTTGATCCCCAACGCCTGGGCCAGTTCCGCCCAGCCGCTGCGGGTACGCGGCTCCTTGACCTCCAGACCGGTGTCTCGGGCGACGTTGAGCAAAGCCTGCTTCATGAAATGGGAGACCAGCCCGGGATTGGCGCCATGGGTGATCACCGCGGTGGGGCCGTTGGCATAGCCGCCCTTGTGCTGCAACACCGATTCGCGCAGCGCGTAATTGGAGCGGAGCGAGGGCGACAGGCTCGTGTCGGTGTAACCGCCGGCCCAGGGCTCGATGCAGGTGTCGAGGTAGAGCGCGCCCCGGGTGTGGCAGAACTTGATCAGCGAGAGGCTGGACACGTCGACCGACAGGTTCAGGATGAAGTCGCCCTCGCCGACCATCGGGTCGAGCACGGTCCGGAAGTTGTCGCGGGTTAGCGCCACGCGGTGGAACTTGACGCCATATTCCTCCGCCTCGGCCTTGCCGCGGTCCTCGGCCGTCACGATCGAGATCTGCTCGGGCTTCATGTCGATGTGGCGCAGCAGGAGAGGCAAGATGCCCTGGCCGATGCTGCCGAATCCGACGATGACGATGCGGCCGGCAAACTTGACGATGGGATTGGTCGTGGTCATGGCTTGTTCCGAACAGGCTGGAGGTGGCTGACGAATGTCGGGGCCCCGCTGGGTGGATAGGTTGACGGGTGAGACAGTAGAGGACAGGCTGCGTTCAGGCAGCCTGTTCCGTGATGTAGCCGACCGAATTTGCATTTTCGCCGCTTCGATCGGACAGATGGGCCTGTTCATCGGCCCGATCCAGGTAGCCCGGAGTTTCCAGGAGCGGCCGATCGGTCACATCGACGAGGCGGGCATTGTCGAACCCGTTGAACGCGGTCCGCAGGCACGAGCCGTAGGCCCCGAGCTGGCCCAGCTCGATCCAGTCGCCGGTCCGGATGTCTGCCGGCAGCAGGAAGGGGCCGGCCATGTAGTCGGCGCTGTCGCAGGTCGGGCCGTAGAAGGCGAACGCCTCCTCCGCCGCGTCCGACGCTCCGGCATCCGGACGGATCATGCGCGCCGGGAAACGGAAGGCGGGGACGCCGGCATCGGACAGGCTGCCATAGACGCCGTCATTGATGAACAGCTCGTTGCCGCGGCGCTTGATCACCTGGACCAGCAGCGAAACGCCGGGTGCGACGAGGGCGCGGCCGGGCTCGCACCACAGGCGGGTGCTGGACGGCAGGTCCAGGCGCGCGAAGCCGCGCGCAATGGCTTCCATGAAGTCTCCCAGCGGGGGCGGGGTGACGCCGGGATAGCTGACCGGGAAACCGCCGCCCACATCCATCACGTCGATCTCGACGCCGGCCCGTGCTATTACCGTGCCGGCCAGTTCGAGCGCCCGTTCGTAGGCGGCCGGATCCAGGCACTGCGATCCGACATGGAAGCAGATGCCGACCTTGCGGCCGACGGCGCGGGCGGTGCGCAGCAGCTTGGCGGCCTCGTCCGGAGCGGCTCCGAACTTGCCGGACAGGTCGTAAACGGCCGAGCCCTTCGGCAGGGCGAGGCGGATGAACAGCCCCAGGTCGTCGGCACCGTCGGTCTGTCCGACAAGCTTCTCCAGTTCCTCGGCGCTGTCGAGCGAGAAGTCGCGCACGCCGAAGTCGAAATAGGCTTGGCGGATGGCGTCCGGCGACTTGACCGGATGCATGTAATGGATCTCGGCGTTCGGGAACATCTGGCGGACCAGACGGACCTCCCCCGGAGAAGCGGCATCGAAATGGCGCACGCCGCCCTCGTAGAGCGCGCGCAGCACCGCCGGCTCCGGATTGCACTTCACCGCGTACAGCACGTCGCCGGGAAACGCCGACACGAACCGGGCGGCGGTCGCGGACAGGACGGCAGGGCGAAGGCAGTGGACCGGATCGGAGGGGCGCAGCGTCTCGACCAGATTGTCGACGCAGGTGACGGGGCGGCGGACGGACGGCGCGCCGCGGCGGCTGAGCGTGGTGCCTCGGCGCAGCGGCGAGACGGCGGAACGGTAGCGGACTTGAGCCATGACGCATCCTCTCGTGGGCCGCGGCCGCGCCGGCAGACCCATGAAGACAAAACGACCCTAACGGCATGAAGGCCGCGGGAATGGACGAATTGAGCGGGGATGAGATCGGCAAATCGGGCGACGCCCCGGCACCGCTCTTGAACGCGGTGTGCGGGATCTTCTCAGCGCCGGCGGATTTGCCCGCTACCTTACGGTACTAAAGCCTTCTGGCCGATATCTAACATACTTACCTCCCTCTCGGGACCGGCCCACGGATGACCGGTTCTGCCAAAAAGGACGCGGTACGTCGTTACATAACCTCAAAGGGCCAGCGGCACGTGCGGGTGCGTCAACGACCGTTGAGATACTCTTTCTGTGCGCAGATGCAAGAGTATTTTTGTTACAGACCTGGATTTTTGGCCGGGGAGTCAGGAAACGCCGGGTCAGAGCAGCGCCAGGGCCAGATAGTCGCCGAGATGGCGCCAGATGCAGCCGACTTCGCGGAACCCGACCTGCCGCAGGGCGGCCAGATGGAATTCCATGGTCATTTCCTGCTTGCGTGGGAGATTGGAGAAGCGGCGATGGCGTTCGGCCACGGCAGCTTCCAACGCAGGTTCAGCCGCGACCGCTTCCCACCAGCCGACCCAGTCGTGGGCGCCGTCCGCCTTCGCCGCCGCCCGGTTCGCCTTGATCGACGCCGCCGTCATGCGCCTGAGGGTCGGCTGGGTCTGGTCGTAGGAGCAGATGTCGCCGTTGACGAAGACGCCGCCGGGTGCCAGCACCTGCGTCAGGTCCTGGTAGACCCGCATCAGGTTCGGGGCGCCCAGCCAGTGCAGGGCGGTGGTGCTGACGACGGCGTCGAACTGCCGGCCGTCCAAGTAGTCGACCCAGTCCTGCCGACGCATGTCCAGCTCGATCCAGCTCCGATCGGGGCTCTCGGCGTGGACGGCGCGGGCGAGGGTCAGAAGGACGGGATCATAGTCCAGGCCGACGATCTCCGCGCCGGGCAGGCGTTCCGCCAGGCGGTCGCCGAGGCTTCCGGGACCGCATCCCAGGTCCAGGATGACGGGGGCCACGAGACCGGCGGCGGTCAGGGCGTCGGCGATGATTTCGAATCGGATCTCCCGGTGACCGACATAGCCTTCCTGCTGCCGGTCCCATTCCTTGATCCAACGGGACGCCTTCTCAACGGGCAAGTTTCGCATCCGGGTCGCCGTCAACGCCTGATCCATTCGCGACATCCTATTCCTGGGCCGCACGCCCGGTCCATGACCGTACCAACGTAAGTTCTCTATCCGACGATAAAACCTCCTGTGACATAAAGTCTTCACGAATGCCGGTACGGTGACGAAGAAATTGGGTATGCCCCTGATGGTGCGACGCAGCAATCATTTGGATTATCGGAAGGATAGTATCGTTGAATAACAACATATTGAGAGACATTCCTCATGCAGGGCGCGAGGAAGTGATCACTCGGTTGCTGGCGATGCCGTCGGTTCGGGTCGAGCGGATCGTTTCCCACGGACAGGTGTCACCGCCGGGTTTCTGGTATGACCAGGACGAAGGAGAATGGGTGCTGGTGCTGGCCGGATCCGCAGTGCTGGAGGTCGAGGGCGAGGCAGTGGCCATACCTATGGGGCCGGGCGATTGCATCGACATTCCGCCCCGCCGGCGCCATCGCATCGCCTGGACGGACCCCGACCAGCCCACCGTCTGGCTGGCCGTGTTCTATGCCGTCTGATGGTCCGGATCGTCTGATGGTCCGGATCGTCTGATGATCCGGCCGGGGGACCTGATGAGCCCGCTACGGGAGAGAGGTGGCAGTCCTGTACAGCCGGGGCCGGGATCCCGGCATCAACGCCCGCCGACTTCCTTTTCCAGATCGGAGATCCGCTTCGCCATGGCGGTGCGGATGCCGGGCGCTACGGTCGGTTTTAGGGCGGCGAACTGCTCGCGGAGCTGCTTCAACAGCAGGACCTTCTGGTCGCGGCTTCGCTTGATGGCGACATTGTCCGAGTGTTGGCCTTCGAAGGCACGCATGACTGACCTGTCCGTTGCTGTCTGGAGTGCTCGTGGTAGGCCGGGACCATAGGAGGCACTGCTTAATAAATCAAGAAGTTACGATCGGGTGTTGAGGTGCCGCATTAACTGGGATCAAGCCCATCGCGCGGGGGTCGTCGGCGATGCGGACTTCCTGCCGGACCGGCACGAACCCGGCGCGTTGATAGAGGCGCAGGGCCTTGGGGTGGTCCAGCGTGCAGGTATTGACGGTCAGCTTGCGGGCCCCTCCCGTCCAGGCCGAGTCGATCGCGCAGCCCAGCAGAAAGGGGCCGAGCCTCATGCCGACGAATTCCGGGATCATGCCGAAATACCGAAGGTCCACGATATTCTCCCTGCCGCGCCGGTCCAGTTCGGCGAAGCCGGCCGGAACGCCGCCGACATACAGCACCGTGATCTCCACCTTGGGATCATGGATGATGGCGGCCAAGGCTTCGTCGTCCAGCTTGCGCCGGTCGACCCATAGCCAGGGTTCCCCGACCGTGTTGTAGAGATACCTGTAGAAGGAGACCGTCGGGCGTTCCGCCCGGAGCAACGCCAGCTTTTCGACCGGCGGGCGTAGCTTCGGCGCGTTGGGCGGGCTGGTCATCTCCAGGAAGGTGATGACCACGCGGAGCTTGCCCGGCGGCAGACCCGGCACGACGCGAAGATCGGGTGGGGTCGGCATCAGGTCTCCTTCACCGATTTCGGGCACCGATTTCAGGCACCGATTTCAGGAGTTCGCCTTGGCAGGCCCGGTCTCGACCGGCAGGTCCTCGCGCCGGCCCCATTCCGCCCAGGAGCCGTCATAGACCGCGACGTCCTCCTTGCCCAGGAGGTAGAGCCCCAGCGCGGCGACGCAGGCCGTGATGCCGCTGCCGCAGCTGGTGACGACCGGGCGCTTCATGTCGATCCCAGCCTTGTCTACGAGCGCCTGGAGTTCGTCAGCGGACTTGAAGGTGCGATCGCCGGCGTTCAGCATGTCGGCGAACGGCAGGTTGAGGCTGCCGGGGATGTGTCCGGCCCTGCGGCCCGGCCAGAAATCGGGTTCGGCTCCGGTGAAGCGGCCGGCGGCCCGTGCGTCCACGATCTGTTCGCGGTCGCGGCCGATCGTGTCCTGGACCTGACCGGCGTCGCGGACCAGGAACGTGTTGAGGCGCGCGGTGAAATGGCGTTCGCGCGGCATCGGCGGGAGGTCTTCGAGGGGGCGCCCCTCGGCGATCCATTTCGGCAGGCCGCCGTCCAGAACCGCGACGTCGCGATGGCCGAACACGCGGAACATCCACCAGACCCGCGCGGCGCTCATCAGTCCGTGGGTATCGTAGACGACGATGCGGACGCCGTCGCCCAAGCCGAGCTTGCGGACCCGCGAGGTGAACTTCTCCGGTGCCGGCAGCATGTGCGGCAGGTCGCTGGAGGTGTCGGCGATCTCGTCGATATCGAAGAACACCGCGCCGGGGATGTGGCGCTCGTTGTATTCGGCGCGGGCGTCGCGGTCGGCACCCGGCAGGAAGTAGGTCGCATCGACCACCCGGACATCGGGAGCGCTCAGGTGCTGGGCGAGCCAGTCGGTGCTGACCAGCGCATCGGGCTTGGAATAAGGCATCGTTTCCCCTCGAAAGATCGGTGCGGCTTCAGCCGGCTGTCATGTTGCGAGCGCGACGACCACGCGCCGGTTCTGCTTGCCCTTGTTCTCGATCTTGACGACCTCGACCCGGCCGATCTCGCCGGTGCGGGCGACATGGGTGCCGCCGCAGGGCTGGAGGTCCACGCCGTCGATCTCCACCAGCCGGACCTTGCCGGTTCCGGTCGGCGGCTTGACCGACATGGTGCGGACGAGGTCCGGGTTGGCATCCAGCTCGGCGTCGTCGATCCAGCGGTACCGCACGGCATGGTCGCCGTCCACCAGCCGGTTCAGCGCCGCCGTCAGCTCGTCCTTGTCGAGGCTGCCGGACGGCACGTTGAAATCCAGGCGGCTTTTGTCCGTCCCGATCTGGCCGCCGGTCACCGCCCCGGGCACCACGGCGCAGAGCAGGTGCAGGCAGGTATGCATGCGCATGAGGGCGAATCGGCGGTCCCAGTCCAGCTCGACCACGACCGGCGTACCGGGCGGCGGTGCTGCGGCACCGGGTTCGAGCACGTGGATCGCCGTATCGGGGCCGTCGCCCTTGATCGTGTCGATGATCCGTACCTCGTCGCCGCCATGGCGGAGCACGCCGGTGTCGCCCGGCTGGCCGCCGCCGGTCGGGTAGCAGACTGTCCGGTCCAGCGTGACGCCGCCGGCATCGGCCGACACGACGGTCGCATCGCACCGCGCCGCGTAGGAGTCGTGGCGGAAGATCGTTTCCATGCGCTGCTGTGCCCTCATTCGTCCAGCCATGCCGGCACCGGCAGGTTCTTTTGCCGGAGAAAGGCGGGGTTGAACAGCTTCGACTGATAGCGCGTCCCGAAGTCGCACAGGATCGTCACGACGGTATGCCCAGGCCCCAGGTCCCGGGCCACCTTCATGGCCGCGGCCACGTTGATCCCGCTGGAGCCGCCCAGGCACAGGCCCTCGTTCTTCAGCAGTTCGAACAGCAGGGGCAGGGCCTCCTCGTCGGTCACCCGGTGCCAGCCGTCGATCGGGGCGGCTTCCAGGTTGCGGGTGATGCGGCCCTGGCCGATTCCCTCCGTGATCGAGCTTCCTTCGGCCTTCAGTTCGCCATGGGCATAGTGATTGTAGAGCGCGGACCCCATCGGATCGGCCAGCACGATGCGGACGTCCGGGTTCTTCTCCTTCAGCGCCATGCCCACGCCGGCCAGGGTGCCGCCGGTGCCCACCGCGCAGGTGAAGGCGTCCACCCGTCCGCCGGTCTGGCGCCAGATCTCCTGTCCCGTGGTCGCCCTGTGGCCCTCGCGGTTGGCGACGTTGTCGAACTGGTTGGCCCAGATCGCGCCGTTCGGCTCCGACGCGGCCAGTTCGTTCGCCAGGGTCTCGGAGTAGCGGACATAGTTGCCCGGATCCTTGTAGGGCAGGGCTGGGACCAGGCGAAGATCGGCGCCGACCAGCCGAAGCATGTCCTTCTTTTCCTGGCTCTGGGTTTCCGGCATCACGATGACGGTTCGGTAGCCCAGGGCGTTGCCCACCAGGGCCAAACCGATGCCAGTGTTGCCGGCAGTCCCCTCCACGATGACGCCGCCGGGCTTCAGGGCGCCGCGGTGCTCGGCGTCCCGGACGATCGCGATGGCGGCGCGGTCCTTGACGGAGCCGCCGGGATTGAGGAACTCGGCCTTTCCCAGGATGTTGCAGCCGGTCGCCTTGGAGGGACCTTCCAGCCGGATCAGGGGTGTTTCGCCGATACTTCCGATGAATCCTTCGCGTACGTCCACGGTGAGCGTTCTTCCCTCTGGCCTGTCGAATGGCTGACAGACTAGCTTTCGCCCGTCACCGGATCAAGCGGGCCTCAGGCCCTCTCCCGCCTTCAGGTCCTCTCGCTCCTCTCGCTCCTCAGGGCGTCACGGTGCCGGGCAAGCCAGTTCAGCGCGATGATGCTGGCGGCATTGTCGATCTCGCCCTCGTCGACCCGCCGGATCGCCTCTGCCGAGGGAACGACATGGACGCGGATGTCCTCGTGCTCGTCGGTGAGGCCGTGGATGCCCCCGGTGCCGGACGAGTCGACCAGACCCAGGAAAACCGTCACCACCTCCGTGCTGCCGCCGATGCTGGCCATGAACTCGCCGATCCGCCTGATGTCGCCGCCGATCTCGCAGCCGGTCTCTTCTAACGCTTCGCGGCGGGCGACCTCGGCCAGTTCCTCGCCGGGCTTTACCACTCCCGCAGGGACTTCGAAGCTCCAGGCGGACCGGCCGGCCAGACGCGCCGGCAGGCGGAACTGCTCCACCATCACGACCGTGTCGGCCTTCGGGTCGTAGAGCAGGGCCGCGACCGAGTTGCCGCGCTCGAAGATCTCCCGCTCGAGTTCCTGGGTCCAGGCTCCATCGAACTTCCGGTGGCGGAGCCGGTAGCGGTCCATCCGGAAAAAGCCGTCATGCAGGGTTTCCTTGGCAAGGATCTCGATATCCTGCTCGTCGTTCATCATGTCGCTCGATCGCATCGGAATAAAGGCCACGGGCTGTTGTGCGGCAACAGCGCATCTCTTAACCCATGCCGCCGCCGGGTGCGAGCACCCCGCCGGACAACCCCAATGCGTCATCCCGCCCTGCCCGCTACACCTCTTCGGGAACGCTTTCGGGGGTGGCATCTTCCCCTCGGCGACCTCGGTTGATCGAGGCGCTTTCGCTTACGGTGCGCAGGAAGTCGAGCGCGCGCCGGCGGACTTCGGCGTCCGTTATGCTGTAATAGGCCCGCACGAGTTCCGTGGTTTCGCGGTTGAGCAGGACGTCGGAGCCCAGGGGCGACTCGCCGATCGCGCGGGAGCCGTTGGGCAGCCGGGTCGACATCACGGCCGCGGTCTCGTCCGGCATGTCGTCGAAGAAGTAGGCCACGGGAACGTCCAGGACCCTGGACATGTCGTAAAGACGACTGGCGCCGACCCGGTTGGCGCCCCGCTCGTATTTCTGGATCTGCTGGAAGGTCAGCCCTAAGGCGTCCCCCAGCTTTTCCTGGCTGATTCCCAGCAGCAATCGACGCAGGCGGAGCCTGGCACCCACGTGCGCATCGATCTCGTTGGCGACATTCTTCGGCTTGCCCATCATTCTCCACGCCCGTCTGCGGCTGCATATCGGATCCCGGGCGTGAAAATATCCGCGCCTCGGACGATCCGACAAAGCAAGCGCGGGCGGATCACCTCCTCGGGGAGGCACCGCCGCGCCAGCCAAGGCATGCTATATCCAAATAAATATAAATACCACTAGAAGGCGATCGATCCTTCCGGATAACGCCGCCTATACGAGAAGATATGATGACAGTGCCTTAGAATGTGGGCCTGAGCCTGAGGTGGCGGAGCCGGTCGATAGACTGGACCGACACCGTCTCGACCCGTCCCGCGCGCTGGATCCCGAGCGGGACGCTGACGCCGGCTTCGCCCAACGCCCAGATTTTCCGATAGAAATCCGCAAGCCGGTTGACCGGCTGGCCGCCGACGGCGACGATCGCATCGTCCGGGCGCAGGCCGGCCGCCGCCGCCGGGCTGCCCGGCGTGACCCGCTGGATGACGAGCCGGTCTCCGGCCTGCTGGGTGGTGACGCCGAGCCAGGGACGGGGCGACTCGGCGGAGCGGCCGAGTGCCAGCAGATCGCCGAGAATGGGATGGAGCACATCCACCGGGATGAACATGTTGCCGGGTGCCACCAGCGGCGGCGCCGCGTCGTGGACGAACAGGGAGCCGACGCCCATAAGTTCACCCCTGGGCGAGACTAGTGCCGCGCCCCCGAATTCGGCAATGGCCGGCGAGGTGAAGATCGCCTCGTCCAGCAGGTATTCCCAGTATCCCGCGAACTCCCGTTTGCTGACGACCAGCGTCGCGTGGACCGCGCCGGGACCGCCGTGGGCCAGGGCCAGCATCGGATCACCGACCTTGGCCTCCTCGGAGCGGCCGAGCCGCATCGGCTTGGCGCGGAACCCGTACTGTCCCCTGAGCAGGCCGAAGCCGCTGACATGGTCGTAGGCCACGATCTCGGCGGGATGGACCTTGCCTTCGGCGGTCCGGACCTCGACCGCGCTGGCTTCCATGATCAGGTAACCGATGGTGACGATCAGTCCCGCGCCGTCGATCACGATGCCGCTGCCAATACGCTCCGTACCGAGGCTTTCGGCGGAGCGGGCGTCGGAGGGGACCGTAGCCTTGATCCCGACGACCGACTGCATCATCGCGGTCACGTCGGGCGCCTCGACCCGCTGGGCAGCGACCGGAGCCGGCCTCGCGACCCATGGGGCCGCGGCCAGCGCGGCGATCAATCCAAGCCGGCCCAGGCGGGCCAGCGGTCGGTCCAGCAGGCGGACAGGCGAAAGCATCACAGACCTCCCTCGCATCCGCGCGATCGCCGCGCGCCGTATCAATCACATGTGCGGGAACGGAGGCTTCATCAAGCGCCTGTCGGGCAAGGAGGGCGGACAAAAAAGTGCGGGGGCAGGCAGCGCGGCAAGGCCTGCCCCCGCTGCAGTCGCGCCAGCGAAGGAGAGGTGGGAAGGGGATGAAGGGTCCGCGGCTCAGCGCGGCAGGGGCACCAGGATCATCGGCCGGGTATTCTCCGGCAGGGCAGCGTCCGGGACGGCCAGGAGGTCGGACGGCCCCTGCCACGCGGTGAACGCGATTCCGCCGGCCACCGCAACGGTCAGTGCCAATCCGGCCAGGGCCGCCACGGCGTGGTTGCGGGTGAACGATGCTGTATGTCCTGCCGCGATTTGCATGATCCGCTCCTCGTACTGACTTACAGGCCTGCCTTGAGTTCCCCGATCCTTCAGGGTTCCGCTCGGGCCGGCCGGTTCTCCGGCCGGGGCGTCGGATCACATCGAACCGTCACTCCAGGCCAACAATTCGCTTTCGAAAAGTATGATGCACGAATCCGGCGGGCATCTGCCACGTTTTCAAAAAGGTCCGCCTGAATAGTTTTGAAGGTGTAGTAAAAATGCGTCAGCATTGTCGACCTATTCCATAATCAGGTAAACAAAGAGCGACTATATAAAGAAGTTTGTCTTTCCTGAAAACAAGATAATATCGATAGGGGTATATGTGTTCTCAACGGAAGAGGGCAGGGGAGGGCAGGGGAGGGGACAGCTTTCCGGTGGGGCAGGCCGAAGATTAGTCACCAGGGCGCAAGTTTAGCCGCTGGCCGCGGTGATGGCCGCGCTGCCATGCCTTTGCTCAAATGTCGAGGAACATGGGGGATTGGAGGCACGGCCGGGAATCGAACCCGGATATACGGATTTGCAGTCCGCTGCATCACCACTCTGCCACCGCGCCAGGTGCCGGGACCGGCCCTTGATCGTGCCGGCTCCGGAGAGGTGACCTGATATAGCCGGCCCGGAACCGCCGGTCAAGCGGCGGACGGCGTGCCGCTACCCGCCGATGAGGCATCCATGCGACAGACCGCCTGTGTCGTCAGACGCTTCGATGGCTCTCCGTTGTGTTCGAACGCATTGACGGATATAAGGCGATACAGCGCCGCTCCGCCGCGGAAGACTGGCGCGCCGGATGAAACAAGATCAGAAAACGGTTGCCATGCCCGATTATTCCGCAGCCCGCTACAACATGGTCGAAGGGCAGGTCCGCCCCAACAAAGTAACCGACCACGCGCTGGTCGATGCGATGTCGACCATTCCCCGCGAACTGTTCGTGCCCAAGGCGTCGCGCGGCTTCGCCTATGTGGACGAAGATATCCCGGTCGCCAAGGGGCGGTATCTGATCGAGCCCATGGTGATCGCCCGCCTCCTCCAGGAGGCGCGGGTCAAGCCGACGGACATCGTCCTCGATATCGGCTGCGGCACGGGCTACGCCAGCGCCCTCCTGTCGCGCATGGCGGCGACCGTGGTCGCGCTCGAGGAGAACCCCGAGCTGGCGGCCCGGGCCGAGGAGACGTTGCGCGAACTGGGCGTGGACAACGTCGTGCTGGTGCAGGGGCCGCTGACCGAGGGCTATGCCAAGCAGGCGCCCTACGACGCAATCCTGATCCACGGCGCGGTGACCGAGGTTCCGAAGGCGATCCTGGACCAGCTGGCGGACGGCGGCCGGCTGGTGACGGTGGTGGCGCCGGACGCGCGGATGGGGCAGGCGCGCCTGTTCCAGCGCACCGGCGCGGTCGAGACCGGCCGCATCCTGTTCGATGCCTCCACTCCCCTGCTTCCGGGCTTCGAGCCCAAGCCGGTCTTCCAGTTCTGACGACCGGCCGCGATGTCCGACGGATGCGGGCCTGGAGCATCAAGTGACTAGGAGCGAGTGATGACCGACACAGTGCCGCTGCAGATAGATGTCGATGCTCTTCAGGGTCTGCGCCAGTCCGGCGCCGATCTCGCCCTGGTGGACGTGCGGGAACCTTGGGAGTTCGAACTCTGCGCGATCGAGGGGAGCACCAGCGTTCCCCTGGGGGCGCTGGCCCGTCGCGCCGGGGAACTCCCGAAGGATCGGCAGATCGTCGTGGTGTGCCATCATGGTGGGCGGAGCGCCCAGGCGACCGCCTGGCTGCGTCACAACGGGTTCGACAAGGCGACCAACCTGATGGGCGGCGTTGACGCATGGGCTCGCCGAATCGATCCGACGATGAAGGTGTATTGATGAGACGGAACTCACGGCGGACCGGCACCGCCCTCGGTGCTTCACTGGGCGGCGCCCTGCTGGCCCTGGTGGCGAGCCAGCCCGCCTCTGCGCAGAGCCTGGAGGAAGCGCTGGCGAACGCCTATGCGACCAATCCGACGATCGATTCGCAGCGCGCCCAGCTGCGCGCGACCGACGAACTGGTGCCGCAGGCGCTGTCCGGCTACCGTCCGTCGGTGGAAGCCACCGCCGACGCGGGCTACAACCGGCAGCGGACCCGTGCGGCCGGCGTCAACCGCGACAGCAACCTGCAGCAGCGGGGAGTCGATCTCAGCGTCGTGCAGCCGCTCTATACCGGCGGCAGGACGGAGGCGAGCACCAAGCGCGCCGAAGCCCTGGTCCAGGCCCAGCGGGCGGACCTGCTGTCCACCGAGCAGTCGGTCCTGCTCGATGCCGCGACCGCCTACCTGGACGTGGTGCGGGACCAGGCCGTCGTGGACCTGAACGTCAACAACGAGCAGGTGCTGCGGCGGCAGCTCGACGCCTCGCAGGACAGGTTCAATGTCGGCGAGATCACCCGGACCGACGTCAGCCAAGCGGAGTCGCGGCTTGCCCGCGCGGTTTCCGACCGGATTCAGGCCGAGGGCCTGCTGAGCGCCAGCCGCGCGGTCTATGCCCGCCTGATCGGATCGCCTCCCGGCCGGCTGACGGCACCACGCCTGCGCTTCGACCTGCCGGCGACCCGCGAGGAAACGATCTCGCTGGCCGAGAGCAACAATCCCGGCGTGGTGGCGGCGGAGTATTCGGAAACGGCGGCCCGCAACGCGGTCGACCAGGTCCGGGGCGAGATGCTGCCGTCGGCCAACCTGCGCGGCACTGTGTCGCGTGTCTATGAGCCGAGCAGCCAGGCCGACCGGTCCGACGGCGCCTCGGTGGTGGCTTCCGTCACGATCCCGCTCTACCAGGCCGGTTCGACGGCGGCGCGGGTCCGCGAGGCCCGGCAGACCGCCAGCCAGCGGCGCATCCAGATCGAGGAGGCGCGGCGCCAAGTGGTGGAAAACGCCATCCGGGCCTGGGAGGGACTGACCACCGCCCGCGCCACGATTCAATCGCGCCAATCCCAGGTCCGGGCCTCCGAGATCGCGCTGGAAGGCGTGCGCCAGGAAGCCCTGGTCGGATCGCGGACGACCCTGGACACGCTGGACTCGGAGCAGGAGCTGCTGGATGCGCGGGTCGAACTGGTCCGGGCGCAACGCGACGAGACCGTCGCCGCCTTTGCCGTGCTGGAAGCCACCGGTCAGCTCACCGCCCGCCAACTCGGACTCCAGGTCAACTACTACGACCACGAGAAGCACTACAAACAGGTTCGCGACAAGTGGTGGGGCACCGATATCGATGAGTGAAACTTCGGCTCTCGCCAGACCGGTTGAACGACTTGGTAGTAATTTAACCTGTTGTGACATAGGCTCCGGGTTCCGGATCAGGCCCCTGGGGTTGCGCTGATGAGTGATACCAAGTCCCAGCAAGAACCATCGATGGAGGAAATCCTAGCCTCCATCCGGCGAATCATATCCGAAGACACCGAGCCTGCGGAGCCGAGCAAGCCTGAACCGGCCCCGCCGCCTCCCGCTCCCACGCCGGCTCCCGTCTCGGCCTATGTCGCTCCGCCTCCGCCGCCTCCTCCCGAGGAGCCGATGGACGAGGATGTGCTGGAACTCACCCAGATGGTGCAGGACGACGGTTCCGTCATCGACGTGGAGGATCCGCAGGACGATCCATGGGCCCGGGCGATGGATCCGGAGCCCGAACCCGAGGAGCCTGAGCCGCCGCTGTCCCTCGACTCCCTGGACGACCTGTTCGACAAGCCGGCGCCGCGCCGTCAGCCGGTTTCCAGCTATGACGACGACGATCTGGTGTCGGCACCGACGGCGGCCGCGACCAGCGCCGCCTTCGCGCAGCTCGCGAGCAGCATCGGCGGCAACCGCTTCTCCGGCAGTATGCAGGCCTATGGCGGCGGCCCGACGGTCGAGGATATCCTGAAGGACGTCATGCGGCCGCTGCTGCGCGACTGGCTGGACCAGAACCTGCCGCCCATGGTCGAGCGAATGGTCCAGCGCGAGATCGAGAAGATGGTACGCCGCGCCCAGGGCGGCTGACGAGCGATCCAGCCATAAGCCTTGGGCGTCAGAACTGATCGGGGCGGACCGTGCTGAAGGCAGGGTCCGCCAAATCCATTTCCGTGGTCCAGGTCATTCAGATCCAGGGACCCGAAAAGTTGAAAGATTCAGCGATGCTGGACAAGACCTACCGCCCCGCCGACGTCGAAGCGAAGCACTACGACGCGTGGGAGAAGTCGGGCGCCTTCGCCGCCCATGCCGAGTCGAACGCCCGGCCCTATACCATCATGATGCCGCCGCCCAACGTGACGGGCAGCCTGCACATGGGGCACGCGCTGACCTTCACCCTCCAGGACATCCTGATCCGGTACCACCGCATGCGCGGCGACGACGCCCTGTGGCAGCCGGGAACCGACCATGCCGGCATCGCGACCCAGATGGTGGTCGAGCGTAATCTGGCAGCCGAAGGCAAGACGCGCCACGACTTGGGCCGCGCCGCCTTCATCGACAAGGTCTGGCAGTGGAAAGCTGAGTCGGGCGGCACGATCACGCGCCAGCTTCGCCGGCTGGGCGCCTCGCCCGACTGGGAGCGCGAGCGCTTCACCATGGACGAGGGCCTGTCGGAGGCGGTCGCCAAAGTCTTCGTCACGCTGCACAGGCAGAAGCTCATCTACCGCGACAAGCGCCTGGTCAACTGGGACCCGAAGCTGCATACCGCGATCTCCGACCTGGAAGTGGAGTCGCGGGAGGTCAAGGGACACCTCTGGCACTTCAAGTATCCGTTGGAGAACCAGCCAGACCGCTTCATCACCGTCGCGACCACCCGGCCGGAAACCATGCTGGGCGACACCGCCATCGCGGTGCATCCTGAGGACGAGCGCTATCGCGACCTGATCGGAGGCTTCGCGGTGCTGCCGCTGGTCGGGCGGCGCATCAGGATCGTCGGTGACGAGTATGCCGACCCGGAGACCGGCAGCGGCGCGGTCAAGATCACCCCGGCACACGATTTCAACGACTTCGAGGTCGGCCGGCGCCACGGCCTGGAGATGATCAACGTCCTGGACCGGGACGCCCGGATCATCGACGACGCGATCATCCCCGAAGCCTACCGCGGCCTGGACCGGTACGAGGCGCGCAAGCGGATCGTCGCCGACCTGGAAGAGCTGGGCCTCGTCGAGAAGATCGAGCCGCACACGCACATGCTGCCCCACGGCGACCGGTCCGGCATGGTGATCGAGCCGTGGCTGACCGACCAATGGTACTGCGACGCGGTCACCCTGGCCCAGCCCGCGATCAAGGCGGTCGAGGAGGGCAGGACGGTGTTCGTTCCCAAGCAGTGGGAGAACACCTATTTCGAATGGATGCGCAACATCCAGCCCTGGTGCATCAGCCGGCAGATCTGGTGGGGCCATCAGATCCCGGCGTGGTACGGCCCGGACGGGACCGTCTTCGTCGAGGAGACCGAGGAGGCGGCCAAAGCGGCGGCCGCGGCCCATTACGGCTCGGAGACCGAGCTGACCCGCGACCCGGACGTGCTGGACACCTGGTTCTCGTCGGCGCTGTGGCCGTTCTCGACCTTGGGCTGGCCGCAGCAGACCAAGGAGCTGGAACGCTACTACCCGGGCGACGTGCTGGTCACCGGCTTCGACATCATCTTCTTCTGGGTCGCCCGGATGATGATGATGGGGCTTCACTTCATGGGCGACGTGCCGTTCCGCCACGTCTACATCCACGCCCTGGTGCGCGACGAGCGCGGGCAGAAGATGTCGAAGTCCAAGGGCAACGTCATCGACCCACTGAACCTGATCGACGAATATGGCTGCGACGCGCTGCGCTTCACGCTGGCGGCCATGGCGGCGCAGGGGCGCGACATCAAGCTGGCGGTCGGCCGCGTCGAGGGATACCGCAACTTCGCGACCAAGCTGTGGAATGCCGCGCGCTATTGCCAGATGAACGAGTGCCTGCCGCAGGCGGGCTTCGACCCCGGGGCCGTCGGCCAGACGGTCAACCGCTGGATCGTCGGCGAGGTGGCGAAGACGTCTGCCCGCGCGGCCGAGGCGATCGAGGCCTATCGCTTCAACGACGCGGCCAACACGCTGTACCAGTTCACCTGGGGTACCTTCTGCGATTGGTACCTGGAGTTCACCAAGCCGATCCTCAACGGAGACGACGCCGCCGCCAAGGCGGAGACGCGGGCGACGACAGCCTGGGTGCTCGACGAGATCCTCCACCTGCTGCACCCCTTCATGCCCTTCATCACGGAGGAGCTTTGGGAGCAGATCGGTACTGACCGGGCGACCGGCCTGATCCGCGCCGCCTGGCCGGAGTTCGGCCCGGAGATGGAGAACGGTGCCGCCCAGGCCGAGATGGACTGGGTGGTCCGCCTGGTTTCGGCGATCCGTACCGTCAGGAACGAGATGAACGTGCCGGCGGGCGCCCAGATCCCGATGCTTCTCAAGGACGCCTCGGCGGAGACGGTCCAGCGGTTGGATACCCACCGCGACATCATCCTGCGCATGGCCCGCCTGTCCTCCGCCGCGACGACCGGCGATCCGGCGCCCAAGGGAGCCGTCCAGGCGGTGCTGGACGAGGCGACGGTGGTGCTGCCCCTGGCCGGCGTGATCGACATCGACCAGGAGAAGGCCCGCCTGACGAAGGAGATCGACAAGCTTTCCGGTGAGGTCGCGAAGATCGACCAGAAGCTGAACAACGCGAACTTCGTTTCCCGCGCGCCCGAAGAGGTGATCGAGGAGCAGCGGGACCGCCGTGCTGCGGCGGAGTCGGCGAAGCAGAAGCTGGCCGAGGCGCTCGCACGGCTGACTTCGGCGTAAGCCGGCGTCGGACCACCGTTTCCCAGGGGGCTTTACTGACGATGACCTCGACGGGAAATGGTGGTCCGACGCCGATGGCGCGGTCCGGACCATCCGCGTTTCCTATAAAAGAACAAAGAGTGTACAAGAAGAGAGCGCGGTGACATCCCAGCGGGGAACCCGAGGGTTTGCGGTCCTTTGGCAAAGAGAGATGTATACATCATCAGCCAAGCCGAAGCTGTTTCACGGTGTCGCCGACACTTACGATTGCTGCCAGTATATTTTCCTATGAACGGGGCTTTGCCTCGAATCCCTGTCTGAAAATTTCCGATAGCGTGGATTGGATCGGTTCTTGATCAAACAGCGCGGGGTATTTATATTCTTTTGTGTTAACACTATGGCGAAGGAGTGAGATGCCATCGAGACCAGCGGGCGACTTGGGGCGCCGCGGCAAAGCGGCAAGGCGCCCACCGCAAAGTGATTCGCCGCACGTCTCGTCAACCCGCAAGAAGCCGCCGGCTGGTGGGCGCCGAGAGGTCGCTGCAAGCTCTGCAGTGGCTAAACCTTTAGGTGTTGAAGAGCTTCTCGATGAAATAGAGAAGGAAGCCAACCAGAAAGGTTGGATAGATTATGATGAAAGCAATCCATTCAAGTAGAATCGCTCATCGTAGCGCGGCTCCGCGATATCCAAGGCTATGTTGAAAGTAGAATATCCGCCACATTTTCAAAAATCGGCCAGAGATCTCGATCCCGGATACCAAACAATCATCACTTAGATGATTCAGGCAGTGAGATTGGCAACGGATTTAAGAACCAGATTGAGTATTCACTGAATAAATCTTGGCAATCGTTTTGTTTTGATTCATTGTGGGTGGTGCCTAATCTACCGTAGAATCGCGGCCGGCTCCGCGGCGAAGATTGAGTCACTACTTTTCGGCCGCGTTTTCTTCGAGAACGAGAGATTGTGGTTCGACTTCGAGAAGTCGCCGCCCGTTTTCTAGAGAATTGGTGGCGCGAGCCAGCCATGCGCCTTTCGCATCCGAGCATCCCGCCCCGCCATTCACCTTTGCCGTCCAAAGCGCACTAGGCTTCGGAAACCCGCGGCGCTATGTTCCGGCGCAACAAGAGCAGCCCTCCGCGGGCCAAATGGCAACAAGAGGTAATCGGTCATGCCCTACGGCGACAACAAACCCACCACCTGGGACAAATCGAACCTGCCGAGCCGGCATGTGTCCGTTGGGCCCGAGCGGGCGCCGCATCGCTCCTATTACTACGCCATGGGGATGACGGAGGAGGAGATCGCGCAGCCCTTCATCGGCGTCGCGACCTGCTGGAACGAGGCGGCTCCCTGCAACATCTCGCTGAACCGGCAGGCGCAGGCGGTCAAGATCGGCGTCAAGGCGGGGGCGGGCACCCCGCGCGAATTCACCACCATCACCGTCACCGACGGCATCGCGATGGGCCATGCCGGCATGAAGTCGTCGCTGGTCAGCCGCGAGGTCATCGCGGACTCCGTCGAGGTGACCATGCGGGGCCACTGCTACGACGGGCTGGTCGGGCTGGCAGGCTGCGACAAGTCGCTGCCCGGCATGATGATGGCCATGGTGCGGCTGAACGTTCCGAGCGTCTTCATGTATGGCGGCTCGATCCTGCCGGGCAAGTACAAGGGCAAGGACGTCACGGTGCAGGACGTGTTCGAGGCGGTCGGCGCCCACTCGGCCGGCCGGATGAGTGACAGCGACCTGCACGAGCTGGAATGCGTCGCCTGCCCGTCGGCCGGTTCCTGCGGCGGTCAGTTCACCGCCAATACGATGGCCTGCGTGTCCGAGGCGATGGGCATAGCGCTTCCCGGTTCCGCCGGCGCCCCGGCCCCCTACGAGAGCCGCGACGCTTATGCCGAGGCTTCGGGCCGTGCCGTCATGGAACTAGTCAAGCGCAACATTCGGCCGCGGGACATTGTGACCCGCAAGGCGCTGGAGAACGCCTGCGTCGTCGTGGCCGCCTCCGGCGGATCGACCAACGCGGGCCTGCACCTGCCGGCGATCGCGCACGAGTGCGGTATCGAGTTCGACCTCCACGACGTCGCCGAGGTGTTCAAGCGCACCCCTTACATCGCCGACCTGAAGCCGGGCGGGCGTTATGTCGCCAAGGACCTGTTCGAGATCGGCGGCGTGCCGGTCCTGATGAAGGCGCTTCTGGACGGCGGATACCTGCACGGCGACTGCATGACGGTGACCGGCAAGACGATCGCGGAGAACCTCGCCGACGTGGTGTTCCCGACCGACCAGGACGTCATCCGTCCGACCAGCGACCCGATCACCCCGACCGGCGGCGTCGTGGGCTTGCGCGGCAATCTGGCGCCCGGCGGCGCGATCGTGAAGGTCGCCGGCATGAAGAAGCTCCAGTTCAGCGGCCCGGCCCGCGTGTTCGACTGCGAGGAGGAGGCCTTCGCCGCCGTCGAGCGCCGCGACTACAAGGAAGGCGAGGTGATCGTCATCCGCTACGAGGGACCGCGGGGCGGCCCCGGCATGCGCGAGATGCTGTCGACCACCTCGGCCATCTACGGCCAGGGCATGGGCGACAAGGTTGCCCTGATCACCGACGGCCGTTTCTCAGGTGCCACGCGCGGCTTCTGCATCGGCCATGTCGGGCCGGAGGCGGCGGTCGGCGGTCCGATCGGCCTGCTGAACGACGGCGACATCGTCTCGATCGACGCCGAGGCCGGGACCATCACGGTCGAGCTGTCGGACGAGGAATTGGCGGAGCGCCGCAAGGCGTGGACGCCGCGCCGCCACGACTTCCAGTCCGGTACGCTGTGGAAGTACGCGCAGCTCGTCGGCGACGCCGAGAAGGGGGCGGTGACCCACCCCGGCGGAGCGGCCGAAACCCACTGCTACGCCGACATCTGACGGCACGGCACAAGTCCCGGATCGGCTTCGACCCATGTCCTTCGTCCTGTCGAAGCTGGTCTGGGCGCTCGTGAAGCCCGGCAACGTCCTGGCGGCTTTGCTGGTCGTCGGGCAGCTTTTGCAGGTCAGCGGCCGCTCCGGCCTGAGGCGGGCAGGGTGGTGGATGACCACCGCAGGCATCCTGGCGGTGGCCCTCATCACGCTGCTGCCGATCGGGCAGGTGACCCTTCGGCCGCTGGAGGAGCGGTTTCCCCGGCCGGACCTGCCCGAGGTGGTGGACGGGATCATCCTTCTCGGCGGTTCCGTCCATACCGAGATGACCGCCGACCGGGGGCAGCCGGTGCTGAACGGCGCCGCCGAGCGGATCACCGAGTTCGTCAGGCTTGCCCGGCGCTATCCGGATGCCCGGCTGGTCTTCACCGGCGGGTCAGGCTTCGTCTTTTCCGGCGACCTGCGGGAAACCGACGTCATCGCCGAGGTGCTGGACGGGCTGGGCTTCGACATTTCCCGGATCCTGTTCGAGCGCGAGTCGCGCAACACCTACGAAAATGCGCTCTTCACCAAGGATCTGGTCGGCGCGGCTTCCGGCGGAACCTGGCTCATCATCACGTCCGCCGCCCATATGCCGCGGTCGGTCGGCATCTTCCGCAAGGCCGGCTGGCCAGTCGTGGCCTACCCGGTCGACTACCGCAGCGCCGGCGAACTGATGTGGGGACCGGACCTGCTGGCCGGCCTGGATGCGCTGAACGAAAGCATGCGCGAATGGATCGGGCTGGTCGCCTACAGGATCATGGGCCGGACCGACAGCCTGTTTCCCGGACCCGCCTGATTACTCGAATCGGTTAACCATTTTTGTTGGAGCTTTGGCTTAGATGGGTTAGGTTCGCCCCACCTATCGAGGAAGCCAGGATGGCCGGGAAAGCTGTGGCCAGCAATCTGTTGAATGCTCTGCTGGTGGCCGCCGCCATCATCGCCCTGTCGGGATGCTCCACCCAGACCCCATCGTCCAAGGTGGCCGGCCAGGGTGGCGTCCGGTCCGCCATGGGCGGCTACAAGATCGGGGAGCCATACCAGATCAAGGGGGTCTGGTACTATCCCAAGGAGGATTTCGGCTACGACGAGACCGGGATAGCGTCGTGGTACGGACCAGGATTCCACGCCGAAACGACGGCGAACGGCGAACGGTTCGACCAGAACGAACTGACCGGCGCGCACAAGACGCTGCCGATGCCGAGCCTCGTGCGGGTGACGAACCTGGAGAACGGCCGGTCCATCATCGTCCGGATCAACGACCGAGGCCCGTTCGTGCCCGGCCGAATCGTCGACCTGTCCCGCCGCGGCGCCCAACTGCTCGGGTTCGAAGCTCAGGGGAGCGCGAAGGTCCGCGTCACGGTCCTGCCGGACGAAAGCAGGGCGGTCGCCGCCGCCGCGCGGGCAGGGCAGGCCGGAGTCGACGTGGCGCAAGTATCGCCCGACGGAGCCCCGGTACCGGTCGCGGCGCCGCGGGGTGCCGTGCAGGTCGAAGGAGCCCAGGTCCCGATACAGGTCGCGGAACGGCGTGCGTTCGATCCGGCGCAGACCCTTCCGGGTGCCACGGTGGACGGCCGGTTCATGCCGGCTCCGGTCGTCGCCGAGCTTCCGGTGCGCTCTTCCGGCAGGATCTACGTGCAGGCCGGGGCCTTCACGGTGTATGAAAACGCCAACAGGCTGCGGGCGCGGCTGTCGGGCCTGGGGGTTTCCCGGATCGACCCGGCCATGGTCGGCGATACCCAGTATTTCCGGGTCCGTGTCGGTCCTCTTCCGACCATTGAGGCGGCGGACCAGGTCCTGGGCCAAGTGATCGAGGCCGGCAGCAACGGCGCACGGGTCATCGTCGATTGAAGACGATACGGGGGCGTCCGCGAGGATCGAACCCCGGGCAGCGCGCGGCTGGAGTCCATGCCGCGCAGGTACTTGGAAAATGAGGATAACGAAAGAGATGTCCGTCGCCCATCCGCGCAAACCGATCGCCTGGATCGCAGGGATCATCGTCTCCTGCATCGCGAGCGTCTCGTCGGCTGCGTCGATCGACACCATCGCGAAGCAGGCGATCCTGATCGACATGTCGACGGGGACAACCCTGTTCGAGAAGAACGCCCACCAGCGCATGCCGACCTCCTCGATGAGCAAGATCATGACCATGTACATGGTCTTCGATCGTCTCAGGGCGGGCCGCCTGTCGCTGGACGATACGCTTCCGGTCAGCGAGCGTGCCTGGCGCATGCAGGGCTCGAAGATGTTCACCGAGCTGAACGCGCAGATCAGGGTCGAAGACCTCATCAAGGGCGTCATCGTCCAGTCCGGCAACGACGCCTCGGTCGTGCTGGCGGAAGGGCTGTCCGGCTCGGAAGAGCGGTTCGCGGAGGAAATGACGCGGCGCGCGCGGGAGATCGGCCTGAACGAGAGCAACTTCAAGAACTCCACCGGCTGGCCCGACGAGAACCACTATTCGACCGCCTCCGACCTGGCGCTGCTGGCCCAGCACCTGATCAAGGACTACCCGGAATACTATCACTACTACTCCCAGACCGAGTTCACCTATCACGGGATCAAGCAGGGCAACCGCAACCCGCTGCTGTACCGCAACATGGACGTGGACGGGCTGAAGACCGGCCATACCGAGACCGCGGGCTACGGCCTGACGGCGTCAGCGGAGCGCAACGGCCGGCGGCTCGTGCTGGTGGTCAACGGGCTGCCCAGCATGCAGGCCCGCGCCGACGAGTCGGCCCGCCTGCTGGAATGGGGGTTCCGGGAATTCGAGTCCTACGCCCTGTTCAAGAAGGGGGAGCCGGTCGATCAGGCCGCCGTCTGGCTGGGTGATTCCGACACCGTCCCGCTGGTGGTCGAGGAGGACCTGCGGGTCACCATGAACCGGGACGAGCGCCGCAACCTCAAGGTCTCGGTCGTGCTGGAGGAACCTGTGCCGGCACCGGTCGCCCAGGGCACGCCGCTGGGCAAGATCGTCATGGAGGCGCCGGGCTTCAGCAGGAAGGAAGTGCCGCTGGTGGCGGGCCAGAGCGTCGATCGGCTCGGCTTCGTCGGCCGGATCGGCGCCGCGGCGATGCACCTGATTTCGGGCGGAGGCAGCTGACCGGTGACGCGCGGCCGATTCATCACGTTCGAAGGCGGCGAGGGCGCTGGCAAGAGTACCCAGCTCAAGCTGCTGGTGGCGGCGCTGGCGGGGCAGGGCAGGGATGTCCTGGCAACCCGCGAGCCCGGCGGGGCCACGGGGGCGGAAGAGATCCGCAAGCTCCTGGTGTCCGGAGAGCCGGGCCGGTGGGATGGGGTGACCGAAGCCCTTCTCCATTTCGCGGCGCGCCGTGACCACCTGACGCGGACGGTCTGGCCGGCGCTGGACGCCGGCCGCTGGGTCGTTTCCGATCGCTTCGCCGACAGCACCATGGCCTATCAGGGCTATGGCCATGGGTTGGGGCGGGAGCCGATCGAGCGGCTTTATGGCGTGACCGTCGGCGATTTCGCCCCCGACCTGACCCTGATCCTCGACATTCCGCCGGGTACCGGAGTCGCTCGCGCCCACTCCCGGCATGACGGCGAGGACCGCTACGAGCGGATGGATCTGGGCTTCCACGAGCGTCTCCGCGACGGGTTCCTGGACATAGCGTCCCGCGAACCCGGCCGTTGCGTCGTGATCGATGCCGGCGGCACGGTCGAGCAGGTCCATGCCGCCATCCTGGCCGCCGTGACCGGGCGGCTCCGGCCATGAGCACGGAGATTGCCGATCCCCGCCATAATCCGGAGCTTCTGGCCCATGACCAGGCGGAGCGGATCCTGCTCGACGCCTGGAACTCGGGCCGGCTGCCGCATGCTTGGCTGATCGGCGGCGTGCCGGGCATCGGCAAGGCGACCCTGGCGTTCCGGTTCGCCCGGTTCCTGCTGTCCCAGGGCCAGGAGTCGGGCGGACTGTTCGGCGATCCGCCGCCCGCGACCAGCCTGCGGATCGGTCCCGAACATCCCGTGTTCACACGCGTCGCGTCCGGCGGGCATGCCGACCTTCTGACCATCGAAAGGCCCTTCGACGACAAGAAGGGCCGGCTGAAGTCGGACATCCCGGTCGACCAGGTCCGCCGCATAGCGCCGTTCCTGCGCCTTACC